>NZ_MSDP01000021.1:0-113705 GCF_001937155.1 Salinicola sp. MH3R3-1 | reverse complement strand
GAAGACGTTGCCACGACGGACACCGGCGCCCGCAACGACAGCGATCGCCCGTCGATTCCGCTGGTGCCGGAAAACGCCACCTGGGACAGCTTCCACGGTCAGCTCAACGCCCAGAAGTACAGCCCCCTCGACCAGATTACGGCGGACAATGTCGGCGATCTCGAGAAAGTCTGGGAATTCCATACCGGTGACGTCTCCGACGGTTCCGGAGATACGCCGGCAAGCGTCTGGTCGGCGACGCCCGTCTTCGCCAACGACACCATCTATATCGGCACGCCCTTCTATCGCCTGATCGCGCTCGACCCGGGCACCGGTAAAGAGAAGTGGAGCTTCGACACCAAGTCTTCGCGCAAGGCGCTGACCCAGCCGGTGTTGAAGAACCGCGGCGTGTCCTATTGGGAAGCAGAAAACCCGGTCGCCGGTGAACCGTGCCAGAAGATCGTCTACATGGGCACCATGGACGCTCAGCTGTTCGCGCTGGACGCCGATACCGGCAAGCTCTGCAAGGGCTTCGCCGACAACGGCGTGCTCAACGTCAACCAGTGGAACGACACCCACGCCGTATGGCCGCTGTCCATACTGCAGCCACCGACCGTGGTCGGTGATCACCTGATGCTCGGTTGGGCCGGTATGGACTGGGCCTACGAACAGGCACCGCCGGGAACGATCTTCTCGCTGAACGCCCAGACCGGCGAGCTCGAATGGACGTTCCAAGCGCTCTCCGACGAGATGCGCGAGAAGAGCGGTACCGCCAACGTCTGGACGCACATGTCTGCCGACCGCGAGAACGGCCTGCTCTATCTGCCGGTCTCTTCGCCATCTCCGAACTACTGGGGCGGCAACCGCACCGAAAAGGCACCGCTGGCAACGTCGACCACCGCGCTGGATATCGACACCGGTAAAGTGGTGTGGTCTCGTCAGTGGGTTCACCACGATATCTGGGACTACGACATCAACTCCGCCCCGACGTTGATGGATATCACCGTCGACGGAAAAGAGATTCCGGCACTGGTTCAGGCGACCAAGCAGGGCTTCCTGTTCGTGGTCAACCGTCTGACCGGGGAAGACGTCTGGCCAATCGAGGAACGTCCGGTACCGCAGGGCGATGGCAGCGTCAAAGGCGAAGTGTATGCTCCGACACAGCCGTTCCCGACCAAGCCGGCCCCGCTGCTGGATCAGTCCAAGAAGCCCGAGATCTGGGGCCTCGCCGATGCCGTGGGCGGTGGCCAGTGTTCGCGTCTGTGGGACAATCTGACCTACGAAGGCATGTACACACCGCCGACCACCAAGGGAGAAGGCGCACTCTCCTATCCTGATAGTGCCGGTGGCGTGCAGTGGGGCGGTGTCGCTTACGATCCCCAGAGTCAGACCGCGATCGTCAACACCTCGCATATCGTGCAGACCATCAAGCTGTACAATCGCGAGGATTACAAAAAGGCCGATAGCGGCTCCGGCAACGAGAGTGGCTTCGCGCCGCAGGAAGGCGCGCCGTACGGCCTGCGCCTGCAGGTCGCGACGAACTGGCTGGGCATGCCCTGCTGGGAGCCGCCCTTCGGCGAGCTCGTGGCGATCGACATGCATACCGGTGACGTGAAATGGCGTCGTCCGATCGGGGCTTCTCAGCAGTACGGCTTCTTCATGCCCGAAAAATGGGGTTCACCGACCATCGGTGGCCCGGCCGTGACGGCAGGCGGCGTCGTGTTCATCGGTGCCTCGATGGATGCCAAGCTGCGCGCCTTCTCGCTGAAGACCGGTGAAGAGTTGTGGGAAGACCAGGCCGAAGCACCGGCCGTGGCCAATCCCTCGGTCTACGAGTACAAGGGCCGCCAGTATGTTGCCTTCGTCGCCGGCGGCAACACGATCCTCAAGGATCAGGTTGGCGATCAGGTCGTGGTGTACGCCCTGCCGGAGGATTGATTCTCTAGTTCGGCAACACTGATGCGGTAACAGCCGCAATCGTCGTGACGGGGTGGGCCTTTGGCCCACCCCGTTTTACGTCAGGCCATCCAATAAACAGAACACCTCGCGCCTTTCATTCGATCACGCTCTCTCTCGATACTCGGTCAATCACCTCTCCACCAACAATAAAGAGGTCGCGACCGATGTCCCTCTCCCAACTGCTCAACTGGCGCCTGCACCTGCTGGTCGTCGTACTCTCGCTGTTCAGTGAATGGATCGGCATTCTCAAGATCCCGCTCGGACCCGGCGCCCTGCTGCTGTTGCCGTTGTTCTATGCCTTTATCCTCGGCGTACTGCTCAACCCCCATCTATTTGCGGGAACGAAGCGATTCCTGCCGGAAAGCGTCAGCCAGGCGGCTACCCCGCTGATCCTGATCTCGATCATGCCGTTCATCGCACGCTTCGGCTCGACCATCGGCCCGGCCATCGACCAGCTCATCAGCGCCGGCCCGGCACTGATCCTGCAGGAACTGGGCAACCTCGGCACCATGCTGGTGGCATTGCCGGTCGCGGTGCTGGTGCTCAAGATGGGCCGCGAGGCCATCGGCGCGACATACTCGATCGCTCGCGAGCCCAATATCGCGATCATCTCCGACAAGTACGGCCTCAAGGGGCCGGAGGGGATCGGCGTAATGGGCGTGTATGTCGTCGGCACCATGTTCGGCACGTTGTGGTTCGCGCTGATGGCCGGCTATCTGGCCTCGCTCGACTGGTTCGATCCACGCGCGCTGGCCATGGCCTGCGGTGTCGGCAGCGGCAGCATGGTGGCGGCCTGCTCCGGGGCGCTTGCCGGCGCCATGCCCGATCTCGCCGATGACCTGCTCGCTTTCGCTGGCGCCAGCAACCTGCTGACCTACGCCACGGGGCTTTACGTGTCACTGTTCATCGCGCTGCCCGTCGCGGAATGGCTATATCGCCGCCTGGGCGGACGTAGTCGCGCCGACAGCATGGCGGGTGTCACCGCGGCCGATGGCGGCAGTCAGGGTGAAAACGACGACCTGACCGCCGAAGAACGTCCCGAATCGAATCTCGGCAAGACCGCCGCGGTGCTGGCGATGGCCTGCGTGGTCGGCTGGATCGCCAACACCATCAACGGCGCCTCACTGATCGACGCCCTGCCGGGCATGATCATTCTCTACATCATGACCCTGATCGGCCTGGTCATCACCCGCCTGGCACCGTTCTATCTGCCCGGCGTGGCCTGGGTATCACTGGTCAGCATCATCATGACGCTGCCGTTTTTTCCGGGCAGCGGCTGGATCGTCGATCAGCTCGCCGCGGTCAATTTCCTGGCCATCGTCACGCCGGTGCTGGCCTACGCCGGACTGGCCCTCAGCCGCCGCGAGTTCACGATGTTCCGCCAGACCGGCTGGAAACTGATCATCATCTCGCTGCTGGTATTCACCGGCACCTATGTCGGTTCGGCGGTCGTAGCCCAACTGTTGCTTTAAGTCATTGACCGCCATTATCGGAGGAGATCATGAACCAACCCGCTTCCTATCCCGATCCTGAAACGTTGACCGAGTGGCGCCACGACTTCCACCGCCATCCGGAGATCGCGTTCGAAGAGACTCGCACCAGTCAGCGCATTGCCGCGATACTACGTGAGCACGGTCTCGACCCGGTCACCGGCCTTGGCGGCGGTACCGGTATCGTTGTCACCATCGAGGGTAACCGAGGCCCGGGCCGTGCCATTGGTCTGCGTGCCGATATCGATGCGCTTCCGATCGAGGAGCTCAACGACGTCGACTACCGCTCGACGATACCGGGCCGCATGCATGCCTGCGGCCACGACGGCCACACCACCATGCTGCTGGGCGCGGCCTGCGCACTGGCGAGAAACCCAGACTTTGCCGGCCAGGTGCACTGTATTTTCCAGCCCGCCGAAGAGAGCGAAGGTGGCGGCCGCGTGATGGTCGAGGAAGGATTGTTCGAGCGCTTCCCGATGGCGGCGGTTTACGGCCTGCACAACTGGCCGGGACTCGCTGTCGGTGAAGCCGCCGTCCACGACGGCCCGGTAATGGCGGCGTTCGATGTTTTCACGCTCAGACTGACCGGGCGCGGCTGCCACGCCGCCATGCCGCATCTGGGCACGGATGTGGTGCTTGCCGCCTGCCAGCTGGCCAATCAACTGCAGGGCTTGATCAGCCGCGAGACCCCGCCCCATCAATCCGCCGTGCTGAGTATTACCCAGTTTCACGCTGGCGACGCCTATAACGTCATTCCCGAGACGGTCGAACTGCGCGGCACCGTGCGCTGCTTCGATGCAGCGCTCAAGGCCAGGCTGGAGCAGCGCTTTCGCGATGCCGTGGATGCCACCGCCCAGTTTCACGGCCTCAAGGCCGAACTCGACTATCAGGCGCGCTATCCGGCGACGATCAACGATCCCGAGCACGCCGCGCGCTGCGCCGACGTGCTCGACACGCTTCCCGGTATCGCCAAGGTTCACCGCGACATGGCGCCCAGCATGGGGTCGGAAGACTTCGCCTTCATGCTGAACCAGTGCCCCGGCGCTTATGTCTGGCTGGGCAACGGCAATAGCGCCGCGCTGCACAACCCGGCCTACGACTTCAACGATGCCATCTCTCCCCTCGGCGTTGCCTACTGGCAAGCACTGGTGAGGGAACTGCTGAGCGAGTGACACGACGCGCCGAGCGGAACGCTTCATTTCCAGACCCAGCCAGGAGAACTGCATGAAAATCACCGTCATCGGTCTTGGCCAGATGGGCGGCAACATGTCGCTGACGCTCAAGCGCGCCGGCTTCGATGTCACCGGCAGCGACGTGTTCGAAACCGCCCGCCAACGTCTCGCCGATCAGGGTCTCGACACCGTCACGCCCGACGCGATGCCGGCCAGCGACGTCTATCTGCTGTCACTGCCGACCTCCGATCACGTGCGTGAAGTCATCGAGACGTCCCCGGGCTTGCTCACACTGGCGCCCAGGGGCAGCGTGATCGTCGATACCTCCACCAGCGATCCGGTGGTGAGCCGCGAACTGGCGGCCAAGGTGATCGATGCCGGGCTCGAATGGCTGGACGCGCCGGTCAGCGGCGGCCCCAAGGGCGCGGCGAGCGGCAAGCTCGGCATGCTGCTGGGCGGCGACATGGCAACGATCGAGCGGGTCATGCCGATGCTCGAGGCAATGTCCGCCAGACGCACCCACGTGGGCGGCCCGGGCAGCGGCCACGTCGTCAAGCTGGCCAACAACTACCTCTGCGCCACCAACCTGATCGCCACAGCCGAGGCGGTCACGCTGGCCGCCAAGGCGGGAGTCGACCCGGCGGCCTGCCTGGCCGGTCTTAACAGCGGCTCCGGTCGCAGCGCCATCAGTGAAGTCAACTTTCCTGAATGGATTCTCTCCGGGCGCTTCGACTCCGGCTTTACCAGCGGCTTGATGCGCAAGGACCTGCGCCTGGCGCGCGATGCCGCCGAAGGTCTCGACCTCGATCTGGCGCTGTTGGATCAGGTAGTGGCTGGCTGGCACGTCAACGCCGATCGGCCGGCGGATGCCGACGACTTCAATCACATCACTTCGCCCATTCTGGCCCAGGCCGGCATCGGTTTCGCCCCTTCCGCCGCCGGCGATGAGGAAGCCTCCGCATGAACGCGCTGAACACTCAGGCACAGCAAACCCTGCATCGTCTTCTCACCCAATTCGGTTTGTCGCTGGAAGCCGGAGACACGCCCTGTTCCAACTGGATCAATGGCGATCTGGTCACCGGTCAGGGCGATGCCATCAGGCTGACGAATCCGGCCACCGGCGGTGAACTGATCAACTATCGAGATGCCGGTGCCGAACTGCTGAATCAGGCCGTCGAAGCCGCTGCACGTGCCCAGGTCGAATGGATGGCGCTGACCGCCAGCGAACGGGGTCGACGCATGAACACCGCCGTCCGTCGACTGGAGGGCCACGAAGAAGACCTCGCCCAGCTAGAGAGCGTGGTCGCGGGTAAGCCGATCCGCGATTGCCGGGGCGAAGTCGGCAAGGTCCGCGAAATGTTCGAGTACTACGCCGGCTGGTGCGACAAGCAGCACGGCGAAGTCATCCCGGTGCCCACCTCGCATCTCAACTACGTGCGCCACGTGCCGTTCGGCGTCGTCGGCCAGATCACGCCCTGGAATGCGCCGATGTTCACCTGCGCCTGGCAGCTGGCCCCGGCCATCGCCGCGGGCAACGGGGTCGTGCTCAAACCCTCGGAGCTGACGCCATTCTCTTCGGTCGTCATCGCCCGCCTGCTCGAATCCGGCGGCCTGCCGCAAGGCCTGATCAACATCGTTAACGGCGTCGGCACGACCACCGGCGCAGCCCTGACCGGCCACGACGGCATCAGCAAGCTGGTGTTCGTCGGCTCGCCCGACAGCGGCCGCCTGATTGCCGAAGCCGGCGCCCGTCGGCTGGTGCCCAGCGTGCTCGAGCTCGGCGGCAAATCCGCCAATATCATCTTCGGCGATGCCAGGCTCGACGACGCCGTGGCCGGCGCGCAGGCGGCGATCTTCGCGGCGGCCGGGCAGAGCTGCGTGGCCGGCTCGCGACTGCTGATCCAGCGCGACATTTTCGACGCCGTGGTCGAACGCGTCGGCCGTGCTGCCAGCCAGATCGCCGTTGGCCTGCCCGCCGAGGAAGCGACCCGGATGGGACCGCTGCAGAACGCGCGCCAGTTCGAACGCGTGACCGGCATGATCGAACGCGCCTGCGCTGCCGGGGCTCGCATCGTTAGCGGCGGCGCCCGCCCTGCGGACCTGCCAGAAGGGGCGGACGGCTACTATCTCGCGCCCACCGTGATCGCCGATGTCGATGCCTCGATGGAAATCGCCTGCGAGGAAGTCTTTGGCCCGGTCGTGGTGGCAATGCCGTTCGATGACGAAGCCGATGCCATTCGCCTCGCCAATGCAACTCGCTTCGGCCTCGCCGGTGCCGTCTGGACGCAGGATCCGGCCCGGGCGCATCGCGTCGCCGCTCAGTTGCGCGCCGGCACCGTCTGGATCAACAGCTACAAGGCGATCAATGTGATGTCGCCCTTCGGCGGCTTCCGCGACAGCGGTTTCGGCCGCTCCAGCGGACTCGACGGCTTGCGCGAATACACGATTCCCCAAAGCGTGTGGGTCGAGACCGGCCTCGAAGCCAGCGTCGCCATGGGCTACGGCAGCGGCCACGCGTAGCGATCTGGGCGCGGTCGAAAGTAAGAAACCGGCAAGCCTTAGCCATCGGGCTGCCGTGAATCTCGCCGCATGGGCCCAATACGTCGAAAGATATCGACCGTGTCGTGGCAGAGCCGGACCGAGAGAGCGGTGCCGAAATGAGAAAAAACGCGGCCGATCCCGTACCCTACCCCTCTTACTCTCGATCTTAGGCAATACTGCAGACAACGACACTATCGGACGGACGGCTCATGAGCTTCGGTATCGATCACCCTTTACTGGCGGTCAGTGATCTCGATCATGCCGCCCGGGCAGCCACGGATCTGGGTTTCACCGTCAACGCGCGCCATCAGCACCCGTGGGGCACGGACAATCACCTGCTGTTCTTCAGCAATAATTTCATCGAATTGATCGGTATCGGGCGTCCCGAATGCCTCGATTACCAGGACGATAACGGCTTCCAGTTCGGCCGGCTAATCGAGGCTCGTCTGAAAGCGGTCGGCGACGGTATCGCCATGGTGGCGCTCGATAGCAACAGCATTCAGCGCGATCATGCGCTGGTGGCAGCGCGAGGATTTACCGAGGCGTGTCCGATCATTTTTCGACGCACAGCACATCTGCCAAGCGGACGCGACGAAGAGATCAGCGTGGCGCTGGATATCCTGCATGATGCAGAACGCCCCTTCCTGACCCAGTTCCTGTGCCAGCAGCTGCGTCCGGAACTGTTTCGTGTCGACCCGACCCAGGAATCGCATGCCAACACCGCCACCTCGATCGCCGACATCTGGTACGTCAGCGATGATCCCGGCTATGACGTCGAATACTTCAGACGCATTCATGGCCCCCAGGCCGTACGCGGCGGCGACACCGAATGGACCATTCATACCCACAAGGGCGACTGCCACCTGCTCGATCGCCGAGCCCTGGCGGAAACCTTCCCGAGCCTGGGGGATCTGGAAGAGCAGCCGCCACGAGCCGTGGCGTTGACGTTGACCTGCCGGGACCTGAATGCCGCCATCACGCAGTGGGAAGCTGTCGGCATCGACTACCACCGCCACAGCGAAACCCAGGCCGATATCGCGCCCGGCGTGCTCGGCACGCTGCTGCGTTTCGAGCAGCGCTGAACGTTTCAGTCAGATCGGCCTGACAGCGAGCGGAATGCCTGCATCCACGAACCGAGATGACGCAGCAGCTTGAGACTCGCCTGAGGTTGGCGCCGGCCCACCCGAGTGACCATGTGGGCCTGGGAATTCTGAAAGAGTGCCGACGCCACCGGCAAGGCAACGACATTGCCTTCGCCCAGTTCGTGGGCAACGGCAAAGCGAGGCAGTAGCGTGATGCCCATACCCGCCACCACCGCGCGACGCAGCACGGCCATCGAATTGGTCTCCACGGCCACCTGCGGCCGCAACCCCGCCTGCACGAAGGCCTGATCCACCAATCGGCGCACGCCGTGGCCCGGCTTCCAGAGCGCCATGGGGGTTTCGCTGAGTCGTTGCAGCGAGATCGGCTTCAATTCCCGGGCCAGCGCATGATCCACGGGGCAGATCGCCAGCAGCGGCTGGCCACTGGAAGCCCAGAAGCGAATCTGCGGGTGCACTCGCTCGTGGAACATCAATCCGATATGTGCCCGATCCTCGACCACGGCTTCGATGATCTCGTCGGTACTGCCCTGCTCGATGTCCAGACGCACGCCTCGGTAGCGCTCAGCAAAAGCTTTCAGCGGGGCATCGATCAGATCGTTGATGAACCCCTCGCCGACGACCAGCGAGATCGTACCGGTCTCGAGCCGCTGGTACGCCTCCAGCCGACCGATGAATGCATCGTCGAGGTCTCCGCGCTGGCGACAGTAATCCAGCGCCATCTCGCCCACCGGTGTGGGCCTGATCCCTCTCGGCGTGCGTTCGAGCAGCGGTGCTTCGAAGGCGGCTTCCAGCAGTGCAATCTGCCGACTGACCGCCGACGGCGCGATGCCGAGCCTGGCCGCGGCCTTGCGTAGCGAGCCGGATTCGACCGTGACCCGAAAATAGACCAGGCGCTGATGAGGAATATCCATGGTTGATGACCGAGAAGCGGGAACCGTTGCCTCGATTAGCCCACTAACCCCTGGTGACGTCAACGCCTCGCTCGATTCTGACTGAGCCTTTCCGGCTCGACTTTTGCCACGGGATGCTGGCAATGTTGTCCAGTCAGGGCTGAAAACGAGCGGCGAAGGTCTTCACACGGCGTCTTTCGCTGACGCCGATGTTCTAACCAGAAAAATGTCTTACCCGGACGATGTCTTAACCAGGAGTCAATGCATGTTCATCGCCATGAACCGCTTTCGCGTCAACCCGGAACGCACCCACGAATTCGAGACGATATGGCTGGAGCGAGAAACGCACCTTCAGGATCTGCCGGGGTTCGTCGAATTTCAGATGCTGCGTGGCCCCCAGGAAGAAGATCACGTTCTCTACGCCTCACATACCGTGTGGCGCACTCGCCAGCATTTCGAGGACTGGACGCATTCGGAAGCCTTCCGTGCCGCTCATGCCAACGCCGGCCAGAGTCGACGCGAAGGTCTGTATTTAGGCCCGCCCAAGTTCGAGGGTTTCGAGGTCATTCAAACGATCGGCACCGATGACCAGGCTGTCTAATCGGCGATACCGGGGTCTGTCCCGCTACCTTGCGCTGACCGTTCTATTGTTGGGCTGTACTTCAGCGTTGGCCGGGCCGCCGCCCACCAAAGCCGAAATCGCCAGGCAGAAGGCCGAACGGCTCGAGCAGCGCGTCGTCGAAACAGATCAGATAGCGCCGGCTCCCGCCGCGATACGACTCACGCCCGAGGGTACGCAGGCCGTCGATCCCAACGGGCGAGCCCCCCTGGACGACGCAATTACCTGCCTGGCCCGGTCGATCTACTGGGAGGCCAAGGGCACCGACTCGCAAGAAATGCAGGCGGTCGCCAACGTGATCATGAATCGACTGGGCGATCCGACCTTCCCTTCCACGCTGTGCGGCGTCGTTCAGCAGGGTTCGGAGACCGGCCGGTGTCAGTTTTCCTGGTGGTGTGACGGGCGTCCCGACGAAGCCGACGAACCCAAGGAATATACGACGGCCAGAGAGATGGCTCGGCGTGCGCTCAACGGCACGCTGCCGGACATCACCCACGGTGCGCAGTTCTTCCACCATCGCAGCATCGGGCCAGGCTGGATGGCGACGCTGGTCAAGACGACACAGACGCACGAGTTCAGTTTCTATCGCCTCCCGGGATGAGCGCGGGCATTGATCGAACGATCTGCCCGCTCCGAATCAACGGACGTCACCGCCGTGGCCGTGAAATCGAGGGGCTAGGCATACGACATCCGGCGCCACGATCGAGCCGCTTCCGACTGCGGCGCCGGACCACACCCATCGAGCCATGATGATTCACGACTCAAAACCTGACGCACTATTCGACGCCTTTCACCCGACGGCAGAGCCGTTGCGCCAGGATCTGGCGCCACTCCGCCAACTCTGGGTGCGCGACATCGCCTGGCTGCTGCACGCGCCGGATATGGCGACCCTCGATGCGACGTCCGGTTATTCCGGCCGCCCCACATTGGCAGAGCTCGGCCTCGATGAGCCTCGCCGAAGACGTTGCTGGCTGCTAACGCAGGAATCACGCACAGCCAGTTTCGAGGCCCATCATCAGGCGCGCCGCTCCCATCGCCTAGGCATCTATCATGAGTCGCTGTGGCAATGGATTCTGGATCACGCGCCTCGCACCCGGTTACTGGCCCACAACGTGACGCTGCGCGAGGACAGGCAGACGCTCGGCGAACTCGACCTGCTGTATGCCACCGAAGCGTCCACGGCGACGACTGAAGCCGAGCACAAGCCGCCGATCTACCATGCCGAACTGGCCATCAAGTTCTTTCTTGGTCTACCCGAGGGACCCGGCGACGAACGAAATGCCGCGCGCTGGATCGGCATCGGCAGTTTCGACTCCCTGGCGATCAAATGCCATCGCCTCCAGTACCATCAGTTACCCAAGGGGCAATCGCCAGCCGCCCAGCATCAGCGCCAGCGGCTCGGCGCCGAAGGACCGCTGCAACAGCGAATCATCATGCCAGGGTTTCTCTATCACCCCTGGCGTCAGCGCCTGCCGCTGCCGACGCTAGCCAATGAGCGCGTCTGGCAGGGCCTTTGGTGCTCCCATCGGTGCTGGGCCACCCTGGCCCGGCGGTTACCCGAGGCGACTACCGGTCACTGGCTGATCAAACCCCACTGGCTCGCGCCACCGATAATGGCGCCGATGTCGCTGGCAGAGCTGGGTGCTGCGCTCGCCGATCACTTCTCGCTTCACGGTTCACCCAGACATCTGCTGCTGATCCTGCCGGACGGACGCCATTGCCGGGTTTTCGTGGTCAGGAACGACTGGCCGCCGGCGTTGCCGTTGCCACCCCGCTGCGCTTCGCCCAGCGCGCATTGAGCCACAGCGAACCGGCGAGAATCGCAGCGCCGACGCACAATCGGGTCAGATCGGCGTCCCGATTCCAGATCAGCAGATTGACGATCAGACCCGCGGGAATCAGCGCGTTGTTCATGATGGCCAGGGTACCGGCATCGACGCGGCAGGCGCCCTTGTTCCAGAGAAAATATCCCAATCCGGAGGCCGCGATCCCCAGCCAGCCCAGCACACCCCACTGCAGCGGCGTGGACGGCAGTTTCGTCGCATCACCGAGGATCCAGAACGCCGGCACTGCCAGACACAGCGCCCCCAGATAGAACCAGCCGAAAAGGTGGCGATGCGCCACGCCGCTTGGCAAACTGCGCGCCAGATGGCGATAACCGACCTGGCCAAAAGCGAAACTCAGGTTGGCCCCCTGCACGACCAGAAAACCCAACCAGTAGTCGCTGGTCACGCCGTCGTAGCGAATGACGGCGGCCCCAGCCACGGCCACGACCGCCACCAGCAGGTAGCGCGGCGAAAAGCGTCGTGCCAGCAGATCATCGATCAGGGTGATGTACAGCGGCGTGAAGATGGTAAACAGCAGGACTTCGGGTACGCTCAGCAACAGGAAGGATTGATAGAAGAAGAGATACATCACGCCAAGCTGCACGCTACCGATCGCCATCAGCCCCAGGCGAACGGGCCAGCGTAATGCGGCGGGGCGCAGAAAGGGAAGAAATACCAATGTCGCCAGGATGATGCGGGTCATGACGGCGAAGTAGCTGTCGACTTGTCCCGAGAGATAGACGCCGATCAGACTGAACGAGAAAGCCCATAGCGCCGTGACGCCAACGAGATACGACATGAACGGTAAACCTTCAAAAGAACCAAAGTTGACAGCCATTATACGGCTACGTCGACTTTTGCCCAAGCTCTCGCGCTTCGAATTCGACGCACGCTCCGGTGAAGCGTCGCACGTCGGCTGGAACGGTCACGGCGAAGGCTCGCTCGACATCACGCAAGAGGACAACCATGTGCGGTTCTTTGAGTCGGGTACCTTCACGGTCGCCGGTGGGAGTCGTAGCGTTCCCATGCGTAACGTCTATCGCTGGGAGCTCTTTGACGACCGCGTCCGGCTTTTCCACGAAAGACGCGGGGTCGAAGCGGCCGTTCTGCTGTTCGATCTGATCGCGGAGAGCGACGACACTCTGGTCAATGCCGAAGTTCATCAGTGCTCGGCGGACGCCTATAGCGCCAGGCTGGTGCTGACACCGGAAGGACTGGACCTCGAATGGCGAATCGTCGGTCCGCGCAAGGACGAGCGAATTCTCTATCACTATCGATGATGAATCACTACCGGTGATGAATAACTACCGGCGATGAATGGGAGTTCCATCGCGTCGTCAGGAGAGTCAGGAGATCCCCTGGAAAACCTTGCTCTGAAACGACGACGGCTTCCCGAAGGAAGCCGTCGTGAATGTTTCGAAGGTCTGTCTCGAAGGACTATTTCGAAGGACTGTGTCGAAGCGGTGCCTCAACGCGTTGCGATGATCCAGATGGCGTGGATGATACCGGGAATATAGCCCAGCAGCGTCAGCACGATGTTGATCCAGAACTGCAACCCCAGACCGACCTGCAGGAATACTCCCACCGGCGGTAGAATGATAGCGATAATGATACGAATGATGTCCATGTAGCCTCCTTTGCCCAGAACGACATCTTTATTGATCTTCGACAATCCATTGCGGCGCCTCGAGAATAGAGATCCCACTCCCGAGGGCAAATTGACGAAAAGCTTTGGTTACTCTTGCCTTACCCCGTGTAGAGCATAGTGCCCATCAGCGTCGAACGCAGCCTTTCATTGATCACGCTCCTTGTCATTTATCTCGCTCTTCGCATCGCGCCCTTTGGCGCGCCCCCGATCGCCTACCTTGCTGTGGATCGAGCGCGAATCGGAAGCCAGTTCGTCGTGGTGGCGCTCCCAGTCTTCCCAGTCATGCGGCGTTCCACTGCGGGGGCCATGTTCCGCGGCCTCGCGGGCACGGGCCCAGGCTTTCTCCTCGAGCGACTGAGGCTTTTCTTCCTCCTTGTCGAGCGAGATCCCCTGCTTGGCCATGTAGTCTTTTGCATTCATGAGCTGATTCTCCTGTTCGCGCCTAAGCGGTACGACGAACCACTCACATGAGGAGCCGATTTACGGTATCGACTCGTTCACGGCTACGTCACGACGGCAAAGGCAGTTACGACACTGACCTCTGATATGGCGTCGAAGTCCCGGGAGTTCAAGCCTCCCGCGTCTGAAAGGATTCCAGCCTGAGCAGACTGCCAAGATGGGCGACAGGTTGACGAGTGCAAATTCTGCGGACAAATGGAGACTATGCACTATAGTTAATGTGTCTTGACCGTAGTAAAGCGCGATGCCGTTCTCCTCCACAAAAGGAATTTGTCATGAGAAAGAATCTGATCACCGCTTCACTGACCGCCCTGATGCTGATGGGTTTCGCTGGCAGCGCCATGGCGCAGAGCGATGCAATGCAGGAAGCCGAGAACGCCAATGACAAGCCTCTCGCCGAAGGCAGCGGCGTTACCGCCTCCGGCAAGGAAGATACCGACAAGGAAAGCGGCCACAGCGATGCCGCCAACCAGTCGCTCGATGCCGTCGACTCCGAGACCGATGAAGCCACTGATGTTTCCGATTCGAAAGAACTGGACGACATCAATGCCGAGGGCCAGAGCGACGCCGCAGGGGACGCCATCGAAAGCCAGTGATCCTGCTCATGCCCAGTTAGTTTCGACACGCTTGAAACCAGTGACGAACCCACCCTTCCGGTGGGTTTCGTCGTTATAGGGCTCAGCGCGTGGGATAGCGGTAACGCAGCAACCGGCTCCCGCCGGATTTCCATTTATGTCAGACTTCGCCTTTCTTTTGTTATCAGGCCTTTGTCAGCAGGAGCCTTCCACGCATGCTGGATCGCATTCGCATCGTTCTCGTCCAGACTTTCCATCCCGGCAACATCGGTGCCAGCGCACGTGCCATGAAAACCATGGGGCTGAGCGATCTGGTACTGGTGTCGCCACGCCAGTTTCCCGATGAAGAAGCGACTCGGCTCGCCGCTGGCGCGACCGATCTCATCGACGACTGCCGCGTCGTCGAAACGCTTTCCGAGGCGATCGGCGACTGTGTCCAGGTTATCGGTGCCAGCGCTCGTCTACGCAGCCTGCCCCTTCCTTGCTACCACGCGCCGGATCTCATGGCAGCGGAGCTGTGGCAGCGCCTACCGGAAGGGCCCGTCGCGATCGTCTTCGGGCGGGAGCGCTACGGGTTGACCAATGAGGAAATCGGCCACTGCACCCATCAGTTGAACATCCCCGCCAATCCCGATTATGGCGTGCTGAACCTTTCCCAGGCTGTGCAGATCGTCGCTTATGAAGCGTTCAGACAGTCCCGAATGCACGGTGAGGCGCATCAGGTGCCCAGAGCGGCCGGCCCCTATCCTACGGTCGAGCAGCTCGAACACTTCTATGGTCATCTCCATCGAGCCCTGGATAGCGCCGGGTTCCTGACCCAGCCCCATGCCAAGACGGAGGCCCATCTTCGAGCGCTGTTTACCCGCGCCGAGCCCAGCCGCAAGGAGCTATCGATTCTGCGTGGGGTTCTCAATGCGCTGGAAAGCCGCAGTCCATCAGAGTGAAGGGGATACGCCGGGTGCCTCGGAAAAACCTCCCCGAAAAAGCACTTTGACAGTGGAGCCGTCGAGATAGAGAATAGGAATCACTCTCATCAAAAATGGCGATGACGACGATGATGACCGAGCGCTCCCAGCTCTACTACACCTGCGTCTTTCTGCAGGTGTCGTTCCGGGCCATCGGCAATTCGATAACGGCGGCCGACGATGAAACGCGGCGTTGCTGGCTGGATGCCCAGACCCTGCAATTGCTGCTCGGTGAGCTCCAGCGCTGTCGCCAACAGGCATCGCCGTTTCGCGATCTTCACTCGCCGTTGGACCAGGCAAACTATCACTGCGGACTGCTGATGGCCCAGTGCCCCGGGGCTCTCGATCAGCGACTGTGTCGGCATCATCTCGACGCCATTTGCCTGCCACTGGGCCAGGCCATCGACCAGCTCGCAGGGAAGCCGACGCTGGCGACAAAACCATCACCCAAAGCAGACCGGCGCTTTCGCCACTGGTTCGGGCGCTGAGCGCCTCGGGCTCGAACCGATTGACCACATGGTTATGCCTGACGGTGACGCATAAAAAAACAGCGCCCGGAGGCGCTGTTTTCTGAGGGATAGAACTAATTCAGAGAATTAGTCCTGGCCCATCTGCTGCTTGATCAGATCACCGATGGTAGTCGGGCCGTTGGGCTCCGCTTCCTGGTCACGCGTCTTGCCCGGCGCACGACGCGGCGCCTCGACCTGGTCTTTCGCCTTGATCGAGAGATTGATCACGCGGCTCTTGCGATCCACGCTGACAATCCGTGCTTCGACGCTGTCGCCTTCGTTCAGCACGTTGCGCGCGTCTTCGACACGGTCAGCGCTGATCTCGGAGGCCTTGAGCACGGCCACGACATCAGTCGCCAGCTCGACATGGGCTTCCTTGGCATCGACTTCGACGATGCGGCCCGTGACGAGCGCGCCCTTGTCGTTGACGGCCAGGAACTCGGAGACCGGATCGGACTCGAGCTGCTTGATGCCCAGCGAAATGCGCTCACGCTCCGGATCGATCGACAGGATGACCGCTTCCGCTTCATCGCCCTTCTTGAACTGACGAACCGCTTCTTCGCCGGTTTCGCTCCAGGAGATGTCGGAGAGGTGAACCAGACCGTCGATGCCGCCTTCAAGACCGATGAAGATACCGAAGTCGGTGATCGACTTGATGGTGCCGGCAACGCGGTCGCCCTTGTTGTAACGGCCGCTGAAGTCTTCCCACGGGTTGGTGGTGCACTGCTTGATACCCAGGGAAATACGACGACGCTCTTCGTCGATGTCGAGAATCATGACTTCGACTTCATCACCGACCTGAACCACCTTGGACGGATGGATGTTCTTGTTGGTCCAGTCCATTTCGGAGACGTGAACCAGACCTTCGACACCCTCTTCCAGCTCGGCGAAGCAGCCGTAGTCGGTCAGATTGGTGACGCGAGCGTTGACCTTCATGCCTTCCGGATAGCGGTCGACGATGTTGACCCACGGGTCTTCGCCCAGCTGCTTGAGACCCAGAGAAACACGGTTACGCTCACGGTCGAACTTGAGCACCTTGACATTGATCTCGTCGCCGACGGCAACGATTTCGCTCGGATGCTTGATACGCTTCCAGGCCATGTCGGTGATGTGCAGCAGGCCATCGACGCCGCCGAGGTCGACGAAAGCGCCGTAGTCGGTCAGGTTCTTGACGATACCGATGATCTGCTGGCCTTCCTGCAAGGTGGCGAGCAGCGCTTCACGCTCGGCACTGTTCTCGGCTTCGAGCACGGCACGGCGGGAAACGACGACGTTATTGCGTTTCGGGTCGAGCTTGATGACCTTGAAGTCCAGCTCTTTGTGCTCGAGGTGCGCGGTATCGCGGACCGGACGCACGTCGACCAGTGAACCCGGCAGGAAGGCGCGGATAGAGGCGACGTCGACGGTGAAACCACCCTTGACCTTGCCGTTGATCACGCCCTTGACGATCTCGTCCTTCTCGAAGGCCGCTTCCAGCTCTTTCCACGCTTCGGCGCGCTTGGCCTTCTCGCGTGACAGGCGAGTCTCGCCGAAACCATCTTCGACGGCTTCCAGCGCGACCTTGACTTCGTCACCGACCGCAATGGTCATTTCGCCATTGTCGTCGCGGAACTGCGCCACGGGGATCTGCCCCTCGGACTTCAGGCCAGCGTTAACAGTGATCCAGTCGCCTTCGATGTCAACCACGGTCGCCATGACGATGGCACCGGGTTCCATGTTGATGTCCTGGAGAGACTGTTCAAATAACTCAGCAAAGCTTTCGCTCATGTGATTCCTACGTGATCAACGTTGATGACGGTCAAACCGTCTTCCTCCGCACCACCAGCGAGCACGGGCCTTATCGACATATCCCTGGGGATGTTAGCGCTGGTTCGACCTGCAACGACTTGCCAGTCGGATCGTTGCACGTCATGACATCTTGCCAGGGGCCCCGGAACGGAAGTGCGTCGTCCGCTGGTGCCGTCCAAAACCGATCGTCGCCAATCCTGCAGGCTTCAGACCAGGTTCCGTTCGGCGAGCAGCGTCTCGATACGCTCCACGACTTCCGGTATATCCAACTGCGTCGTGTCCAGCTCCACCGCATCTTCAGCGGGTTTGAGCGGAGCCACGGCACGCTGCATATCACGCGCATCGCGCGCTTGGATTTCTTTCAAAAGGGTCGAGAGTCTAGCATCTTCCCCTGCCTGCTGCAATTGGAGCAAGCGTCGCCGCGCCCGCTCCTCGGCGGAGGCGGTCAGGTAGATCTTGAGCGAGGCGTCGGGAAAGACCACCGTTCCCATGTCGCGGCCGTCGGCGACCAGCCCGGGCGCCTGACGAAAATCCCGCTGACGCTGGAGCAGTGCCTCGCGTACCGGGGGCAGCGCCGCGACCTGGGAAGCGGCACTACCGACTCCCTCGCTACGAATCGCCTGGGTCACGTCGTCGCCTTCCAGCAGAATCTGCATCGCGCCATTCTCGACCGCGAACACCACGTCGAGATTCTGGGCCTGCTCGGAGAGCGCCCGGGCGTCATCGACGGCAACGCCATTGCGCAGCGCGGACAGCGCGGTCAGTCGATAGAGCGCGCCGCTGTCCAGCAGATGCCAGCCCATGTGTTCGGCGATCATCCGACTGATGGTGCCCTTGCCGGCGCCACCCGGGCCATCGATAGTGACGATTGGTGCGGCCTCGCTCATGTCGGGGCCTCCGTCAGTTCGAGCCCGACCCTGTTCGCCAGTGAAACGAATCCCGGGAAAGACGTCGCCACGTTGGCACAGTCGTCGATAGTGATCGGGCCGTCGGCGCGTAGCGCGGCAATGGTAAAGGCCATGGCGATACGATGATCGCCCAGGCTATCGACCTGACCACCTCGATAGTTGGCGGCGTCGCCACCCTTGCCGACGACATCGATACCGTCATCGTAGACGGTGGTGTCGACGCCCAGGATGGTGAGGCCGTCGGCCATCGCCTGGATCCGATCGGACTCCTTGACGCGAAGCTCCTCGGCACCGCGCAGACGGGTAGTGCCCTCGGCATTGGCTGCGGCGACGAACAGCGCCGGGAACTCGTCGATCGCCAGCGGCACCTGGTCGACGGGAATATCGATCCCCTTCAACGGCGCGTAGCGAATGTGCAGATCGGCGACCGGCTCGCCGCCGACTTCCCGCGGGTTCTCCAGCCGCAGATCGGCGCCCATCGCCTTGAGAATATTGATCACGCCGATACGGGTCGGGTTGACGCCGACATGCTCGAGGACGAGATCGGAACCCGGCGTGATGGCCGCGGCGACCAGAAAGAAAGTCGCCGACGAGATGTCGGAGGGCACGTCGATCGGCGCGCTGGTGAGCTCGCCGCCGCCCTGCAGCATTGCCAGGTCGCCATCGCGGTCGACCTGGTAGCCGAAGCCGTTGAGCATGCGCTCGGTGTGGTCGCGGGTCGGTGCCGGTTCCCGCACGCGGGTCTCGCCCTCGGCGTAGAGACCGGCCAGCAGCAGGCAGGATTTGACCTGGGCGCTGGCCATCGGCATGTCGTAGTCGATGCCTTTCAGCGGCTGACCGCCGTGAATCTTCAGCGGCGGGCGTCCGCCTTCGGCGGTATCGATCTTCGCTCCCATCAGCCGCAGCGGATCGGCGACTCGTGCCATCGGCCGCTTGGTCAGCGAGGCATCGCCGGTCAGCTCGGTATCGAATGCCTGCCCGGCGAGAAGGCCGGTAAACAGACGCATGGCGGTGCCGGAATTGCCCACGTAGATCGGCCCCACCGGCTTTTTCAGTCCATTCAGGCCCACGCCGTGGATGGTCACGCGCCCCTGGTGCGGGCCTTCGATCGCCACGCCCATGTCACGGAACGCCTGCAGCGTCGCCAGACTATCCTCGCCCTCGAGGAAGCCCTTGACCTCGGTAATACCGTTGGCCAGCGCCCCGAGCATGATCGAGCGATGAGAAATGGACTTGTCGCCGGGAACGCGAATTCGGCCGCTGACCGAACCGCCGGGCGACACCCGGTACTGAACCTGTCGTGCTTCCATGGTCTGATAACTCGTCTGATTCAACAGCGTTTCGAAATAATGTCTGGCGTGGCTAGCCCGGTCGAACGTGCCCAGCATGGCGTCGCTATCGCCCTGCTCCACGGCCGTCCGCAGCCGGGCGAGCCCGGCCTCGAAATCGTCCAGCGCCGCCAGCAGCGCGCCGCGATTGGCGGTGAAGATGTCGCGCCACATGACCGGATCGCTGCCGGCGATCCGGGTGAAGTCGCGAAAACCACCGGCCGCATAGCGAAAGATATCCAGGCGCTCGTCCTGCCGCGCCAGGGTATCGACCAGCGAAAACGCCAGCAGGTGCGGCAGGTGGCTGGTTCGCGCGAGCACCTGGTCATGTCGGTCGACCGGCATCTCCAGCACTTCGGCGCCACAGCGTTGCCAGAGTGCGCGCACGGTGGCGACGGCGCGAGGCGCGGTGACAGCTTCCGGGGTCAGAATGACCTTGTGATGACGATAGAGCTCGGGATTGGCCGCGGCCACACCGCTCTTCTCGGAGCCGGCGATCGGATGACCGGGCACGAAATGCGGCGGCATATGGCCGAAGGCTTCTCGCGCCGCATCGCAGACCCGACGCTTGGTGCTGCCGACGTCGGTCAAGATGCGATCGCCAATCAGCGCCACCAGCTGCGCGAAAACCTGACTCATGGCCAACACCGGCACCGCCAGCACGACGACATCGCTCTTGGCCACCAGTGGTGCCAATTCGCCACCGCCCTCGTCGATCAATCCCATCTCGAGCCCGGTGGCGATCTCGTCGGAATTCGGGTCGCATGCCAGGATTCGGCCGCGATAGCCATTGGCCTTGAGCGCGGCGGCCAGCGAGCCGCCGATCATGCCGAGCCCCACGATCAGCAGCGTCGGCTCGCCAACCGTTGCATCGCCTCCCCCCATCCTAAAGCACACCCACCGGATAGGAACCGAGCACTTTCATGTCCTGGGCGCGACGGCGGACTTCATCCAGCACGCTGGCGATCTCGGGCTGGTCGAGGTGCCCCTTGAAGTCGATGAAAAACACGTAGTTCCAGGCGCCGGTTCGAGACGGTCGCGTCTCCAGCCGTGTCATGTCGACTCCGTGGCGATGGAACGGCTCAAGCAGACCGTGAAGCACGCCGGGCTCGTTGCGCATGGCGACCACCACCGTGGTCTTGTCGGTACCCGAGGGCGGCACCAGCTCGTTGCCGATGATCAGAAAGCGCGTGGAGTTGTCCGGGCGGTCCTCGATCTTCTCGGCGACGTGGTCGAGCCCGTAGAGCTGGGCGGCCATGTCGCCGGCGATCGCCGCGCTGTGCCACTCGGTCTTGACCAGCCGCGCGGCTTCGGCGTTGGACGATACCGCGACACGTTCGGCGTGCGGATAGTGCGCGTCCAGCCACTTGCGGCACTGGGCGAAGGATTGCGGATGCGAGTAGATCCGCGAGATCTTGTCGCGGCGGGTGACGCTCGACATCAGCAGATGATGGTGAATGCGCAGCACCACCTCGCCACTGATATGCAGGCCGGAATCCATGAAGGAATCCAGCGTGTTGTTGACCACGCCCTCGGTAGAGTTCTCGACTGGCACTACGCCATAATTGACCGCGCCCGCCTCGACTTCGCGGAAGACCTCGTCGATCGCCGCCATCGGCAGGCTGATCGCGCTGTGACCGAAGTGCTTGAGCGCCGCCTGCTGGGTAAACGTCCCTTCCGGGCCGAGATACGCCACCTTGATCGGCTTTTCCAGCGCCAGACAGGCCGACATGATTTCGCGAAACAGCCGCGCCATCTCCTCGCTGTGGAGCGGCCCGGGGTTGTTCTCCATCACCCGGCGCAGCACCTGGGCCTCGCGTTCGGGGCGATAGAACACCGCGTCGGGGTCATCCGCCGTCTTGACGTGGGCCACCTGGGCGGCGCATTCAGCCCGCTCGCTGATCAGGCGCAGCAGCTCGCCGTCGATGGTATCGATGCGTTGCCGCAAGGCCGCGAGATCCAGCGGCGAGTTCGGGGAGTCACTCATGACCGTTTCCTGATTGACTGTATCCTGATGCCCGTATTGCCAAGGCGTTGGATGGCGCTGCGCTCAACCGCGGCGGCGCTCGAAATCCTGCATGAAGGTGATCAGCGCCTGGACATCGGCTTCACTGACCGCATTGTAAAGGCTCGCGCGCATCCCGCCGACGCTGCGATGCCCCTTGAGGTTGAGAAGCCCCGCCGACTCGGCTTCGCTCAGAAAGACGGAATTCAACGACTCGTCCGCCAGCGTGAACGGCACGTTCATGATCGAGCGGTTGACCGGATCGATCGGATTGGCATAGAAGTCGCTGGTGTCGATCGCGGCGTAGAGTGCCTCGCACTTGCGTCGGTTGATCGTCTCCATCTCGTCCAGCCCGCCGATGTCGTGCTTGAGCCACTGGAATACCAGACCGGCCAGATACCAGGCGTAGGTCGGCGGCGTATTGATCATCGAATCGTTGTCGGCGTAGACCTTCCAGCCCAGCAGCGACGGCGTCTGCGGCAGCGCCCGCTCGAGCAGGTCGTCGCGCACGATGACCACGGTGATACCGGCGGGGCCGATATTCTTTTGCGCTCCGGCGTAGATCACTCCATAGCGACTGACATCCAGCGGCGTCGACAGAATCGACGACGACATGTCGCAGACCAACGGCACCTCGCCATTCGCCCCGTCGACCTGAGGCACGTAGTCGTAGGCCAGGCCACCGATGGTCTCGTTATGACAGTAATGCAGATAGGCAGCGTCGGCGGAGAGCGCGATCTCGTCCGGGCGCGGTACGTGAACGTAACCGTTGCCGCGGGTCGAGCCGGCAATGTGAGGACCTGCCAGATGCTTATTCGCGAGATTCAGATGCTTATTCGCGAGATCCAGATGCTCGGCTTCCTTGATCGCCTTGCCGGACCAGATGCCGGTATCCAGGTAGTTGGGTGACCCGCCCGGCCCCAGCAGATTGAGCGGCACACAGGCGAACTGCATCGTCGCGCCGCCCTGCATGAACAGCACCCGGTAGTTGTCGGGAATCGCCAGCAGATCGCGAAAATCCTGTTCTGCCTGAGCGGCGATCGCCTCGAACGTCGGGCTGCGGTGACTCATTTCCATCACCGACGCGCCCTGCCCGCGATAATCGAGCATCTCTTCGCGGGCGCGCTCCAGAACCGCGGTCGGCATCGCCGCCGGACCCGCGCAGAAATTGTGCAGACGTGTCATTGCCAGAATTCCTAGAAGTTGTCCGAAACTCGTCAACGGCTGAAAAACGTGCCACTGCCAGCGCCCCGGCTTGGCCGGGGCGCCTCACTTCACTCGCTGCGCGGCTCGTCGTCGTTCGAGCCATTGCCGTCCACCCCGTCGTCATCCGCCTCGGCGTCGCGATCAGTGTCGGACTCGTCAGCGGTGTCGTCGGCGGTCTCGGAGCCAGGCTGATCGGCATCGGCATCAACGGTTTCGGCATCGATCGCTTCGGCGTCGAGCAGCTCGTCGTCCTGAGGCTCGTCGACACGCACGGTCTTGACCAGGTGCTCGTCGTCACCCGTCCGAATCAGCGTGACACCCTGAGTGTTACGCGAGCTGATCGAGACTTCGGCGACACGCGTGCGGACCAGCGTACCGCGGTCGGTGATCAGCATCATCTCGTCGCTCGAGCGTACCTGCATCGCGGCCACCAGCGAGCCGTTACGTGAAGTCGTCTGCATCGCGATCACGCCTTGGCCGCCCCGTCCACGGAGCGGGAACTCCTCGAGCCGGGTACGCTTGCCGTAGCCATTCTCAGAGCCGGTCAGAATGTAGATCTGCTCGTCATTGACAGCGACGTTGCCATCACTATCGCCAGCATCAGCCGGGCTGTCGGACTCGGCGTCGGCTTCGGCATCGATGGTCTGGCTCTGGGGAATGATCAGGCTGATCACCTGGGCGTCGTCGAGCAGGCGCATCCCGCGCACACCGCGTGCGGTACGGCCCATGGCGCGCACGTTGCCTTCCTCGAAGCGGATCGCCTTGCCGTTGGAAGAGAGCATCATCACGTGATCCGAACCGGAGGTGATCGCGGCACCGATCAAACGGTCACCCTCATCGATGTCGATGGCGATCAGACCGACGCTACGCGGGCGGGAGAACTGATCCAGCGACGTCCGCTTCACCGTGCCGTTCGCGGTGGCGAAGAAGATGTAGCTGTCGGCGCGATACTCGCGCACCGGCAGGACGGCGCTGATCGACTCGTCGGCGTCCAGCGGCAGCAGATTGACCAGCGGCTTGCCGCGCGAGCCGCGGCTCGCGTTGGGCATCTCGTAGGTCTTGAGCCAGTACACCTTGCCGCGGCTGGAGAACAGCAGCATGGTGTCATGGGTCGAGGCGACCACCAGATGTTCGATGACGTCTTCGTCCTTCATGCTGGTCGCCGATTTGCCGCGGCCGCCACGTTTCTGCGCCTGGTAATCGGTGATCGGCTGGGTCTTGGCATAGCCGCCACGCGACAGCGTGACCACCATGTCTTCCTCGGCGATCAGATCTTCCATGGAGAGGTCGAGACGACTGGTGTGGATCTCGGTCCGGCGGTCGTTGCCGAACTGATCGCGAATCGACTCCAGCTCCTCGCGGATGACCTCGAGCAGGCGATCCGGCGAGGCCAGAATATGGTTGAGCTCGGCGATCTTCTCGAGAATGCTCAGGTACTCGTCGAGCAGCTTCTCGGTCTCCAACCCGGTCAGACGGTGCAGACGCAGTTCCAGAATAGCCTGGGCCTGCGCCGGGGAGAGCCGATACATGGCGCTGTCTTCGGACAGTCCATAGGGTCTTTCGCCAGCGCCCTCTTCGAGATCTTCCGGCTTGCACGACGTGGCGCCGGCGCGCTCGAGCATCCCGGTCACCTGACCCGGCTGCCAGTCGCGGCCCAGCAGCTTCTCCTTGGCCTCGGCCGCATTGGGCGAGGCCTTGATCAGCTCGATCACCTCATCGATGTTGGAGATCGCCACCGTCAGACCTTCGAGCAGATGACCGCGCTCGCGTGCCTTGCGCAGCTCGAAGAGCGTGCGACGGGTGACGACTTCACGCCGGTGACGCACGAAGGCTTCGAGCAGCTGCTTGAGGTTAAGCGTCTTGGGCTGGCCGTTGTCGAGCGCGACGATGTTGATCCCGAACACGTTCTCGAGCTGGGTATGCGCGAACAGATTGTTGACGACGACGTCGCCGGACTCGCCGCGCTTGATCTCGATCACCACCCGCAGGCCGTCCTTGTCGGACTCGTCGCGCAGCTCGGCGATGCCCTCGACCCGCTTCTCTTTCACCAGCTCGGCGATCTTCTCGATCAGCCGCGCCTTGTTGACCTGATAAGGCAGCTCGGTGATGACGATATGGTCACGACCGCTCTTCTTGTCGAACTCGACGGTGTGCTTGGCACGCACATAGATGCGCCCGCGCCCCGTCCGATACGCCTCGAGAATACCGGCGCGGCCGTTGATGATACCGGCGGTGGGGAAATCGGGGCCGGGGATATACTCCATCAGATCGTCGATCGTCAGGGTGTAGTCGTCGATCAGCGCCAGACAGCCGTTGATCACCTCGACCATGTTGTGCGGGGGAATGTTGGTCGCCATGCCGACGGCGATGCCGGAGGCACCGTTGATCAGCAGGTTCGGCACCTTGGTCGGCAGCACCTCGGGAATCCGCTCGGTGCCGTCGTAGTTGTCGACCCAGTCGACGGTGTCCTTCTCGAGATCGGCGAGCAACTCGTGAGAGAGCCGCGACATGCGCACCTCGGTGTAACGCATCGCGGCGGCGTTATCGCCATCGATGGAACCGAAGTTGCCCTGACCGTCGATCAGCACGTGACGCATCGAGAAGTGCTGGGCCATCCGCACGATAGTGTCGTAGACCGCACTGTCGCCGTGGGGATGATACTTACCGATCACATCGCCAACCACGCGCGCCGATTTCTTGTAGGCCTTGTTCCAGTCGTTGCCGAGCTCGTGCATGGCATAAAGCACACGCCGGTGGACCGGCTTCAAGCCATCGCGGACGTCAGGCAGTGCCCGCCCGATGATGACGCTCATCGCATAGTCCAAATAGGACTGCTTGAGCTCATCTTCGATGTTGACTGGCAGAATTTCTCTGGCGATATCACCCATGGGTCGTCAAATCCTTTGCACCGCTGCCACGACCGGAGTCCGGCCATGGCAGCGTTAATAAAGCCCCGGCAAGGCGACTGAGAGGCTCAGCCGCACAATCATGGGATAATACCATTTCAGGGGCTTCAAAGGCAGGCGTTGACGCGCTTTGAGCGGGTTTTCTACGTCGCTTCGGGTATCGCCACTACCAGCGGCCCCAGTCGCTCCGCCCATTCGCCCGTCATCGGGATCACCTGGCCGCTCTGCTGATCGAGCAGCACGAAGGTCAACGAGGCCGCCACCACCAGCTCGCCGCTGCCGACGTGAGTGATCCGATGCCCGACGACACCGCTGCGGCCGCCGACGCGGGTAAGGCAGGTCTCGACCTCGAGATCGTCGTTCATCACCGCCGCCCGGCGGTAATCGATGTTGAGATTGACCGCGACCAGCGCCACGCCCTGGGCCAGCCCCTCGGCGAATTCGGGATGGGCATCGACGTAGGCCCAGCGCCCCTCCTCGAGAAATTCCAGATAGCGGGCATGATTGACGTGGCCGTAGCCATCGAGATGGAAGCCGCGAACGCGGACTGCGGTCACGGTAGTGCGTGAATCCATGGAAGCCTCTCCTGGTTGGGCGCAAGGTTTGCCGTAGCTCGTAGCTCGTAGCTCGTAGCTCGTAGCTCGTAGCTCGTAGCTCGCAGCCAAAAACATACGCCCGTTTGAAACAGGCGCGCAAATATCAAAGGTCCACCTCGGTAGTAACAGCTGGGTCATTTCGCCATAATATGCCTCCTTTCAAACGGAACTGGCGCATGTGGTTCAAGCATTGTCATCTGTATCGCTGCCATGACGTCGAGGTCCTCTCGCTAGAGGATCTGGAAACCGCATTGGCAGAATTCGCATTTCGCCCCGTCTCCCCGCGTGAGGCACGGCGGGTCGGCTGGAGCGCACCGGCAGGCCGTCGCAGCGAACAGCGCGCGCATGAAATTCAGGGCCATCGGCTGCTGTCGATGCTGCGCCAGGAACGCCTGCTGCCGGCCGCGGTGATCAACGACGAAGTCAACGAGCGCAGCGAGGAGCGCGAACAGGCCGAGGGCCAGCCGCTGTCACGGCGCGAACGTCAACTGCTCAAGGAGCAGGTGATGGAGGAACTACTGCCGCAGGCTTTCACCCGCACCCAGCGGGTCGAACTGTGGTGGGACACTCGCAAGCGCCTGATCGGCATCAACGCGTCCAGCCGCAAGCGCGCCGAAGAAGTGCTGGACCTGCTGCGTCAGTCGCTGGGTTCGCTCAAGGTCACTCCCCTGGCGACTAAAACGCCGCCGGCACGGGGGATGACCCAGTGGCTGAGCGATCCGGCCAGCCGCCCCGCCAGCCTGTTGCTGGGCGACCAGGTCGAGTTGCGCGCCGCCGAGGACGACGGCGTGCTGCGCGCCCGCAAGGTCGATCTCGACAGCGAGGAGATTCAGTCGCTGCTCGAGAACGGGCGCCAGGCGAGCCAGCTGAGCCTGGGGAGCGAAGGCCAGCTTCGCGTCATGCTGCACGACGATCTGGCGCTCAAGTCGCTGCAGTTCGACGACGCGCTGCTGGACGAAGCCAGCCAGAGCGACAGCGGAGAGGACCCGATCGTGAGTCTGGAGACGGACTTCGCGCTGATGTCGCAGACGCTTTCCACCTTCGTCGACCAACTCATCGAATGGCTGGGCGGTGAAGCCGACCCGGCAACGCCGACACCATGACGCCACGATCCAATACCGACAACAATACCGTGCCCGGTAACGATGCCGTAAACGGCAGCGGCGCCGTGACCGACGCCAAGCCTTCGGTGACCGCTAACCAACATAGCGCCGAAGCGGCGATCGATCTCGATCGCTTCGCCGACATTCGCCCCTATCACGACGAAGAGGTCGAAGCCGTACTGGCCCGACTGGCGCATGACAGCGAGCTGCTGGATGCGATCACCCGCTTTCGTCTGCCGCGGCTGGCCCGTTTCGCCCCGCCATTGGCGCGGGCATTGGCGAGCTTTCGGCTTCAGCGCGAGATGCGCGGCGTCAAGACCGTGCGCGATCTCCAGCTGCGTATTGCCGACTACATGGCCCACATGATCAGCCACTCCACCCGCGGCTTCACGGTCGAGGGGCTGGATCGGCTGGACGCGAATCAGGCCTACCTGTTCATCGGCAATCACCGCGATATCGCCATGGACCCGGCCTTCGTCAACTACGCGCTGTACAGCGAAGGCCACGACACCGTACGCATCGCCATCGGTGACAACCTTTTGCAGAAGCCTTTCGTCACCGACCTGATGCGGCTCAACAAGAGCTTCATCGTGCCGCGTTCGGCCAAGGGCAAACGCGCGATGCTGGCGGCGTATCAGTCGCTTTCGGGCTATATCCGTCATTCGATCACCGACGACAACCACTCGGTGTGGATGGCGCAGCGCGAGGGCCGGGCCAAGGACGGCATCGATCGAACCGATAGCGCCATCGTCAAGATGCTGTGCATGGCACGACGTTTGGAAGAAGGCGACAGCGACATCGGTCAGGCCGTGCAGGAACTCAAGATCGTGCCGGTCTCGATCAGCTACGAGTACGACCCCTGCGCGATCAACAAGGCCCGCGAGCTGCATGCCAAGGAGACCGACGGCGCCTACCAGAAAGTGGAGTTCGAGGATATCTTCTCGATCGTCGCCGGCATCACCGGCGACAAGGGGCGCGTCAAGCTCAAGTTCGGCACGCCGCTCTCCAGCGATTTCGAAAGCGCCGACCAGGTCGCCGAAGAGATCGACCGCCAGGTGCTGGAAAATTACCCGACCTTTCCCAGCCATCAACTGGCACTGGCGGAAACCGGCCTGGCGCCGGAGCTGGTCGATCTTTCCGGCGTCACCCCGGAAGACCGCGAGCGCTTTCAGACCCAGCTGGCTGCCGTCCCCGATGCGCTGCGCCACTGGTGGCTGTTGCAGTACGCCAACCCGATTCTGAATCGGGCCGGAAAAGCGCACAGCCGCGACACCTGAGCGCCGCTATGCCCTCCGGCACACGCGGTTGAGTTCAGACAGCCCTACCGCCATCGCCCCGCGATGGCGGTTTTTTATGGGCGCTCGGTAAGTGGCGACGGAAGAACCTCGATGGCGATGAAACAACATTGATACCCCCGAGCGAACACTCGGGCCGATGAAAAACGTTCGTGACGATAAAACGTTCGTGACGATGACAGATGTCACTTGCGCCAGAAGAACGGTGTCATCAATACCAGCACGGTGAGGATCTCGAGTCGACCCATCAGCATGCCGACGGAGAGCAGCCACTTGGCGGCATCCGGCAGCGAGGCGAAGTTGCCGGCGGGGCCGATCGTATTCCCCAACCCTGGGCCGACGTTGGCCAGCGCCGTGGCCGCCCCGGTAATCGCGGTAACCATGTCGAGCCCCAGCGCGGCCAGCGCCAGCGCCAGCACCGCCACGGTCAGAAAGAAGAAGAACGAGAAGGCCATGACCGCCCGCACCACTTCGTCGTTGAGCGGACGCCCGTTGTAGCGCTGGGCGAACACGCCGCTGGGGTGCACCAGGTAGCGCAGCTGATTGGCCAGCAGCATGCCGCCGATCTGAAAGCGGAAAATCTTCATGCCGCCGCTGGTCGAACCGCTGCAGCCGCCGATGAAGGTGATGAAGAAAAACGTGGTGACCGCCAGCGGCCCCCACTGGGTGTAATCCGCGCTAGCGTAGCCGGTGGTCGTTACCACCGAAATCACGTTGAAAGCGACATTCGTCAACGCCTCGAAAGGCGCATCCGAGAACGCCAGCACCCGGTAGAGCGTCAGCGCCGTGATCACCATGATCAACAGCCCGACCAGACCGCGCACCTGCTGGTCCTCCCACAGCGCGCCCCGGCTATCGCGCAGCAGACGAATGTAGAGCACGAACGGCAGCGCGCCGCCGAGCATGAACAGACAGCCCAGCCACAGGATCAGCGGCTGATCGTGGTAGATACCGAACGAGGCGTCGTAGTTGGCGAAGCCGCCGGTGGAAACCGAACTCATGGCGTGCACGACGGCATCCAGCATGCCCATGCCCGCCAGCCGGTAGCTCAGAATCGCAGCCAGGGTCAGCCCGAGATAGATAAAGGTCGACGCCTTGGCGATACCGCCGGCCCGCGGTAGTACCTTGTCCGACCAGTCGGAGGATTCGGTCTGGAACAGCCGCATGCCGCCGACCTTCAGAAACGGCAGGATCGCGATCGCCATCACGATGATCCCGATGCCGCCCAGCCACTGCATCAGCCCGCGCCAGAGTTTCAACCCATCCGACAGATTATCGATGCCCGAGAGCACGGTGGAGCCGGTGGTAGTGATCGCCGAGACCGACTCGAACACCGCATCGGTGAACGACAGCTGCGGCGCCCCCAGCACCAGCGGCAGGCTGGCGAAGGCGCTGATCACCGCCCAGCTCGACGTGGTCAGGATGAACATGTGGCGCGTCTTCAACTCAACCGAGGTGCGCCAGGTCCAGATCAGCAGCGAACTCGAGACGATCGCTACCAACCCCATCGACTTGAGAAACGCCCACAGATCGGGGTCGTTCTCCAACCCCAGCATGATCACCGGCGGCACCATGAACAGCGCCAATACGATCAACAACAGCGCCAGAATCTTGAAAATCGGCTTGGCGTCTTGCAAGACTTCCTCCTGATCCCATTACCGTTCGGCTGTTATTGCCGCGACGAGCCGAATGAACCGCAGCGATGATAGGCCATCCCGACGCGCAAGACACGACCCGGACACCATTTGTTATCGATACGCCTTGCCTAGGACTTGCAGTAAAAAGCCGCCGAAAGCCGCGGAACGGATCCGCTCTGGGCCCGCAGCGAGATATGCTATGGTGGCGCCAATCATCACCGCCGAACATGACCCGCCAAGTACGAGAGGAAAACCCCATGAGTTCCGCTTCGGAAATGCAGAAGACCCGCGTCATTCAGGAGCTTCGCGCCTTCATCAAGAAACTGCTGCAGGAACCCGGCATTCTCGAGAACTCGCTGACCATTGCCAAGCGCCACTCCGACGGCAGCAACGACGCCACGGCCTGGGCGACCATCGCCAACGAGATTTCAGACACCACCAGCGTGCATATTCCGGAGGACCCCGCCGAGCATTCGGAAGCGGATAGGCTGTTTTTGGAAGTGTTGCGGGAGGTCGTGGGGGAAGAAAAGGCGCTTTACTGAGGTTATAATACAGTAGGTTGCAGAACGAGAAAGGCCGGCGAGCGCCGGCCAATTCTATTAATCACGAATAGCTTGATTATTCTTCGTCAGCGCCAGAGCAGCTGTCAGGGATAGCCGGGTCGCCAGCAGTAATAGTAGTGGAACAAGCCCAACCACCGCCGGTAGTGTCTCCATTCGTCGTAGAAGTCTGGCGAGTCAAGATAATGGCTTTACCATCGTAATTGCCCCCATCAAACTCAAACTGAATAGCAGCCTGACTGCCGCCACTGCCTTTATTAGAGATCGACAATGTTCCGTTCTGAACTGATTCTGCATTCAGACCAAGCTCTTCGATCGGGTTGGCTTCATCTAAGTTAGAAAGGTCACCATACTGCTGTATCTCCAACTCTGCTGGCGTTTGCAGCGACTTGAGAGTCGCCAATGCCGCTGTAAACTGCGAACGCGCCACATAATTCTGATATTGCGGAATCGCGATGGCGGCGAGAATGCCGATAATCGCGACGACGATCATGAGTTCGATCAGGGTGAAGCCGCCCTGCCGGCGTGACATATTCTTTCGTGTTTGCTGCATCGTGGTTCCCTGCCTTGCTGTTGTTGGATTGATCGCTGAATCGATCGATGAATCGTTCGTTGAGTCAACCGTTGAGCCCAGTGTCGAGCCGCTCGACGTGATCCCTCTCGTCATACCTGCCGCGCGCCCCGAATTTTGCGTTCCGCCCGCCTGCCTTGCTCGAGCCTGACAGCCCCGTCGAATCCGCCCGAGCCGCTCTAACCCTGCACACGCGTCGATACGTAAAATTACCTTCAGTGACACTACAGTCGCGTTATCGGCCGATTGCGAAGAATACTTAAAGAAAAAATGCCGTTCGCCGATAGCAGCATCATTGGAGACGGTAAGGATCGACTTTTCAGGTTTCGATCGACCGCCTGCCCGTTCGTCAGCCAGTCAGCCGGGGCCCTATTTCCATGCCGGACGTCATCACCTCGCGCGCACAGAGCAGTCTCGCTCAGCGCTTTATCGAACATCGCCTGATCGGGGCGGCGGACTGCGAGCAGGCGTTCCGTGAAGCGGCCGACAAACAGCTGACGCTGCTGGAGTTCCTGGTTCGCGAGGGCCGGATCGATGCCCGCGAGGCCGGTATTCTGGCCGCCCGCGAATACGGTTTGCCGTTCATGGACCTGAAGGACGTCGACTGGGACAAGCTGCCGGTCATCGAACCGGTGGCGGACAAGGTCATCCGACGCTTCCAGGTGCTACCGCTGGCCCGCGACGATCGCCGTCTCACCGTGGCGATCGCCTTCCCCGCCACGCTGGCGAGCCTCGACGAGCTGCAGTTCACCACCGGTCTGGCGATCGAGGGCGTGCTGGTGCCGTTCGATCAGCTGGAACGGGCGCTGGCCAAGCGCTATCAGCACCACGAGACCTCCGGCATGCTGGAAGCGCTGGGGGAAGCCAGCGATTCGCTGACCCTGGACACCAGCGAGGCGGATCTGGCGAGCGAAGCCGCGGCGTTCGACAAGGGCGGCGAGGACGACGAGCCGGTGGTGCGCTTCGTCAACAAGATTCTGCGCGACGCCATCCATCGCGGCGCGTCGGACATCCACTTCGAACCCTACGAATCCAGCTACCGGATTCGCTTTCGCGTCGACGGCATGCTGATCGAGATCGCCCGGCCGCCGCTTAATCTGCGCACCCGCCTGGCCGCGCGGCTCAAGGTCATGGCCCGACTGGATATCTCCGAGCGCCGCCTGCCGCAGGATGGCGCGATGAAGATTCGACTCGATGCCCAGCGTGCCATCGATTTCCGCGTCAACACCCTGCCCACCGTGTTCGGCGAGAAGATCGTGCTGCGCCTGCTGGATGCCCGGACCGCCAGCTTCGGTATCGATGCGCTGGGCTTTGCGCCGGACCAACGGCGGCTGTTCGAAGCCGCGCTGGCCGAACCCCAGGGCATGATTCTGGCCACCGGGCCGACGGGCAGCGGCAAAACGGTGACGCTTTACACCGGCATCAACCAGCTCAATACCGAGGAGCGCAACATCTCGACGGCCGAGGACCCGGTGGAGCTCAAGGTACCCGGGGTCAATCAGGTCAACGTGCAGCCGCGCATCGGCCTCGACTTCGCCAGCGCCCTGCGCGCCTTCCTGCGCCAGGATCCGGACGTGGTGATGGTCGGCGAGATCCGCGATCTGGAAACCGCCGAGATCGCGGTCAAGGCAGCCCAGACCGGCCACCTGGTGCTATCGACGCTGCATACCAATTCCGCCGCCGAAACCCTTACGCGCCTGCGCAACATGGGCGTCGCGAGCTTCAATATCGCAAGCTCGGTGTCGCTGATCATTGCCCAGCGACTGGCGCGCCTACTCTGTCCGCGCTGCAAGGCGCCGGCGGAAATTCCTCATGAGGTGCTGCGTCGGGAAGGCGTCTCACCGGAGAAGCTGGCTGACACCACGCTCTACCGCGCCGTGGGCTGTGACCACTGCACGCTGGGCTACAAGGGCCGCATCGGGATCTATGAAGTCGTGCCGGTGGACGATGCCATGAGCCAATTGATCATGACCGATAGCCACGCCCTCGAACTCGCCCGCGCAGCGCGCACCGCCGGCTTTCCGGGGCTGCGCCAGAGCGGGATCGACAAGGTGCTCCAGGGCCTGACCAGCCTTGAGGAGATCAATCGCGTGACCACCGACTAGCCCATGCGCGGCCACCGAAGACCTCGCACTCTCTTTTCATCGATTCACTGTCAGGAACGCACGCATGGCGACCACGCTCAAGTCAGCCAGACCGTTGAGGCCCTCCAAATCACCCAAGCGAGTGGTGATGCACCGCTGGCAGTGGCGCGGCAAGAATCTGCGTGGCGAAGCGGTTTCCGGAGAGCTGATTGCCAGCGAAATCGCGGATGTGCGCAGTGAACTGACCCGCCAGAAGATCATCGTCAAACGGATCACCCGCAAGACCGGGATGTTCGGTCTGGGCCGGATCAAGTCAAAGGACATCACGCTGTTCTCGCGTCAGCTGGCGACCATGATTCGTGCCGGCGTGCCGCTGCTGCAGGGCTGCAAGGTCGTCGCCGAAACCCTCAAGAATCCGGCCATGCGCAATCTGGTCGAGACGCTGGCCAACGATATCAGCGCCGGCGCCAGCTTCTCCGAAGCGCTGGCCAAGCATCCCTCGCGATTCGACCGCATGTTCGTCAACATGGTCGCCGCCGGCGAACAGGCCGGCGCCCTGGACAAGATGCTCGAACGCGTGGCCAGCTACCGCGAAAAGGTCGAGACCCTCAAGGGCCGAGTCAAGAAAGCGCTCTACTACCCGACCGCGGTGGTGCTGGTGGGCATCGGTGTGACCGCCCTGCTGCTGGTCAAGGTGGTCCCCCAGTTCCAGAGCCTGTTCAACGGCTTCGGCGCCGAGCTGCCGGCGTTTACCCAGTTCACGGTGCATCTTTCCCAATTGACCCAGGCCTACTGGTGGCAGGCGATTCTTGCCGCCGCGGCGATTGTGTTCGGACTACGCCAGGCGATGAAACGCTCGCCGGCCTTCGCCTATCGTGCCGATCAACTGGTGCTCAAGCTGCCGGTCATCGGCAATATCGTCGACAAGGGCTCGATAGCGCGTTTCTCGCGGACCCTGGCGACAACGTTCAATGCCGGTATTCCGCTGGTCGAAGCGCTCGATACGGCCGCCGGCGCCACCGGCAACCGGGTCCACCAGCGGGCGATTGCCAGCATTCGCGAGGACGTCGGCACCGGCCAGCAGCTCAACTTCGCCATGCGTCGGACAAAAATTTTTCCCGTGATGGCCGTTCAGATGGTCAGCATCGGCGAGGAGGCCGGCGAACTGGATACCATGCTCGACAAGGTGGCGGAGTTCTACGAGGAGGAGGTCGACAATCAGGTCGACGCGCTGACCTCGCTGCTGGAGCCGTTCATTCTGGTGGTACTGGGAACGCTGGTTGGTGGGCTGGTCGTGTCGATGTATTTGCCTATTTTCCAGATGGGTTCCGCCATTTAGGTTGTTATTCATGACTGCGCGCATCCGCCGCGTTGTAGCCCGCCACCTCGAAATCCTCACGGACAACCGCGTCCGCTCCGGGTTCTCGGCGTCGGGCGCCTAGCGGCAAAAGCGCTCGACAATGAATCTCGACCTCAGCGCACTCAAAAGCCAGCTTTCATATGCGTTACCCTTAGCGGTGACTATTTATTCGATGTTCGTGGAGTTTCCGTTGTCCGACCTTCCCCCTCTAATTCTCTGGCCGCTGGCGTTTCTATTCGGCGCGGCGCTTGGCAGCTTTCTCAATGTCGTCATCGTGCGGCTGCCGGTGATGCTGATGCGCCGCTGGCGGGCCGAGGCGCTGGCAGCGCTGGAGCAGCCGACGGAAGTCGATGCGCCCTACAATCTGGCGACGCCACGGTCGCACTGCCCCGGCTGCGGGCATTTCATCGCCTGGCACGACAACCTGCCGCTGATCGGCTGGCTCAAGCGTCGCGGCCGCTGTGCCGCCTGCGGCACGTCGATCAGCGCCCAGTATCCGCTGGTCGAACTGGCCGCGGCGCTGCTGACGGTGGCGGTCATCGCCCTGCACGGTTTGAGCTGGCAGAGCCTGTGGCTGATCGGCGCCTGTCTGACCCTGCTGGCCATGGCCGTGATCGATTGGCGAACCCAGCTGTTGCCGGATGCGTTGACCCTGCCGCTGCTCTGGGCCGGGCTGCTCTACCAATGGCTGTTCGATCCGCTGATGCTGGCAAGCGCGGTGCTGGGGGCGGCCGCCGGATATCTGTCGCTATGGTCGATCTACTGGCTGTTCAAGCTGACCACCGGCAAGGAAGGGATGGGCTACGGTGATTTCAAGCTGATGGCGGCGCTCGGCGCCTGGCTCGGCTGGCAGAATCTACCGCTGCTACTGTTGATTTCCGCGGGTGTCGGCGCGATCGTCGGCTTGATCCTGATCGCCTCGCGTCAGCAGAATCGCGACCAATCGATGCCGTTCGGACCCTACCTCGCGCTGGCCGGATGGATCTCGTTGCTGGTCGGCGCGCCGCTGCTGGCCGGCTATCAGGCGCTGCTGATGGGAGGCTGGCAATGAGCACCGACGACAGGCAAGCCGAAGCGGAAATCGCCACGCTGGTCGTTGGCGTGACCGGCGGGATCGGCTCGGGCAAGAGCGCAGTGGCGGATGCCTTTGGCGACCTGGGCATTGGCTGGGTCGATGCCGATCAGGTGGCGCGGGAAGTCGTCATGCCGGGCGAGCCGGCACTGGCCGCTATCGTCGAGCGCTATGGCCCGACGATCCTGCAGCCGGACGGCACGCTCGACCGGCGCGCGCTCCGCACTCGAATATTCGACGACGAGGCGGAACGCCGGTGGCTGGAACACGAGACCCACCCGCGTATCCGTCAGGGTCTGATGAGACACCTGGAACGGCTGGCCGGCAGCGGCGCGCCTTACTGCCTGCTGGTCTCGCCGCTGCTGACCGAGTCGGGGCAGCGCGAGCTGGTCGATCGGATTCTGGTGGTCGACGTGCCGCAGGAACTCCAGATTTCCCGCACCCTGGCACGCGATGGTGTCGATCGACGTCAGGTGGAATCCATCATGGCCGCGCAGAACCCGCGGGAACATCGTCTTGCAGCCGCCGATGACGTCATCGACAATGGACGCGACCACCAACATCTACTCGAACAGGTCGCCCGGCTGGATATCCGCTATCGTCAACTGGCTCGTTCACGGGAACGATAGCGGCCGATACCCAAGCCGCCGCGCCAATCTCCGACACAAAAGCCACCGACACGACACCTCTCGCCATGACCCGACGTAACGACCCCAGTAATGATGCAGCCCCGGGTTCCGATCCCGCCTCCGGCAAGAAGCCGTTGACGGTACCCTGCCCTCAGTGCCAGAAACCGATCGCCTGGACGACCGAAAATCTCTATCGGCCATTCTGCTCGAAACGCTGCAAGCTACTCGATCTCGGTGCCTGGGCCGACGGCTCTCATCGTATCGCCGGTGAACCGCACATGGATGAAACCGAACTCGACGAACTGATCGATCGCCTCGAGCGCGGCGAATAGTCCGTTCACACCCGGAGTACCGACGCTTCCCACAGCGTAACTCTCCACGGCGTAACTCCCCACAGCGTAACTCTCCACAGCATAACTCCGTGGCCAATAACGAAGACGCCGCACCCATTGGGTGCGGCGTCTTCATTTTTGACTCGTGGCTCGTGGCTCGTGGCTCGTGGCTCGTGGCTCGTGGCTCAGGAATCGTTGCGCCAGAAATCACGGATCGACGCGATGCCTTGAGCGCCGACCGCGCGCGCCTGACTGGCGTGATGGCGAGTCATGCCGCCCAGCGCGAAGACCGGCATCGCGGCCGTTTCCACCATCTGCTGGAAATCGTGCCAGCCGATGGTGACGGCATCGGGATGCGACGGTGTCGGCGCCAGCGGTGAAAGAGTGACGAAATCGCAGTCGATCGCACCCGCCTGAACCAGCTGCTCGTCACCATGCGTCGAGGCACCCAGCCACTTGTTGCCGGGGATCGGGCGATGCTTGAGCGCCATCAGCCGCGCGCTGGTCAGATGAATGCCGTCGGCATCGACCCGTTGCAGCCATTCGGGATCGGCGTTCAACAGCAGCTTGGCCCTGTAGCGCCGGCACAGTTCCAGGGTTTTTTCCGCCCTTGCCTGATAAGCGGCGTCGTCCAGGCCTTTCGCGCGCAGCTGCACCAGCCGGACATTGTCTTCCTTCAGCGCCCGTTCGAGCCGCTGCAGAAAGACCGTATCGTCCGCCTCTTCCGCAGTAATCAGATACTCCTGGGGAAGCGCCACCGCCTGCAGGATCGGCAGGTTGGCCGCCGGGAACGGATAGTTGGGCAGGTCATCCACATCGACCCAGCGCACCGGCTGGCCTTCCCGGCCGTATGGGTCGCCGTCGTATTCGCGCACCTGCCACACGTCCAGCAGGATATGCTTGTCGGGGTATTCATGGTGCACCCGGATTAGCGGCTGGGCGCGCAGGATCTGAATGCCGAGCTCCTCGCTCAGCTCCCGCTTGAGCGCCTCCAATCCGGTCTCGTAGGGCGCCAGCTTGCCCCCGGGGAACTCCCACAGACCGCCCTGATCGGCCGTTGCCGGGCGCTTGGCGATCAGCACCCGTCCGTCGCCGCGAATGACGGCTGCTGCCGCTACATGGACCCGTCTTTTGATCATTTTGCTCAGTCTCTCGTACCACTGCAGTGTTTACGCTTTGTCTCGAAAATGCCTGCGCTCGCCGATTTTTTCAGACAGAGCTGACTCTTGACCCGCGAGGTCGACATGGCGCGCATCGTCCGGAATCGCTCAACTACGGTAATCCGCGTTGATCGATACGTAATCGTGGGATAGATCCGAGGTCCAGACCGTCGCGCTGGCCGTGCCCCGACCAAGCCGAATCCGGATGGGGATCTCCTCCTGAGCCATGACCCGGCTGCCGATCTCTTCGGTATAGCTATCGGCGCGCCCGCCGTGTTCGACCAGGCGTTCGCCGCCGAGATCGATGACGATACGCTCGACATCGAGGCCCTCCACCGGCGCGCGACCCACAGCGGCGAGAATCCGCCCCCAATTGGCATCGCAGGCGTAGAGCGCGGTCTTGACCAGCGGCGAGTGCGCCACCGTGAACGCGACCGCGCGGGCCTCGTCGACACTGGCCGCCTGTTCGACGTCGAGCGTGACGAACTTGGTCGCGCCCTCGCCATCGCGGATGATCGCCTGGGCCAGCTCGGTCAATACCGTCGTCAGCGCCTCACGGAAGCGTCGCTCGTCGTCGGCGGACTCGACAGCCGCGCCGCGGCCCGTGGCGATCAGGGTGCAGGCGTCGTTGGTGGAGGTATCGGAATCCACGGTGATCGAATTGAACGAGACCTGGACCGATTCGCGCAGCCACTGTTGAAGCTTAGACGCTTCGACGGTCGCGTCGCAGGCGACGAAACCCAGCATGGTCGCCATATTGGGCTGGATCATGCCCGAGCCCTTGCTGATGCCGTTGATCGTGACGGTGCCGCCGCTGAGCTCGACCTGAGCCGAGGCGCCCTTGATCCGGGTGTCGGTGGTCATGATGCCCTCGGCGGCCAGTGCCCATCCGGCTTCGTCCAACGATTCCATTGCCGCCGACATGCCGCCGACGATGCGCGCCACCGGCAGAGGTTCGCCGATCACGCCGGTCGAGAACGGCAGTATCTGAGCGGCATCAACCCCGGCCAGATCGGCCAAAGAGGCACAGCAGCTTTCGGCATCCTGACGCCCGCGTGCACCGGTTCCGGCATTGGCGTTACCGGTGTTGATCAGCAGATAGCGCGGCGCGGACTGCTGCAAGTGATCACGCGCCACCTGTACCGGCGCGGCACAGAAGGCGTTGCGCGTGAACGTCGCCGCGACCGCAGCGCCTTCCGGTATCTCGATCACCACCAGGTCACGCCGATCCGGCTTCTTGATCCCGGCCATCGCCGTGCCCAGGCGCACGCCTCCGATGGCGGGCATCTCCGGGAATACTGACTTACCTACGGCCATCTCGATTCTCCTTGAAAGGCCCGACTCGCGCCGAGCCCGCCACGCTTCAGCTGAGCGTGCCGTGGCACTGCTTGAATTTCTTGCCGGAACCGCACGGGCAAGGATCGTTACGACCGACCTTGGGGCTCTCGCGACGGACAGGCTGAGTGCTGTCGTCACCGGCTTCGGGTTCCGGCTCGGCCCCTTCGGCCGTCTGCTGAGCGGCGGCCACGGCATCTTCGTGCACCGATTGGCTGGAGGCCTTTTCGCGCTCGAGCGCTTCGCGACGCTGGCGTTCGAGATCCTCGACCTCTTCCTGGCGACGTACCTGGACGTGGCTCAGAATTCGCGTGACGTCGTGCTTGATGTTGTAGAGCAACGACTGGAACAGCTCGAACGCTTCGCGCTTGTACTCCTGCTTGGGGTTCTTCTGCGCATAGCCCCGCAGGTGGATGCCGCGGCGCAGGTGGTCCATCGACTGCAGATGTTCCTTCCAACGGGTGTCCAGCACCTGAAGCATCACCTGCTTCTCGAAGCGTCGCATCATATCGCCACCGATCGCCTCGACCTTGGCGACATACAACCCGCGATGCTGATCGTGCAGGCGCTGGCGCAGCACTTCCTCGTTGAAGTTGTCGTCCTCTTCCGCCCACTGCACTAATGGCAGGTCGAGATTGAACTCCTGCTTGAGCTGATCCTGAAGGCCGGCCAGTTCCCACTGTTCCGGCAGGCTCTGCGGCGGCACGTAGTCGGAGATGGTCTGCTCGAGCACCTCGTCACGAATGCTGGCGACGTTATCGGAAATCTCGTCGGCGGCAAGAATGTCGTCGCGCTGCTCGTAGATCACCCGACGCTGGTCGTTGGAGACATCGTCGTACTCCAGCAACTGCTTACGGATGTCGAAGTTGCGGCCTTCGACCTTCTTCTGCGCCCGCTCGACCGCATTCGACACCATCTTGTGCTCGATCGCCTCGCCTTCCTCGAGCCCCAAGGCGCCCATCAACCGCTGCACGCGGTCGGAGCCGAACAGGCGCATCAGACTGTCTTCCAGCGACAGGAAGAATCGCGTCGAACCGGGGTCGCCCTGACGGCCGGCACGCCCGCGCAGCTGATTATCGATACGTCGCGACTCATGGCGCTCGGAGCCGATCACGTGCAGACCGCCGGATTCGAGCACCGCATCGTGGCGCTGCTGCCACTCGGTCTTGATCGCCGCGATCTGTTCCTCGCTCGGATTCTCGAGCTTGGCGACCTCGGCCTCCCAGTTCCCGCCCAGCATGATGTCGGTACCACGACCGGCCATGTTGGTGGCCAGGGTGATCGCACCGGGGCGACCGGCCTGGGCGATGATTTCCGCTTCGCTATCGTGCTGCTTGGCGTTGAGCACGTTGTGCGGAATCTTCTTCGCCTGCATCAGCTTGGAAAGATATTCCGAAGTCTCGATCGACGCGGTACCCACCAGCACCGGCCGGTTGGCTTCGCGCTGGGTATTGACGTCCTCGATGATCGCGGCGTATTTCTCTTCGGCACTGAGGTAGACCAGATCGTTGAGATCCTGGCGCGCCAGGGGACGGTTGGTGGGGATCACCAGCACGTCGAGACCGTAGATGTGGTTGAACTCGAAGGCTTCGGTATCTGCGGTACCGGTCATGCCCGCCAGTTTTTCGTAGAGACGGAAATAGTTCTGGAAAGTGGTAGAAGCCAGCGTCTGACTCTCGCGCTGGATCGATACCCCCTCCTTGGCCTCGACCGCCTGGTGCAGTCCTTCCGACCAGCGCCGCCCCGGCATGGTGCGGCCGGTATGTTCGTCGACGATGACCACGTTGTCGTCGGCGACGATGTAGTCGACGTCACGATGATAGAGACAGCGCGCACGCAGTGCGGAGTGGATGTGCTGCAGCAGGCCGAGGTTCTGCACGGCATAGAGCGATTCATCGGCTTTCAGCAGGCCCGCTTCGCGCATCAGTTCCTCGACCTTCTGATGCCCTTCCTCGGTCAATTCGACCTGCTTCTGCTTTTCGTCGATCAGGAAGTCGCCGGTACTCGGATCTTCCTCGTCGGTGCACTGCTCGAGCTGCTTGGAAAGCGTGTGGATAGTGCGATAGAGCTCGACGTTCTCTTCCACCGGGCCGGAGATGATCAGCGGTGTCCGTGCCTCGTCGATCAGGATCGAGTCGACCTCATCGATGATCGCGTAGTGCAGCGGGCGCTGGACCTTGTCCTGCATCGAGAACGCCATGTTGTCGCGCAGGTAGTCGAAGCCATACTCGTTGTTGGTGCCGTAGGTGATGTCGCAGGCGTAGGCGCGGCGCTTTTCGTCGTTGGGCTGACCAGAGGCGATGACGCCGACGCTCAGTCCGAGAAATTCGTAGAGCGGACGCATCCAGTTGGCATCACGACTGGCCAGGTAGTCGTTGACCGTGACCACGTGAACGCCCTTGCTCAGCAGGGCATTGAAGTAGACCGCGAGGGTTCCGACGAGAGTCTTGCCTTCACCGGTCTTCATTTCCGCGATTCGGCCGTCGTTCAAGGACATGCCGCCGACCATCTGGACATCGAAATGGCGCATGCCCAGAACGCGTTTACTCGCTTCGCGGACGGTAGCGAACGCTTCCGGCAGCAGCGACTCGTGCTTCTCGCCGTCGGCGAGTCGCTGGCGGAACTCGGCGGTCTTGGCCTGGAGCGCGACATCGTCGAGCGCTTCGAAAGTGGCTTCCAGTTCGTTGATCGCCACCACCTGCTTGCGCATGCGCTTGACGTCGCGATCGTTCTTGGAGCCGACCAGTTTATGTAGCAATCCATTCAACATGATGTGGTTCCTGCCTAACTCTGTTTCTCGTACTGCGCCGAGGCAACGACACGACAATAAGAGCCGCGTCGGCTGCCGATGAGATGAAACGTATGACCAGAGATCAGGCAGAAACCGGCGGACCGCGGCGGGAGATGACATCCAGTGCGGCGCTGAGGGAGATAGCAGGTTCAACATAGAACGAGCGTCGCGCTCGGGCCGCCGCAGCCTGCGGATGAACGGGTCGCTTGGCAGCCACGCGCGCGACGCGCCGGGATTCCGCGCGAATGGCCTCCGGGGCCATCAGATAGACCTGGGTCAGGCGCTCGGCCAGCCGTAATGCCTCGGCGTGGAGCAGACCTGCAGGCAGCAGACAACCGACCAGCACGCTGGCCAGCCACCAATGGGCTCGCTGCCGGGGGCGCCAGATGGCGCCGCGCTGACCGGACTGCGCTTTGGCCGAAGTCATGCTGTCGACGAACTCCGCGTCGTGATAGGTTTAGCGGGACATTTCCCACTGCGTGCAGGCCGATGAGTATAAAGGCTAAGCGTTTACGAGCCCAGCCCGTTTCCCGACTGCTGGAACAACCCGGCGGGCTGGGTGACGTCATGCGCATGGCGACACTGATCGAACGCGCCCAGACGCATCTGAGGCGTCAGCTGCCGCCGGATGTCGCCGAGCATCTTTACGTCGGTGGCTACCGCGACGGCGTGCTGACACTGATCACCGATCGCGCCGCCTGGCTGACCTGGCTGCGTTACGAGCAGCCGCGCCTGCTCAAGCTGCTGCATCAGCTGCCGGGATTCGAGGCGATCATGAAATTTTCGCTGAAGGTGCGTCCGATCCGTCCCGTCAAGGCAGTGCCGCGCCACACGCGACGCCTGTCGGCGGCCGGCGCCGAGGCGCTCTCCCACTGCGCGGAAAACCTCGATGACTCCCCACTCAAGCGCTCGTTGAATCGACTGGCGTCTCATGCCGATGCGCCTTCCGAGCCCGCCGACGAAACCCCGACGTAGCGCGGGGGACGGACTTCACGTCCGTACGAATTGAGCGCACGAGCTGACGATGATGACCGCCGAGATTTCCAACACGCAGACACGACGACGCCGATCCGAAGATCGGCGTCCAACCCAGCGGCACCCTCGGCCGCGTGAGTAAAAGGATCACGACTGGCGTATTACGCCATGGCAGGCGCTGCATAAGAGATAGGCGCAGCTTGAGTCGACTCTTCGAAGGTCACGATTTCGTAAGCCTCTGGATGAGCCAGCAGCTCGCGGCAGAGCTGATTATTGAGTCCATGGCCGGACTTGTAGCCCTTGAACTCGCCGATCAGACTGCAACCCAATTGATAGAGGTCGCCGATCGCATCCAGCATCTTGTGCTTCACGAACTCATCGTCATATCGCAAGCCGTCCTGATTGACGATGCGATAATCGTCGACAACGATGGCATTGTCGAGGCTGCCGCCCAGGGCCAGATTCTGTGAGCGCAGGAATTCCAGATCGCGCATGAAACCGAAGGTTCGTGCTCGCGACACTTCCTTGACGAAGGAGGTAGTAGAGAAATCGACGCTGGCCGTCTGCTTCTGCTGCTCGAAGACAGGATGGTCGAAATCGATCGCGAAGCTGACCTTGAAGCCGTTGTGCGGCAGGAAGGTCGCCTGCTTGCCATCGTCATTGACCGTGACTTCGCGCTTGATACGAATGAACCGCTTAGCCGCCGCCTGCTCGGCGATACCCGCCGATTGAATCAGAAAGACGAACGGCCCGGCGCTGCCGTCCATGATCGGCACTTCCGGCGCGCTCAGTTCGACATAGGCGTTGTCGATACCCAGACCCGCGAACGCCGACATCAGATGCTCGACCGTGGCCACCTTGACGCCATCCTTGGACAGCGCGGTGCACAGATTGGTATCGGTGACACTCTCGGCGTGAGCCGGAATGTGCACCACCGGGTCGAGATCGGTACGCACAAACACGATGCCCGTGTTGGGCGCCGCAGGACGCAGCGTCAGATACACTTTCTCTCCGGAATGGAGCCCCACGCCGGTGGCGCGGATCGTGTTCTGCAACGTTCGTTGTTTGATCATGGCATCGACCTAACAGTCAAATGGTTTGGAAACGGTGTTCACTATAACACCAAACCAATAGCCTACCAACCATATCGACGTTACAGAATGATGATCGGCAGCTTAAAAAGCTATCAATCCGCCTGACGACGCAGGAACGCCGGAATGTCCAGATAGTCGTCCATATCCGAAGACTTGCGTCGGTCCTGCTGGGGCTTCTTCGCCGCCGCTTCCTGCTCGGCACGCGCTGCCTGCTGGCGCATTACCGCCGGCTGCTGCAGCTTGCGATAGTCGGTCGTTTCCGGACGTGAAGCCGCAGTTTCGCGAGGAGCCGCCTTCTCTTTCTGCGCGTCGAGACCTGCAGCAACAACCGTCACCCGCAGCTCATCGGACATTTCCATGTCGATGGAGGTACCCACGACAATGGTGGCATCCTGTGAAGCGAATTCCTGAACCGTTGCCCCCACGTCGTTGAACTCACCGATGGAGAGATCCGGACCGGCCGTAATGTTGACCAGGATGCCGCGGGCGCCGTGAAGGTCGATATCTTCGAGCAGCGGGCTGCGAATGGCCTTTTCGGCGGCTTCACGCGCACGGTTTTCACCCGTCGCCGCGCCGGTGCCCATCATCGCCATCCCCATTTCCGACATCACCGTGCGCACGTCGGCAAAGTCGACGTTAATGATACCGGGGCTGGTGATCAGCTCGGCGATCCCCTGGACTGCACCCAGCAGCACATCGTTGGCGGCGCTGAACGCGGTCAACAGGCTGGCATTCTTGCCCAGCACCGACAGCAGCTTTTCGTTGGGAATGGTGATCAGCGAATCGACGTACTCGGAGAGCTCCTTCATTCCCTCTTCCGCCGCGCGCATGCGCTTCGGACCTTCGAACGGGAACGGTCGCGTGACGACAGCGACCGTCAGAATGCCGAGTTCCTTGGCCACCTGGGCCACGACGGGCGCGCCACCGGTACCGGTACCGCCACCCATGCCGGCAGTGATGAAGACCATGTCCGCACCCTGCAGCATTTCCGCGATGCGCTCGCGATCTTCCATCGCGGCCTGACGTCCAACATCCGGATTGGCTCCCGCGCCCAGCCCTTTGGTGATCTCGCCACCCAGCTGCAGTACGGTCTTGGCCGCCACGCGCTTGAGCGCCTGGGCATCGGTGTTGGCGCAGATGAACTCGACGCCTTCGATGTTGCTCTCGACCATGTGGTTGACAGCGTTGCCGCCGCCGCCGCCGACACCGATGACTTTGATGACTGCACTACTAGAAGGTGCGTTATCTACTAGTTCGAACATTGCCCCGTCTCCAAGACCGCGTGCGGCCTGTCAGAAATTTCCTTTAAACCAGCCTTTGAGTCGCTCCAGCGTCGAAACCTCATCCCTGGTTGCGCGCCGGGGAAGTAGATCTTCCCGTTGAGGCTGGGCTGATACTGCGCGAGAGTGCTTGGAATCTTTCATTCCGTAGAATAGCAAACCAACACCTGTCGAATAAATCGGGTTGCGCACCACGTCCGCCAAACCGCGGACATTGTACGGGCAGGCGATGCGAACCGGCATGTGGAATATCTCCTCCGCCAGCTCCACGACCCCCTCCATGCGAGAGGTGCCGCCCGTCAGCACGACGCCAGCCGCCACCAGGTCCTCATAGCCACTGCGACGCAATTCTTCGCGCACCAGAGTGAAGAGTTCCTCGTAACGCGGTTCCACGACTTCCGCCAAGGCTTGGCGCGAAAGGTCCCGCGCCGGACGATCGCCGACGCTGGGAACCTTGATCATTTCATCGCTGCTCGCCAGTTGTGTCAGCGCGCAGGCATATTTGACCTTGATGTCTTCGGCATACTGGGTCGGTGTTCGCAACGCCATCGCGATGTCGTTGGTCACCTGATCGCCGGCAATCGGGATCACCGCGGTGTGTCGAATGGCGCCCTCGGTAAATACGGCGATATCCGTCGTGCCACCACCGATATCGACCATGCACACGCCGAGTTCGCGCTCGTCTTCGGTCAGCACCGCATGACTGGAGGCGAGCTGTTCGAGGATGATGTCGTCGACTTCCAGACCGCAACGTCGCACACATTTTTCAATATTCTGCACGGCGTTCATCGCCGCCGTCACCAGATGCACGCGCGCCTCGAGGCGTACGCCGGACATCCCGAGCGGCTCGCGGATCCCCTCCTGGGTATCGATCGCGAACTCCTGGGGGATGACGTGCAGCACTCGTTGACCTTCCGAGATAGCACGGGCGCGGGCGGAGTCGATCACGCGCTCGATATCGGCCTGCGCGACTTCACGCTCCTTGATCGCCACGACGCCATCGGAATTCATGGAGCTGATGTGGCTCCCGGCGATACCGACATACACGGAATGAATATCACAGCCGGCCATCAGCTCGGCTTCTTCCACGGCACGCTGAATCGACTGAACGGTTGATTCGATATTGATCACGACACCCTTCTTCATACCACGAGAAGGATGTGAACCAATCCCGGCGATTTCCAACCCGCCATCGTCGGTGGGTTGCCCCACGATGGCGACCACCTTGGATGTTCCGATATCCAGCCCGACCACCATGTTGGAAGCGTTGGATTGTCCTGCCATAGGTCGGGGTCGCTCCTCAAACTTCACCAGTAAACCGATAAAAATGGGCTAACAAAGACTCGCGCTTATTATAGGAACAAGTCGACCTTTTTCACCAGCCCATCACTGAAACAAAAGCCACATTAAGCTCTTTTTCTTTAAAAGGGAAATAAGGAAGGAGGCTCGCGGCTATTTACAGCCGCGAGAAATAACAGAATGGGCCAATAGCGGTATGTCGACGAGGGTCGGACGAGGCCAAAGTCCTGCTACTGTTTCCGTCCAACTACCGAGTGATGTTCTCCAGGATGCGCCAGCCGGGAGATCGAGGCCATCTTTACGAACCATGATGACAAGGACTAATCATCGGAGGTCGCGGTCGTTTCACCATGGCGCGCCACTGAAACTCCGTTGGGATAACGCAAGTCGATGTAGCGTATCTGCGACGCTTCCTCACTTAACTGTCGCTTCCATGCAGCAATAAAACGAGCCAGTCGTGCGTCCAAGTCGGTACGTCCCAGAATCACCCACACGCCATCATTGACTTGAAAACGCCAGGCGCCTCGAGGTTCCAATCTCAACTGGGTGATCGACAGTCCGAGATTGGACAGCGTACGGCGCAACGAGTCGTAATAACCCAGCACTTCTCGACCCGATCCCTTGGGGCCGCCGAGATCAGGTAGCCGACGACCCAAGTCGGTCACCGGCCCGGGGGCAAACGACTGTCCCCGGCTGTTGAGCAACCGATCATCATTCCAGCGGGCGACTGGATCCTGTTCGTAGAGCACGAAGCGCAGAGTATTCGGCCACTCCCGTGAGATTGTCACTTCTCGAAGCCACCCGATCTGACGCGCTTCGTTGCGCAGATCGGTCAAGGATAGAGACAGCCAGGTGTGCCCCCTCACCAGTGGCGCCAATTCCTTCTGCAGGTAACTCGCGCTCACGTAATTCAGGTCGCCGCTGATCGACACCCGTTCGATGGGCTTGTCCAGCCATAACCACAGCGCCCTGCCGCCGGCACCGATGAGCACGACGAGCATGAGCACACCCAGTAGCGTACCCCGCGCGTTCGCGTTCATGTCGATCGCCCCATACTGACGTCGTCGCGCCCATTGTCGATCCTTGGTGACTCGCTCAAAGGTCCACCTCGTCGAGATGGAGCGCACTCTGGGCGAGTCGCTGGGAAATGCCGCCGATATCACCGGCGCCCTGCGTCAGCAGAATGTCCCCCGGGCGCAACACCCGCGACAGGATCGCCGGCAGAGCCGACTTCTCTTCGATGAACAGCGGGTCGACCTGGCCCCGCTGGCGAATCGATCCCGCCAGCGTCTTGCCTTCGGCTCCCGGAATCGGCGCTTCACCGGCACCGTAGACATCCAGCAATAGCAGCGTGTCGACGCCGGAAAGCACGCGCACGAAATCCTCGTAGAGATCGCGGGTACGACTGTAGCGATGTGGTTGATAAACCATCACCAGACGACGCTGTGGCCAGCCAGCCCGCACCGCACGGATCACCATCTCGACTTCCCGCGGGTGATGGCCATAGTCGTCGACGAGCATCACTTCGCCACCGCTAGGCAGCGAGTAATGGCCATGAACCTGGAACCGCCGGCCGACACCTCCGAACGACGCCAGCCCCTTGACGATATCGTCGTCGCTGACGCCCGCATCGGTGGCCACGGCGATCGCCGCCAGCGCGTTCAGCGCATTATGGGTACCGGGCATTGCCAGCGTGATGTTCAGCGAAGCCAGGCCGTCGGGGCGTTCCGCAACGAAGCGGATGGTTTCGGCAGTCTGCTGGAAGTCTTTCACTCGATAATCGGCTTCTTCGCTGAAACCGTATGTCACGAACTGGCGCTGAACCTGGGGCAGCAATTCCCGCACGTTGTCATCGTCGAGACAAAGCACGGCACGACCGTAGAACGGCAGGTTGTGCAGGAACTCGATGAACGTCGTCTTCAACCGCGAGAAATCGCCATCATAGGTCGCCATGTGGTCGGCATCGATATTGGTGACGATCGATGTCATCGGCTGGAGATGGAGAAAAGACGCATCGGATTCGTCGGCCTCGGCGACCAGAAAGTCACCGCTACCCAACCGCGCGTTGGTTCCGGCACTGGTCAGTTTGCCACCGATGACGAAGGTCGGATCGAGTCCGGCTTCGGCGAACAGCGTCGATAACAGACTCGTGGTCGTGGTCTTGCCATGGGTACCGGCAACGGCGATGCCATGACGAAAGCGCATCAATTCGGCGAGCATCTCCGCCCGGCGTACGACCGGGACGCGATGCTCGCGCGCCCACTGGATCTCGGGATTGGTCGGATCGACTGCCGTCGACACCACGATGACATTGGCACCCTCGGCGTTGACCGCCGCATGACCGATCGCCACGCGAATGCCGCACTGGCGTAGATGCTGCGTCACCGCGGATTCGCGCAGATCGCTGCCACTGACCTCATACCCTTCATTGACCAGGACTTCGGCGATACCGCACATGCCGGCCCCGCCGATTCCGACGAAATGGATGCCACGGATGCGCCGCATGCCCAGATGCGATCGCGTCGGACGCGTCTGAATGCTATCGCTCAAAATCGATCTCCATGCAGCCGTCGACCAGACGATCGACGGCATCGAGGTGGGCTACCCGCCGAGCCTGGACCGCCATTCGCGCCAGCACGTCGGGCTGTAAAAGTGACTCGAGCGCCGCCTGGAGACGTTCAGGGGTCAACTCGGCCTGCTGGATCAACTCGGCGCCACCGGCCTCGACCAGGTGGCGCGCATTATGGGTCTGGTGATCGTCGACAGCGTGCGGAAACGGCACCAGCAACGACGGCTTGGCCGCTGCCGACAGCTCGGCGATGGTCAGCGCCCCGGCGCGACACACGATGATATCCGCCCAGTCATAGGCCTCGGCCATATCATCGATGAAAGCGCTAACCTCGGCTGCGACACCGGCCGCGCGATAGGCGTCTCGTGTGACATCGTCCTTGTCGCGCCCGGCCTGGTGACGAATCTCGGGCCGCGGCGACAACGTCAGCGCCGCCAGTGCTTCCGGCAATTTCTGATTGAGCGACTGCGCCCCCAGCGAGCCGCCCAGCACCAGCAGGCGCAGCGCACGGCCGTTCATCTGCTCGGCCGTTCGGGGCCGCTCACCCAACGCGGCGATATCCGCGCGCACCGGATTGCCAACCACCTCGGCCTTGCCACCGGGAAACGCCCCCGGGAAGGCGGCGTAGACGCGCGTCGCCAGCCGCGCCAGTGAGCGATTGGTGAGTCCGGCGACGGCATTCTGTTCATGGACGACCAATGGTTTGCCGCTCAATCGCGCCGCCAGCCCGCCGGGACCGCTGGCAAATCCGCCCAGGCCGACGACCAGTTGCGGGTCGAAACGCTGGATCACCCGGCGCGACTGCCGGATGGCACGCGTCAGACGCCACGGAATCGCCAGCCAGCCGGCCAACCCCTTGCCTCGCAGCCCTGTCACATCGATCTGGTTCAGCGGAATGCCGTCAGCGGGAACGAGACGATTCTCGATCCCGCGCGGGCTTCCCAGCCACTCTACCGTGACACCACGTTCGCGCAGGGCCCGGGCCAGCGACAGCGCCGGCACGACGTGCCCGCCGGTGCCCCCGGCCATGATCAGGACGCGCCTCAGTTCACTCATGATCGGGCTCCGTCGTGCCACGCGCCGGCCGGACGCCAGGCCCGATGTCGGTTTCAGGACGGGAATTCAAATCGGGACGGGAATCGTCCTCGGGCATCGGTCGCCGTCCCAGTCGCCGCACTTCGGCGTCGACCCGGAAAAGAATGGCCATCATGATGCCGCTGATGATCAGGCTCGAGCCGCCGTAACTCAGCAATGGCAACGTCAAGCCCTTGGTCGGCAGCATGCCGGAGCTGACGGCGATGTTGATGAACGCCTGGGCGCCGATGACCAGCGCGATGCCGTAGCAGAGGTAGGCCGCGAACGGGTTCCCGGCCAGCTCGGCCTTGCGCCCGATCCGGAAGGCGCGGAACACCAGCAGCGCGAACAGGAGAATTACCGCAATGGCACCGAACAGTCCCAGCTCTTCCGCCAGCACGGCGAAGACGAAATCGGTATGCGCCTCGGGTAGATAGAACAGCTTCTGAACGCTGTTGCCCAACCCCAGGCCGAACCAGTGGCCGCGACCGAAGGCGATCAGCGCCTGAGTCAGCTGGTAGCCGGTGTTGTACTGGTCCGCCCAGGGGTTGGCAAAACTGGTGATGCGCTGAAGACGATAAGGCTCCGCCACTGCCAGCATCACCGCCCCCGAGCCGACGACGGCCAGGATCAGCAGGAATCGCCACAACGGGGCACCCGAGAGCAGCAGCATTCCCATCACGCAGCCGGTCAGCACCACGACGGCCCCGTAGTCGGGCTCCAAAATCAGCAGAAAGCCGATCAGAGCCATCACCGCCAACGGCCGCATGAACGCGCCCCAGCTTCGCCGAACCTCAGGCAGATACCGCTCCAGGTAGCCGGCTACGTAGACGATCAAGCAGAGCTTGGCGACTTCCGAGGCCTGAATATTGATGATACCCAGCGGGATCCAGCGGCGACTACCATTGATCTCGCGGCCCACGAGCAGCACCAAGAACAGCAGCAGCAGCGCACCGATCAGCATCAATGGCCCCTTTCGACGCCACCAGTCCAGCGGCAGACACACGGCGACCAGGCCGACCCCGATCGCCGCCAGCACGAAAATGCCATGCCGAATGCTGAAGTAATAAGGGTTGCCGGTCAGATTGGCGGCGATTTCGGTCGAGGCGGAGGTCACCATCACCCAGCCGATCAGCATCAGCGAAAGCGTGGCCAGCAGAAGCCAGCCATCGAATGCGTGATGCCGCGTGGTGAGCCGATCCTGCGACGTCCTCAACATGGCTTTCAACATGCGACTTCCTGTCCTTGATCGAGAATCTTCCGGAACGATTCGCCCCGCGCCAGATAGTTGGGAAACTGATCGAGACTGGCGCAAGCGGGTGACAACAACACACAGTCGCCGGGTTCGGCGATCGAAGCCGCCCGGCGCATGGCCTGCAGAAGCGTCTCGACACGCCACGTCGCTACCTGCGACTCGAGCGCCGAGACCAGCAGCGGCGCATCCTGACCGAAGACGATCGCCTCGCGAGCGTGCCGGGCGAGCGGTGCCGCTAGCGGCGAGAAATCCGCCCCTTTACCGACCCCGCCACCCAGCCAGATCAAGCGCCCGGTCAAGGTTTCTCCCAACCCGGCGATCGCCGCCAGGGTCGCGCCCACGTTAGTGCCTTTGGAGTCGTTGATCCAGCGCACGCCGCCACGCTCGGCGACGATCTCACCGCGATGGGGAAGGCCCGCAAACCGGGCCAGAACACCGCGCATGACCGCCAGCGGCAAGCCGACAACGTGTCCGATCGCCATCGCCGCCAGCGCATTGGCCTGGTTGTGACGCCCGGCCAGGCGCAGCTCGCTGACCGGCATCAAGGCTTGCTGGCCATGGCACAGCCACTCGCCCGTGGCCTCCGTCTCCCCTGGCACGCTACCCGGACTGGCGATCCCCCAGGCGTCGCCTGCAGGCGAATGCGTCGTGAAGCGCTCGCAAGGCAACGAGGTGTCGTCCGGCCAGGTGGCGGGGTCCTCGCCGTTGACGACGACATGCGCCGCGCCCTCGAATATTCGCGCCTTGGCGTGCCGGTATCCGGCCATGTCACCATGGCGATCGAGATGATCCGCGGACAGGTTGAGGAAAGCGGCACAGCTCGCCCCCAGAGCGTCCAGCGTCTCCAGCTGGAAGCTCGACAGCTCGAGCACGAATAGCTCGGCATCCGGATGATCGATCAGCAGATCCAGTGCGGCATCGCCCAGATTGCCGCCCACGGCCACTCGTCTGCCCGCCTCCCGAGCCATCTCCCCGACCAGCGTGGTCACCGTGGACTTGGCATTCGACCCGGTAATTGCCACGATCGGTGCCTTGCAATGGCGCGCGAACAGGGAAATTTCCCCGATGACGCGATCGCGTACCGCGGCCAGACCGCTGCGGCCGAGATCGACGCCGGGACTCACGACGATCTCGGCAAAGCTCGACAGATCCAGCCCCGCCAGATCGCCGAGATGAATCTCGACGTCCGGATAGGCCTCGCGGAACGCGTCGATGCCGGGCGGCGCTGCCCGCGTGTCGGTTACCACGAAGCGCTCGCCGCGCTGCTGCAGAAACCGAGCGATCGCCCGGCCGGATATTCCCAGCCCGACGACCAGCCAGGGCATCGCCCCACTTCCGTCGTCCTTCTTCGAACGCGATACGACTCGCGCAATCCCCGACTGATCGCTCATGACATTAACGCAGCTTCAGGGTCGCCAGCCCCAGCAGGACGAGGATCACGGTGATGATCCAGAAGCGCACGATCACCCGCGGCTCCGGCCAGCCCTGGAGTTCGAAATGGTGGTGCAACGGCGCCATGCGGAAAATCCGGCGACCGGTAAGCTTGTAGGAACCGACCTGAAGGATGACCGACACCGTCTCCATCACGAACACCCCGCCCATGATGAACAGCACGATCTCCTGACGCACGATGACCGCGACGATACCCAGCGCCGCGCCCAGCGCCAGCGCACCGACGTCCCCCATGAAGACCTGGGCGGGATAGGTGTTGAACCACAGGAAGCCGAGCCCGGCCCCGGCGATGGTGCCGCAGAATACCGCCAGCTCGCCGGCCCCCGCCACTTCGGGAATGTGCAGATAGTTGGCGAACACCGCGTTGCCGCTGGCGTAGGCGAACACCGCCAGTCCCATGGAAACCAGTACGGTGGGCATGATCGCCAGCCCGTCGAGACCATCGGTCAGGTTGACCGCATTGGAACTGCCGACGATGACAAGATAACTCACGACGATGTAGAACACGCCGAGCGGCATCACCACGTCCTTGAACAGCGGCACGATCAGACTGGTCTCGACCGGGCTCGCGGCGGTGAAATAGAGAATGATCGAGGCGCCGAGCCCGATGACCGACTGCCAGAAGTATTTCCACCGCGCGGGCAGACCACGAGGGTTCTTCTCGACCACCTTGCGGTAGTCGTCGACCCAGCCGATGGCGCCAAAGCCCAGCGTCACCGCCAGCACCAGCCATACGTAGTGGTTGGTCAGATCGCCCCACAGCAGCGTGCTCACGGCAATCGAGACCAGAATCAGCGCCCCGCCCATGGTCGGCGTGCCGGCCTTGGACAGATGCGACTGTGGGCCGTCGTCGCGCACGGCCTGACCGATCTGACGCTCGACCAGACGTCGAATCATCTGTGGTCCCATCCACAGACTCAGAAAGAGCGCTGTCAACGTGCCCAGAATCACGCGCAGGGTCAGGTATCCGAAAACATTGAAAGCACTTTGAAAATGGGTCAGCAGTTCAGCCAGAAAAAGCAGCATGAGTCAGATTCACCTTGAGGCATCGTCACGCAGTGCGGCAACGAGTCGTTCCATGCCGGCACTACGCGAACCCTTGACCAGCACGCTGGCCCGGGAAGGAAGCTGATCCTGGGCAAAACGCTCGAGCGTTGCCCAGTCATTGAAATGACGGCCTTCGTCACCGAAGGCCTCGATGGCGGCACGTGCGGGTTCGCCGTACGTGCCCAGAAACTCGATGCCGAGGTCGCGTGCTGCGCGCCCGACCTCGGCATGCAGGCGCTCGGCGTCAGCCCCCATTTCGCCCATCGCGCCGAGAAAACACCAGCGCGGCGATGGCAGCGAAGCCAGTACCTCGAGCGCCGCTCGCATCGCGCCGGGGTTGGCATTGTAGCTATCGTCGATCACCCGACTGCCGCGAATGCCGTCGAGCGCCTGCATCCGTCCGGCCATGCTGTGACAGGCCTCGAGCCCGGCGGCGATTTCCGCGCCACAGAATCCCAGGGCGTGCGTCGCGGCCGCGGCGGCCAGTGCGTTACGCACGTTGTGCCGGCCCATCAATGACAGCGTGACCCGCACCGGCGTCTCGCCCGGCAGGTGAAGCGTGAAAGCATAACGCCCGGCCGCGTCACAAACCAGATCATCGGCGACGACGCTGGCGCCGGTATCGATACCGAAATCGATCACCCGGGCGCGTCCGGCCAGCGCCTGCCACACCGGGAAGTAGCGCTCGTCGCGGTCGAGCACGGCACAGCCGTCGACCGGCAATCCGGCAAGAATCTCGCCCTTGGCCTGGGCGATCTGCCCCAGCCCGCCGAATTCCCCGACATGCGCGCCGGTGACGTTGGTGATGATGGCGACCTGCGGTTTGGCCAGCGCCGTCGTCCAGGAGATTTCTCCCAGATGATTGGCCCCCAGCTCGATCGCCGCATAGCGCTGCTCCGCGCTAAGCTCGAGCAGGGTCAGCGGCGCGCCGATGTCGTTGTTCTGATTGCCCCGTGTGGCCAGCGTCGGCGCGCGGGCCGGCAGGATCGACGCCAGCATCTCCTTGACCGTCGTCTTGCCGCTATTGCCGGTCACCGCGATCAGCTGACCATCCCAGGCCAGCCGATGCGCCCGCGCCAGCAGCCCCAACGCGAGCCGCGTATCCGGCACTTCGATCTGTGTTAGCGAATCGTCGATCGGCCGGGAGACGATCGCCCCCACCGCGCCCTTTTCACGCGCCTGGGACAGAAAATCATGCGCATCGAAGCGCTCTCCTTCGAGCGCGACCAGCAGGTCACCGGGCAAAAGCGCCCGGGTGTCGGTAACGACCCGCGAGAACTCGACGTCAGCCCCTCGCAGCGTGGCACCCAGCTGCGCGGCGATGGTACTGAGTCTGCCGTTCATTGAACTGCCTCCCGTGCCCGGCAGGCTAGCGCCGCGGCATCGACGTCGCTGAAGTCGTGACGCACCCCGGCAATTTCCTGATAGTCCTCGTGGCCCTTGCCGGCGATCAACACGATGTCGTCGGGACCGGCGGCGGCGATGACGCGCTCGATCGCCTGGCCACGACCGGCGATGGACCAGCTGCGCACGCGAGCCGTCTCCGACAGCCCCTCGACGATCTGATCGCGAATCGACTGCGGATCCTCGCTACGCGGATTGTCGTCGGCCACCACGACCCGGTCTGCCAGCCTCTCGGCCGCCGCCGCCATCAGGGGACGTTTGCCACTGTCGCGATCGCCGCCACAGCCGAACACGCACCACAGCTCGCCCCCGTTCGCGGCGGGCAAATGCATGCGCAAGGCGGACAGGGCGTTCTCCAGCGCGTCCGGCGTGTGGGCATAATCCACCACCACCACCGGCACCTTCGCGCCTTCTTCGCGTGGCAGACGCTGCATGCGCCCCGGCACCGGCCGAAGCTCGCCAGCGGCCTGCCACAGGGATTCCAGCGGATAGCCCAAGCCATAGAGCGTGGTGATGGCCAGCAGCGTATTGTCGAGATTGAAGCGCCCCATCAGCGGTAGCTCGAGCACGCCTTCGTTGTCGGGGGTAGCGACGATCGCGCGGAGACCGTTGGGCAGCGCTTCGCAATCGACGACTCGCAGCGTCGTCGCTTCGCCATTGCCCGTCGCCAGCACTCGAACACCGGACGACAGACCGGCCAGCATCAGCCGCGCCAGGGGATCATCGCCGTTGACCACGGCAAGCTGAAGCGACTCTCTCTTGAACAGCCGTGCCTTCGCCGCGGCGTAGGCCGCCATGCTGCCATGATAATCGAGGTGATCTCGGCTCAGATTGGTGAAAACCGCCGCGTCGACCCGCGTATCGCCCAGCCGCTCCTGAGTCAGCGCGTGGGACGAAACCTCCATTGCCACGGCCTCGACGCCATCGCGCGCCATCTCGCCGAGCATCTGCTGCAGCGCCAACGGCCCCGGCGTCGTCTGCAGCGCGGGACGAATGGCGTCCGGCCGGCCGTAGCCCAGCGTACCGATCACCCCGGCCGGCGTGCCTAGCGCCTCCAGCAACGTGGCGATGTAGTGGGTCACGGAACTCTTGCCATTGGTGCCGGTGACACCGATCAGCTTGAGCGTCTCCGGCACCGCAAACAGCCCGCGACCCATCGCGGCCAGACGATGCGTCAATCCAGGCAGCGCCAGAACGCGATCGTCCGCCAGCCAAGTCGAATCCAGCCCATCCGCTTCACACAGAACGCCGACGGCACCGGCCTGCAACGCGGTTTCAATGAAGTGACGCCCGTCGACACTGACGCCAGGCACCGCCAGAAACAGATCGCCCTGTTGCAATTGGCGGCTATCCTGCACGAGCCTCAGTTCGGTCGTCGCCGGCAGCCAGGTCGTCAGGCGAGACGCTACGGCGAGATCCGGCCACAGCTCGGCCAGCGTTGTCGCCAGCCGCGTCGCGTCGATTTTCATCGGGACGCCTCCTGTTTCTCCGCCTTGGACGGGGCGTCGGGCGGAACATCGAGCAGGCGCAGGGCGCTGCCGACCACACGGCTGAACACGGGCGCGGCAACCAGGCCACCGTAATAGTCACCCTTCTTGGGGTTGTCGATCATCACCACGGTGACGACTCGCGGATCGGAAGCCGGAGCGATACCCGCGAACAGGCCTCGATATTCCTTTTCCTGATAGCCGGAGCTCGTGACCTTGCGCACGGTGCCGGTCTTGCCCGCAATCTGATAGCCCGGGACCATCGCCAGGTGGCCGCCGGCGTTGGGTTGCACGATTTTTTCCATCATGCCGAGCAGTTGATGAGCGATCGTCGGCGAGATCACCTGCTGGCTCTCGGGGCTACCGTCGAGCTTGAGCAGCGACGGCGACAGTCGCTTGCCATCGTTGGCGATGGCCGTATAGGCGCTCGCCAGCTGCAGCGGTGTGACGGCGATGCCGTAACCGTAGGCCATGGCGGCCTGAACGCTGCGCGGCAGATTGGTCAGCGACGGCAGACTGCCACTGTTTTCCCCGGGGAAACCGGTTCCGGGTGACTGGCCCAGCCCCAGTTCGCGATAACGATTCCAGATGGTGTCCTGGGGTAGCGACAGCGCGATATGCGACATGCCGACGTTGGAGGAGTGGAACAGAATTCCCGCAGGATCGAGTTTGCCGTAATTGCGGAAATCGCTGATGGTATAGCCGTCCACCACCATCCAGCCCGGCGTGGTGTCGACGATGGTATCCGGGGTGTACTTGTCGGTAGCCAGCGCTGCCGACATCGCCAGCGGTTTCATCACCGAGCCGGGTTCGATGGCGTCGGTGACCGCCTGGTTGCGCAGCCCGCGAACGTCGACATCACCGCGATTGTTGGGGTTGTAGGAGGGCAGATTGGCCATCGCCAGCACCTCGCCGGTACGCGCATCGAGCATCACCAGCGAGCCGCCATCGGCGTCGTTCTCGCGGATTCCCGCGGCCAGCTCCCGGTAGGCCATGTACTGCAGACGCAGATCGATCGACAGTGTGAGATCGCCGCCCGGCTTGGCCTCTTCGATCAAATGGAGATCGCGAACCAGATGCCCCTTGCGATCCTTGAGCACGCGACGCTTGCCCGGCTGACCGGTCAGATAACGGTTGTAGGCGAGTTCGAGCCCTTCCTGGCCCTTGTCGTCGACATTGGTCACGCCCACGACCTGGGCCGCCACTTCCCCCGCCGGGTAATAGCGCTTGTACTCGTCACGCGAATAGACCCCGGGCATCTGCAGATCGAGCACGGGCTTGGCCGCGGCGGGCGTCAACTGCCGCCGCAGGTACATGAACTCATGGTCGGAATAGCGCTCGATCCGCTCTTCGAGCTGCTGGGGATCGATCTTCAGCGCCTTGGCCAGCAAGGTCTGCTGGATGGGATCCTGAGGCAATTCCTTGGGGTTGGCCCACAGCGTCACTACCGGGGTGGAGATCGCCAGTGGATCACCGTTGCGATCGCTGATCATGCCGCGGTGGGCACCGATGGTCTCGACCCGCAAGGTGCGAGCGTCGCCCTGATTCTGAAGAAAGCTGCGATCGATCACCTGGAGATAGACGATACGACCGGCCAATGCGGAGAGCGCCACCAGAATGATGAAGAGCATGAACCAGTAACGCCCCGCGGCCAGCGGACCTTCCGGCCGACGCGATCTACCCGGTGGCCTGCGACGCGTCGCACTCATGGATGAATCACCTTCACTTCATCGACGCTCGGCACGCGCATGTCCAGGCGCTTGCTCGCCAACGCTTCGATCCGTGCCGGCGATGACCAGGTGCTCTCCTCGAGCAACAGTCGCCCCCACTCGGTCTGTAGAGAGTCGCGCTGGTTTTCCAGTTTCTGCAATCTGGCGTACTGCACGCGGGTCAGGTGAGACGTACTGATGACGGCAACCGCCGTGATCAGAACCGCAACGAGTACCGCGCCGAGCAGCAGCGCGCGACCACTCGGGCGCCGAGCGAATGGCCAGTCACCGGTTTGCAGTAGGCGGTGTCGTCCTTGAACGGCCATGGGGCTCCTTAACTCGACTTCTCGGCGGGCGGTCTCGACTTCTCGACGGCAGGTCCCAGCTTCTCTGCGATACGCATCACCGCACTGCGCGAGCGCGGGTTGGCATCGATTTCACTGTCGCTGGCACGCATCGCCTTGCCCACCGGCTTGAGACGCTTGTTAAGCTGGTCTTCACGGATCGGCATGCCGCGAGGCAGATGCGTATCGCCACGCGCCTGATCCCGGATAAAACGTTTGACCAGCCGGTCTTCCAGCGAATGAAAGCTGATGACGACCAGCCGTCCTCCCGGTTGCAGCGAGTCGAGCGCCACATCCAGTGCCCGCTCCAGCTGCCCGAGTTCATCGTTCAGGTGAATGCGGATCGCCTGGAAGACCCGCGTCGCCGGATGCTTGCCCTTCTCCCAGGCGGGGTGGGCCGCCTTGACGATCTCCGCGAGCTGGTGGGTACGCTGGACCGGCGCCTCTTGCCGCGCGGCGACGATGGCGCGGGCGATGCGTTTGGCGAAACGCTCTTCGCCATAGGTCTTGAAGACGCGAGCCATCTCCTGGTCGCCGGTGCGCGCGATCCATTCGGCGGCACCGATGCCCGAGGTCGGGTCCATGCGCATATCGAGTGGGCCATCACGCAGAAAGCTGAACCCACGCTCGGGATCGTCTAGCTGGGGAGAGGAAACGCCGACATCGAGGAGAATACCGCTCAGGCTGCCATGGACGCCGCACGCCGCCGCGTGGCGGTCCAGCTCGGCAAAGACACCCTGGCATACCGTCAATCGAGCGTCGTCGATCTCGGCGGCAACGGCCAGCGCGGCAGGGTCGCGGTCGATCGCGACCAGCCGGCCGTGACCGTCGAGACGCGACAGAATCGCGCGGGAATGGCCGCCGCGACCGAAAGTCCCATCGAGATAGGCACCCGAGGGAGACTGCACCAAGGCATCCACGGCACCCTCGAGCAGAACGCTGGTATGACGAAAATCGGGGCGATCTGCCGTACCGCCTGAGGGTGCCTCTGAAGCGTTGTCGCGGTGCAGCATGCGGATCTCGGTGTCGAACGGCAAAAATCGGAGAGGGAGTCGGCCGATAAGCCGGGTTCTGTCTAAGACAGTCATTCATCTAGGAAACGCGTCGCCACGTTTCTCGAGCAACCTACCCGGATCCAGCGCGGGCCACGCCAACGGATCCCTATTTGGTCTTGCTCCAGGTGGGGTTTACCTTGCCACGCACTGTTACCAGGCGCGCGGTGCGCTCTTACCGCACCCTTTCACCCTTACCGGCAGCGAATACGCTGCTTAGGCGGTCTACTCTCTGCTGCACTAGCCGTCGGCTTGCGCCGCCCAGGCGTTACCTGGCACCTCGCCCTATGGAGCCCGGACTTTCCTCCCCCGGCAATGCCGGCGGCGACTGTCTGGCCAACTCCCAAGCGCGCAAGAATAGCAGCCCCCCGGAGCCCTCTCAAGGCGGCATTGTCGCGATCGACGAAAGCCGCCAAGATTGGCATGAAAACGTCGCCCGACGCCGACACTTTCCGCGGCGAGACTAACCACTCGACAAAACCTAGGGGTCGGATTTCAGCGTCAACGCCAGCTGATACCAATGCTTGCGTCGCCCACCGAGCAGACGCACCGCCACGGCGGCCGCGCTCTTGACCCCGACGTCCTCGGCGAGCATCGCCCGAATCAGCGCCTCACCCTCGGCATCGTCGGCGGTCTCGCCCCGGGCCGGCGCACCGGCCAGCATCACCACGAACTCCCCGCGCGCCTGATCCGGATCCTCTTCCATCCGTTGCAGCAACTCGGTGGCGGAGCCCTCCAGCAATGTCTCGAAGGTCTTGGTCAACTCACGCGCCAGCACCACCCTGCGCTCGCCGACCACCGCGGCAAGATCGGCGAGCAGATCGCGAATTCGGTGCGGCGACTCGTAGAACACCCGCGTCTCGGCGCGAGCCGCTCCGGCGGCCAGCTGTTTCTGGCGCGCTCCCGACTTGGCGGGAAGAAATCCCTCGAAAGTAAAACGATCCGTCGGCAGCCCGGCCACACTCAACGCGGCGATCAGCGCACAGGGGCCGGGCACCGGAACCACACGGCAACCCGCCCGGCGCAGCTCCCGAACCAGCACGAAGCCAGGGTCGGAGATCAAAGGCGTCCCGGCATCGCTCACCAGCGCCAGCGACTCCCCCTCGATCAGGCGTCGGCGCAACTGCTCCACGCGAGCGGCTTCGTTATGTTCATGGAGTGAAATCAGCGGACGCTCGATTCCCAGATGACGCAGCAGGCGCTGGGTATGCCGGGTATCCTCGGCCGCAATCGCGTCGACCTCCGAAAGAAGCCGGCCCGCCCTGGCGCTGATATCCTCGAGATTCCCAATCGGCGTGGCGACCACGTACAATACGCCTTCCTTTGTCTCGCTCATTCGGTACCATCCGGATTGACGTGCATTCAGACATCGACGACTGCCAGCGGCAGACTCGATTTTCAGTTCAACAAGGAAGCCTCCGCGAGGCAGCGACGGGCAGCCAGCATTGGCCAACGAGATGCCGAAGCCGCCCACGGAACGGGAACAGGTCAGCGCCTCGAGTCTTCGAGCTGCCGCTCTCGATCTCCGGCTCAGCGATGACCGGTATCGACAGCGCAAGACCCTCAACACGTAAAGGGATAGACACTATGCGTTATGCGCTGCGGCAACTTCTTCTGCCACTGATCGCACTCCTGATGCTGGCTGGCTGTGCCGGGCAGAACATGATGCCAGGCACCAGTGGGCCAAGCGCTCAGGAACTGCTCGATCAGGCCAACAGCCAGAGCGGCCAGCAGGCTGCCGCCTCTCGTCTCGAGGCGGCGGATATCCTAGCACGCCAGGGCGACACGGCGCAGGCGCTCCAGATCGCCAGCCAGATCAATGAGGGCCAGCTCGACGACGCACAGCGAATTCGCTGGGCCCTGGTACTCTCCGATAGCGCGTTGAACGAAGAGGACGGCGACAGCGTGATTCGCGCCACCGACATCCTCGACAGCACCAGCAACCTCTCCAGCGACGATCGCCAGACGCTGCGTTACCGGCGCGGTATCGCCCTCAACATGGTCGGCGAACCGGAAGCGTCCGCCCGCCTGTTGATCGGTCTGCAACGCGAAGATGCCCCTTACGAGCTGAACGACGAAATCTGGAAGCCGCTATCGACCCTCAGCCCGACTGCGCTCGATGCGCTGGCCGCCACGGGTAACGACTCACTCACTCAGGGCTGGGTGAATCTCGCCCGCCTCTATCGCACCAGCAGCAGCGATATTTCCAACTTGTTCGACCGCCTGGATCAATGGCGCAGCCGCTATCCGGACCACCCGGCCAACCGGCGCCTGCCCAAGGATCTGACGACATTGCGCGAAGTCGAGGACAACAAGATCAACCAGATCGCGGTGTTCCTGCCGAGCAGCGGTCCGTTGGCCAATGTGGCCTCGGCCATCCGTCAAGGCCTGGAAGCGCGCGCTCGCGACGCCGAGGCGCATGGAGAACGCACGCCGCAGCTGACCTTTATCGACTCCAGCGAGCAGGATACCGATGCCCTCTATGCCCAGGCGACCATGGCCGGCGCTCAAGCGGTCATCGGGCCGCTCGACAAGAGCAAGGTCAGTGCGCTGGAAACTCGCAGCAGCGTTCCGCTACCCACTCTGGCGCTGAATTACGGCGAGCATGCTCAAAACCAGGCCGCCAAACTGTTCCAGTACGGCCTTTCCGCGGAAGACGAAGCGCGTCAGGTCGCGCATCGCGCCTATCTCGACGGTCACTCACGCGCCGGGATCATGGTTCCGGACAACGACTGGGGCTCCCGCGTCCTGGCCGCGTTCCGCAAAGGCTGGGAACGTGAAGGTGGCGACGTCGCCTCGGTGGTCAGCTACGACCCCTCGGGCTCGGTTGCTACCGCAGTGCGCAACTTGTTGAACAGCGACCCCTCGAGCATGGACATGCTGTTCCTTCTGGCGCTGCCCAGCTATGCCCGCCAGGTGCCGCCCACGCTGGACTTCTACTACGCCGGCAATTTATCGGTGTACGCTACGTCGCACGTTTATGAAGGGATCTCCCAGCCACGCGCGGATCACGACCTGAATGGCGTGCAGTTCGTCGATATCCCATGGATGATTCCGGATGCCGCCACCGGGGGCGCCGATGCGCTGCCGTTCGGCTCCACCTACCAGCAGCTGTCCAGCCAGGATGATCCGGGGCTGCTCAAGCTCAACGCCATGGGCGTCGACGCCTATGAACTCGCCCGGCGTCTGCCGCTGATCCAGGCCCTGCCCAATACGCAGATCTTCGGTGCCACCGGCATGCTGCAGGCTGCCGACGACGGCCGCATCCAGCGCACGCTGCCATGGGCCGTGTTCCAGTCCGGCAGCCCCCAGCCGCTGTTGACGCCGGTCCCGAGCCGCGCGACATCGAATCGGGTCCGCGCTGACGAGCGAGGCGCCTCATTGTCTCGTTCGCCGGATTCGGCCAACGGCAGCCTCAACGGATCCGCGCTCGATGCCGAAGAAGATCGCACCATCCAGTCGTCGGGCGCCAACCCACCGTCCACCCCCTCGTCAGATGCCAACTGATCGATCCACACCGATCAATCGCCGCCAACTCGGGCAGCAGGTCGAACAGGCCGCCGCCCGCTGGCTCGAAACCCATGGCCTGGTGCTGGTTGCGAGCAATCAGCACGCCAAGGGTGGCGAGATCGATCTGGTCATGCACCATGGCGATGATCTGGTCTTCGTCGAGGTGCGACATCGTCGGCGTAGCGACTACGGCAACCCGCTCGAAACGATCACCCCGGCCAAGCAGCGAAGAATCATCAAGGCGGCGCGTTTTTATCTTCACGCACACGGGCTATCATGCCCCTGCCGCTTCGACGTCGTTGGCGTGACCGGAAGCTTGCCCGCGCTCGAATTCGACTGGATTCGATCCGCCTTCGACGCATATTGACCCAGGCCCCGATAGGCAACTCATGGATTTTCAAGCACGCATTCTCGACCTGTTCAACTCAAGCATCGATACCAAGACCTACGCCAGCGAGGTGTTACCGCCGTTCATCGAAGTGGCTAGCCAGATGATGGTTCAATGTCTGGTGAGCGAGGGCAAGATTCTTGCCTGCGGCAATGGCGGAAGCGCCGGCGACAGCCAGCACTTCTCCTCCGAGCTGCTCAATCGCTTCGAGCGCGAGCGCCCGAGCCTGCCGGCACTGGCGTTGACGACCGACACCTCGACACTGACGTCGATCGCCAACGACTACAGCTACAACGACGTATTCTCCAAGCAAATCCGCGCTCTAGGTCAACCCGGCGACATCCTCCTGGCCATTTCGACCAGCGGCAACTCGGCCAACATGGTTCAGGCCATCCAGGCTGCCCACGACCGCGAAATGAGCGTGGTTGCCCTGAGCGGTCGCGACGGCGGCGACATGGCTTCCCTGCTTGGCCAGGAAGATTGTGAAATTCGCGTTCCCGCGACTTCCACCGCGCGCATTCAGGAAGTCCACCTTCTAGTGATCCACTGTCTGTGCGATCTGATCGACCAACAGCTTTTTGGCAGCAACGAGTGAGCCCCCATGAAAAGAACCCTGATCGTTTCCTCCTGTTTGATTGGCTTGCTGACACTCGGCGGATGCGCCACCGGTAGTCAGGAAGAGAACTACGCCGAACGCACGCCCGGCGCCAAAGTCGAAGACAGCAACATCCAGGGCAAGATATTCGATGCGCTCAACGCCTCCGACGCCCGCTATGGCGATGCGCATGTCAATGTCGACAGCTACAACAGCAACGTGCTGTTGACCGGCCAGGTTCCCAGCGACGATCTCAAGCAGCGGGCCGCCGAGATCGCCCGCGACGTGCGCAGCGTACGCCAGGTGCACAACGAGCTGACCGTATCGGCCAATACGCCGGTCAGCCAGCGCATGACCGATACCTGGATCACCGGCCGCATCAAGGCCAATATCGTCGCCAACGAAGACCTGGACGCCAACCTAATTCGGGTGATTACCGAAAACGGAACGGTCTACCTCATGGGCCTGGTTACCCAGCAGCAGGCCACCGAGGCGACCGGCGCCGCTTCCGGCGTTGGTGGGGTACAGCGCATCGTCAAGGTATTCGAATACCTCAATTGATCGCCTGAGTCTGAGTCTGGACCTGAGCCCGAGCCTGAGCCCAAGCCCGGACCCGGACCGGAAAGAGAAAGCCGCCGCCGAATCAGATTCGGCGGCGGCTTTTTTCAAGCTTCAACTTGCCACGAACATCGACGACATCACGACGTCGGCGAACGCAGAGCCTACTTGACGATGCGCAGGGACGGCTTTCCCTTTCCGGGACGATTGGACGAATCCTCATCCGTTTCGTCGACGGATTCGGATGGTTTGGTCGCCTCCTCCGTGCGACTTTCGACGCTCTCGAGCGTAGGTCGCCCTTCGTCTTCCAGCGCCGCATCCTCTTCACTGGCGAAACTCGGCATGACCGGCTCCTGGCCGAAAACCATGCCGATACCGTTCTCGCGAGCGTAGATGGCGATCAGCGCATCCATTGGCACCACGACCTGCATCGGCTGACCGCTGAAACGCGCTCCGAAGGTGACCGCCGCGTTGTCGATGGACAAGTCCCGCACCGCTGCAGGTGCGATGTTCAAAACGATCTGACCGTTCTGCACGAACTGCTGCGGAACCCTGACGTCGGGTTTTCCCGCATCGACCACGACGTAGGGCGTCTGCTCGTTATCCAGCAACCACTCATAGAGGGCTCGCGCCAGATAGGGACGGCTAGTCAGCATGTCATCTCCTCTCGGGGCAGCTTGGGACACGGCCGTGTCAGCTACGCATTTCACGTTCGGATTCGGATAGTGACACCTTGAAAGCGTCACGCGCGAAGACGCGCTCCATATAGCTTACCAGCGGCGCAACCTGCTTTTCAGGCAGCTCCACGCCCAGTGCCGGCAAGCGCCAGAGAATCGGCGCAATGCAGCAATCCACCAGCGTGAACTCTTCGCTCATGAAAAATGGCATGTCTTCGAAGATCGGCGAGATTCCCGTCAGGCTTTCGCGCAGTTCCTTGCGGGCCTTCTCTGCGTCCTTCTTGGAGCCCTGCTGAATCTGTTCGACCAGAGGGCACCATTCACGCTCGATGCGGTGCATCCACAGGCGACTCTGCGCACGCGCCACCGGATAGACCGGTAACAGCGGCGGGTGCGGGAAACGCTCGTCGAGATACTCCATCATGACCTTGGACTCGTACAGCACCAGGTCACGATCCAGCAGCGTGGGCACGCTGTTGTACGGATTGAGATCCGCCAGTTCGGCGTTGTGCTCGTCGGCTGAGACTTCCAGGATATCGACGGCCACGCCCTTCTCTGCCAACACGATTCTGACGCGATGGCTGAAATGATCATCACTACCGGAGTAAAAGATCATCGACGATCGCTTGGCCACTACACCCATGAAACTTTCCTCGCATTAATTCAATGGCCAATGGTAACACGACGGGCAAACCGGCTGGGTCCCCGCCGCGACCATGGGAAGCACAAATGCTCATACGCATCGTACCAACGGCAAAACGCCCGACTGAGTAAGTCGGGCGTTTTGCGCAGACGCGATCCCGCAGGATCAGCGCTTGGAGAACTGCGGACGACGACGAGCTTTGCGCAGACCCACTTTCTTACGCTCGACTTCGCGAGCATCGCGGGTCACGTAACCGGCCGCACGCAGCGGACGACGCAACTCTTCGTTGTAGACCATCAGCGCGCGCGTGATGCCGTGACGAATCGCGCCGGCCTGAGCGGAACCACCGCCGCCCTTGACCGTGACGTAGACGTCGAACTGGCCAGTGGTCTCGGTCAGTTCCAGCGGCTGACGCACGACCATCTGTGCGGTCACGCGGCCAAAGAACTCACCCAGCTCACGATCGTTGACGGTGATCTTGCCGGTGCCCGGCTTGAGAAACACACGAGCGGTGGAAGTCTTGCGGCGCCCGGTGCCGTAATACTGTTGTGCCATGACGGATTACCCTCAGATGTTCAGTTCTTGCGGCTGCTGCGCGGCGTGCGGATGCTCGGTACCGGCATACACCTTGAGCTTGGCGTGCATGGCACGACCCAGCGGCCCTTTGGGCAGCATGCCCTTGACGGCGGTTTCAATGACACGCTCCGGCGCATGATCGATCAGCTTCTCGAACGACATGGTGCGCAGACCGCCCGGATAACCGGTATGACGATAATAAGTCTTGGCTTGCGCCTTGTTGCCGGTCACGTGCACCTTCTCGGCGTTGACGACGACGATGTAATCGCCGGTGTCGACGTGCGGGGTGTATTCCGGCTTATGCTTGCCACGCAGGCGGCGTGCGATTTCTGTCGCCAGACGACCGAGCGTCTTGCCCGATGCATCAACGACATACCAATCGCGCTCCACGGTATGCGACTTGGCACTGAACGTCTTCATGAGTGTTTCACCAAATAAGCGTATTTGGGCGTCGAAGCAAACGCTTCTCGGCCATCCCTATTTTTCTTGGGTTACCGGTCTCATGGTGCCCGCGAGGGTCACCGACAAGGCGGTAACAGATCGAAGAGCGCATATTGTACACGAGCCGATCGGGCGACGGAAGATCGAGCCTTGATTTTGCCACGACACCGCCGCCCCTCGTTTCAAGGCTTGTGCGCCAGCGCCAGGTAGTCGCGAGACTGCATCTCCTGCAGGCGTGACAGCGTGCGTTCGAATTCGAAACCGAGATTACCCCCGGTGTAGAGCGACTCGACTTCGGTCTCGGCAGAGAGCAGCAGCTTGACCGCGCGGTCGTAGAACTCGTCAACCATGCTAATGAAGCGGCGCGCCTGATCGTCGTTGCTTCCGCCCATGCGCGGCACACCCGACACCAGCACGGTGTGGAATTCCCGCGACAGCTCGATGTAATCGTTCTGGCTGCGCGGCCCGTCACAGATCATCTTGAAATCGAACCAGACGACTCCCTCGTGCAGGCGACGCGCCTTCAATTCACGATGATTGATCGTCAGTGCCGCGTTCTCGCGCCCCGCGTTGCCGGCCACCGAGCGAAAGCTCTTCGCGAGCAGCTGCTCGGCCTCGTCATCGAGCGGCGAATGGAATATCTCGACCTGCTCGAGGGTACGCAGACGATAATCCACCCCGGAATCGACGTTGACCACCTCGCAGTGTCGCTTCAGCAGATCGATTGCCGGCAGGAAGCGGGCCCGCTGCAGACCGTCCTTGTAGAGCTCGTCCGGCACGATATTGGAAGTCGTCACCAGCACCACGCCCTGCGCGAACAGTGCCTCCATCAGATTGCCGAGAATCATCGCATCGGTGATGTCCTTGACGTAGAACTCGTCAAAACAGATGACACGCGCCTCGCTGGCAAAGGTGGCAGCGATCTGGGTCAACGGGTTCTTTTCACCTTTGTGAATTTCGAGCTCGCGATGGACCCGCTGCATGAAACGGTTGAAATGCGTGCGCATCTTGCGATCGAACGGCAACGACTCGTAGAACACGTCGACCAGATAGGTCTTGCCGCGCCCGACGCCGCCCCAGAAGTAAAGTCCCATCACTCGCGGCTTGTCGCTTGCCTCCGGCTCCGATGACTTGCGCTTGCCGAACAGCCCCGCCATCTTGGACAGCTTCGACTCCCCCGGTCCCGCGAAAGAGGGCTTGGGAGCCGGTGTGCGCTGGAGATCGTCATAGAGACGTTGCAGATGCTTGACCGCATTCTCCTGCGCGGCGTCATAGCTGAAGTCATCGCGCTCGAGGTCGGCGCGATAGCGGGACATCGGCGTCATGGCGCTGGAATCGGACGTCGCAGACTGGGGAGAACTCATGGCAGTATCGTGACCTCACGTCGGGACAAGTGGCGAGATTATACGCTTCGACGAAAGTCTTGACAGGGGTCGAGCACAAGCAAGGTTTGACCCGGCAGCCAGACAGATCGATATAATGGCCCCGCATCGATCTCATGCAATGGTCTACAGGACAGATCGTGCCGGGCACGACGACGAGGAGCGCACTGTGAACGAAAGCAATATCGACTGGATTCTGGCAATCGCCTGCTTCCTGGCGGGCATCGGTATCGGCGCCCTTTGTTATCACCTGATGAACGCCAACGTGGCCCGCAATCAGAAAGTGCGGCAACGTCTGGCCGAGACCGAGCTGGAGCTCAACCAGGTCAAGGACGGGTTGAACGACCACTTCGCCAAGGTAGCCGATCTGGCTGCCAGCATTCAGCGTCAGAGCCACGACCTCGAACTGCATCTCGTTCAGGGCGCGGACAAGTTGGTCGACGACTTGAAGTTGAAGCGCCGCCTGCACGGCCAACAGGAGGAGAGCGAAGAGATCGACGCGCCGGAAGTGCCGCGCGACTACGCCGACGGTGCTGGCGGCACGCTGTCCGAGGATTACGGCGTTCGCCAACGCCATACCGCCGGGCAACAGGAAGGCACGCCTCAACCCCCGCGCTACTGATACGCCTCGCATCAATCCTGCCACCGGCGTTATCGACGTTCCTGGCACTATCGACGTCACTGACGCTATCGACGTCACTGACGCTATCGACGTCACTGACGTTCGACCGACGCTAGCCCGCCGCTGCCAGCCCGCCATTCGCCGGAATGGCGGGCTGGCGGGCTGGCAGCGGTCGCTCAGGCAGGGTTGTCGATATCGATGAATCGCTGCTCGATATCGAATCGTTCGGCCAACCACTGCCCCAACGCCTCGATGCCATCCCGTTCGGTGGCATGATGACCGGCGGCCAGATAGGTGATGCCGAGCTCTCTCGCCATGTGCGTGGTGCGCTCGGAGATCTCCCCGGAGATGAACGCATCGGCCCCCGCCTCCGCCGCCAGCGGCAACATGTCCTGCGCCCCGCCGGTACACCAGGCCACGCTTCGGATGACACCGGCGTGGCCCTCGATCAACGTGGGCGCGCGCCCCAGCCGCTGTTCGATACGCTCGGCTAGCGCCTGGCTGTCGAGCTCTGCTTCCGGCACGCCCATCCACAGCAGGCCCTGCCCCAGCTCACCGTCGAGGCAGCGTTCGGCTCGAAAGCCGAGACGTCGCCCCAGACATGCGTTATTGCCCAGCGAGACGTGCGCATCCAGAGGCAGATGATAAGCCAGAAGATTGAGATCATTCTGCAGCAAGGTCGCGAAGCGACGCCGCTTCATGCCCGTCACGATGGCCGGCTCGTTTTTCCAGAAATAGCCGTGATGGACCAGAACGGTATCGGCGTTCCAGGCGACCGCCTCGTCCAGCAGCGCCTGACAGGCAGTCACACCGGTCACGATTCGCCCGACCGATTGACGTCCCTCGACCTGCAACCCGTTGAGCGTGTAGTCCTTGAAGGTGTCGACACGCAATTCGGCATCGATAGCCGCCTGCAGCACCTGCCGTGAAACCATACTGCCTCCCAGCGAAAAGCATTGTTGAATGTTACACTTATGATACGTCTTGCCATCACGCCTCGGCGGCGTGGCTGTCATCGAGCTTAGCGTTCCGCTGTCGATAACACGACAACGCGACTGGCCTTGACTGGATGCGACGCTGCCAGCGAAGAGACGCCGTTTGGCCGAGTCGCTCCTGGTATCGGCGAGCCGCATCCATGTAAGCACCGTCATCGTTTATTGCCATCGGCTGCCACGACATAGTCCGATCCCGAGCCCAAGGACCCAGCAAATGCGTCGCCATCTCGCTACCTACCTGTGGCCCGCCCTCTGTGGCATTCTGCTGTCGATCGTCTTGCTCTACGCATTTCCGTCGTTGCTGGGTCGCCAGCAGCCCAGCCAGCAAACCGAGACGTCGACCGCCACGACCAACGGTGATCGCTCCGCGCCCGAGGTCGTCGACGCCCCCGCGCTGAATCGCCACGAAGGCCCCGTCAGCTATTCCCGTGCCGTCAATCACGCCGCGCCCGCCGTGGTCAACGTCTACTCGTCTCGCGTGGTCGATACCAGTCAGCACCCGCTGATGTCGGATCCGTTCTTCCGCCAGTTCTATGGCAAGAACATGCCTCAGCGTCAGCGCATGCTGTCGAGCCTGGGTTCCGGGGTCGTGGTCAGCGAGGATGGCTACATCCTCACCAACAACCATGTCATCAGCGATGCGGACGAGATCCAGGTGGCACTGCGGGACGGCCGGGAAGCCATCGCTCGGGTGATCGGGACCGATCCCGACAGCGATCTGGCGGTACTCAAAATCGACATGGACAACCTCCCGGTCATCAAGCTGAGCGACTCCGAAGATATCGCCATCGGTGACGTCACCCTGGCGATCGGCAACCCTTTCGGGGTCGGCCAGACCGTCACCATGGGCATCATTAGCGCCACCGGCAGGGACCACCTCGGCCTGAGCCGCTACGAAGATTTCATCCAGACCGACGCCGCGATCAATCCGGGCAATTCCGGCGGTGCCCTGGTGGATGCCAATGGCTCGCTGATCGGCATCAACACCGCGATCTTCTCACGCTCCGGTGGCTCCCAGGGCATCGGTTTCGCGATCCCGGCCAATCTGGCCCGCAGCATCCTGGATGACATCGTGACCCAGGGCCGAGTCATCCGCGGCTGGCTCGGTCTGGATGCCCAGCAGATGACACCCGATCTCGCCGCCTCGTTCGGCCTCAAGACCTTGAGCGGCGTCATCATTGCCAACGTGGCATCCGGCGGCCCCGGCGACCAGGCCGGGCTACGACCTGGCGATATCCTGCTGGCGATCGATGGCAAGCCGATCCTCGATCCGCGGGAAACACAGGTGGATATCGCCGAGATCGCACCGGGTACAAAGCTGCCATTGACGATCGTGCGCGGCGGAGAAAAACGCCAGGTTATCTTGAACGTCGGCGAACGCCCCCAGCCAGCGGAAAGTCGCGACAATGCGCCCCGGCAGGCGACGCAATCCGACGGCAATGACGAACCCGGCACGAATGACGAACCCGGCGCCAAAGAACCCGGCACGAATGACGAACCCCGCGCCACGGAGCCGAATCCCGATGGCACGAACGACGAACAGCGTGTCGAAACAACGCCACCCGATCGCGGCGGCAGCGACAACGACCAGCCCTAGCTCGATCTGTCACCCATGAAAGACGAGATCGCCGCCTCGAAGGGCGGCGATCTCGATCGTGAACGGCCACATTATTGCCAAATGTTGTGCGTGCCAGACAGCCCTTTTGCTAACGCTTGAATCGATTTTCGGCCGACCGTGCATGAGCCGTCAGTGACTCGCCGCGCGCCAGCACGGAGGCGGTTCGACCCAGCATGTCGGCGCCTTCCGGCGAACACTGGATCAGGGACGAGCGTTTCTGGAAGTCGTAGACCCCCAGCGGCGAAGAGAAGCGCGCGGTCCCGGAGGTCGGCAGCACGTGGTTGGGCCCGGCACAGTAGTCGCCCAGGACTTCCGCCGTATAACGGCCCATGAAGATGGCGCCGGCGTGACGCACGCCTTCCGCCATCTCCTGTGGCGCCTCCACGGAGAGCTCAAGGTGCTCCGGCGCGATCCGGTTGATCAGCTCGACCGCCTGCGCCGGCCCGTCGCAGAGAATCAGCGCCCCGCGGCGAGCCAGCGACTCGCGAATGATCGCCTCTCGCTCCATCGTCGGTAGCAGACGCTCGATCGAGGCCAATACCGCCTCCAGGTGCTCCGCATTCCACGTCACCAGAATGGCCTGGGCGTCCTCGTCGTGCTCGGCTTGGGAGAACAGGTCCATCGCCAGCCAGTCCGGATCGGTTTCGCCATCGGAAACGACCAGAATTTCCGAGGGCCCCGCGATCATGTCGATCCCTACCTGGCCGAACACCGCTCGCTTGGCGGTGGCGACATAGATGTTGCCGGGCCCGACGATCTTGTCGACCCGCGGCACGGTCTCGGTGCCGTAAGCCAGCGCTGCCACCGCCTGAGCGCCGCCCAACGTGAAGACGCGATCGACGCCGGCAAGATGCGCCGCGGCCAGGACCAGTTCGTTGACGATGCCGTCCGGCGTTGGCACGACCATGATGATTTCCGCCACGCCAGCCACGTGCGCCGGCACGGCGTTCATCAACACCGACGAGGGGTAAGCGGCCTTGCCGCCGGGGACATAGATGCCGACCCGGTCGAGTGGCGAGACCTTCTGCCCCAGCACGGTTCCATCCGGCTCACTGTACTGCCAGGATTCCGGCTTCTGGCGCTGATGATAGGCGCGGATACGCTCGGCGGCGTGCTGTAGCGCTTCACGCTGCGTCTGCGGTACCGAGGCGAACGCTGCCGCCAGGCGATCGGCGCCGATCGTCAGCTCCGACATCGAGCTCACGGACAGACGGTCGAAGCGATTGGTGTATTCGATCACGGCGTCATCGCCGCGCTGACGGACGGCGGCAAGAATCTCCGCCACCCGCGAAGCGATCTCGTGATCGGACACTCCTTCCCAGGCCAGCAGCGACTCGAGTCGCGCCTCGAAGTCGACGTCCTGAGTGGTAAGACGGGCTATGGTCGTCATCTGGCTCATCTATCGATTCTCTCTAGGTTCGAACGACGCTGTCGATGCCGCTGCCTGAGTCCGCTCAGACGGCGCTCGCACCTCGGTCCTGGACCGCCTGACGCAAACGCTCGATCAGCGGCCGCAGGCGTTCGTGCTTCATCGTCATCGATGCCTTGTTGACCACCAGCCGAGTGCTGATGTTCTCGATCAGCTCGCGGGGCGCCATGCCATTGGCACGCAGCGTGTTGCCGGTGTCGACGATGTCGACGATTTCATCCGCCAGGTTCATCAGCGGCGCCAGCTCCATCGCGCCGTAAAGCTTGATCACCTCGGCCTGAATCCCCTGCTCCGCATAATAGCGGCGCGCCACGTTGACGAACTTCGTCGCCACGCGGCGCCGGGCATGAGCCGGCTGCGCGCCGACGATGCCCGCCGTCATCAGGCGGCAGCGGGAAATTCCCAGGTCGAGGGGCTCGTAAAGCCCTTCGGCCCCGTGCTCCAGCAGCACGTCCTTGCCGGCGACGCCGAGATCGGCCGCGCCTAGCTGCACGTAGGTCGGCACGTCGACAGCGCGAATGACCACCAGCTTGACGTCGGGCAGGTTGGTATCGAACAGCAGCTTGCGGCTCTTGCCGAAGTCGTCCGCCGGCGTGATACCGGCATCCGCCAGCAGCGGCAAGGTCTCTTCGAGGATACGGCCCTTGGAAAGCGCCAGAATCAGTTGGTTGCTCATGGTCTCTCTAGCCGTCGCTTAACCCGGCACGCGTCGAATGCGCGCGCCCAGTAGCTGCAGTTTCTCTTCGATGCACTCGTAGCCGCGATCGATGTGGTAGATCCGGTCGACCATGGTCTCCCCCTCCGCCAGCATCGCCGCAATGACCAGACTCGCCGAAGCGCGCAGATCCGTTGCCATGACCGGCGCGCCGGACAGCTTCTCGACGCCGGTCACCACCGCCGTGTTGCCCTCGAGTGCAATATGCGCGCCCATGCGGTTGAGCTCCTGCACGTGCATGAAGCGGTTCTCGAAGATCGTCTCGACCACGGTGCCGGTGCCTTCGGCCACGGCGTTCATCGCCACGAACTGCGCCTGCATGTCGGTCGGGAACGCCGGATAGGGTGCCGTGCGCAGATTGACGGCCTTGGGCCGACGTCCCTCCATGTCGAGCTCGATCCAGTCTTCACCGGTGGTGATAGTCGCGCCAGCTTCCTCGAGCTTCGCCAGCACCGCTTCCAGAATGTCCGAGCGCGTCTTGCGCACGCGAACACGACCGCCAGTCGCGGCCCCGGCAACCAGAAAGGTTCCGGTCTCGATACGGTCCGGCATCACCTCGTAATGACAGCCGTGAAGACGCTCGACCCCTTCGATCGTGATGGTATCGGTGCCCTGTCCACGAATATTGGCGCCCATGGCGATCAGGCACTCGGCCAGATCGACGACTTCCGGTTCGCGAGCGGCGTTTTCCAGCACGGTCGTCCCTTCGGCCAGCGTCGCTGCCATCAGCAGGTTCTCGGTCCCGGTCACCGTGACGGTGTCGAAAAAGATCGTGGCGCCCTTGAGCTTGCCATCCACACGCGCCTTGATGTAGCCGTTTTCGACCGTGATCTCGGCGCCCATCGCCTCGAGCCCGCGGATATGCAGGTCGACCGGCCGAGAGCCGATGGCGCACCCGCCGGGCAAGGACACATCGGCCGTGCCGAAATGCGCCAGCAGCGGGCCAAGCACCAGGATCGACGCGCGCATCTTCTTGACCAGCTCATAGGGCGCATGACAATCACGCACCTGCGAGCCGTCGATCTGGATGCTCATTTTCTCGCCCATGACCGGCTCGATGCCCATGCGCCCGAGCAGCTCGAGTGTCGTGGTGATGTCCTGAAGATGCGGCAGATTGCCGATGGTGACGGGCTCGTCGGCGAGCAGCGTCGCCGCCAGGATCGGCAGCGCGGAGTTTTTCGCGCCGCTGGCCCAGACCTCGCCATCGAGGGGCCCGTTGCCGGTGATGATCAGCTTGTCCATGAAGGTTCGCTATAGAATCGAGAGAGATGATCGACCCGAAGGTCCAGAACGACGTCCGGGCGTCGATTTTGAATCAAGCGCCTAGGTTTTCTGTGAATCAAGCGCCCAAGTTTTCAGGCGCCTTTTGCCACTGCGCCGGCGTAAAGGTCTTGATGGTGATGGCGTGCAGCGCGCCGGACGCGATCTCGTCGGATAGCGCGCCGTAGATCAGCTGCTGGCGCTTGACCGGGCTCATGCCGTCGAAGACATCGCCCACGGCGATCACCTGGAAGTTGCAGCCTTCGCCCTGAATATGAAACTCGCAGCCGTCGATCTGGTTCTCGAGGCGGCTTTTGACATCGCTGGGTTGCATGACGATCGGGCTCCCTTGTGACGGCTGCGCAGAATGCGCAGGGAAAGCGCCACATGGTAGCGGAAAGCGCCCCGTCTTGGCGATCTCGCCAGCGTGTAAAAACGCTGCAAGTCACCGAATGCTACGGGGCGCTCGGATGCGGGAGATGCTAGCGGCCGCCCGGTGCAGGCTCGGCGCAGGTCGTCTCTACGGCCGGCAGCAGTGGCGCCAGCTCGGTGATATCCATCAGTCGCTGAAGCGGCGCCGACAGCGAGACACGGCGCAACGTCAGGGAGTGACGATTGACGCTACGCACCCACACCAGCAGCACACTGAGAACGGCACTACTGGCGACCTGCACGCCGGTCAGATCGAACGAGACCTCGGTCTGTCCCGGCTGATCCGCCAACCAGTGCCGACCCGCCTGGGCCAGTGGGCCGGCACTGTCGAAGTCCGCCTCGCCGCGAATCGTCAGCACGTGATCGTCGACGACTTCCAGCGTGGCGTCCTTGCGCTCGAGCAGCAAGCTCACGCGTCGCCACCCTTCTGGAGCTCATCGGTACCCACTTCCGGCGCCCAGTTGTCGATCACTGCATCGATATCGCGATTGTTGTCACGCATCGACTGATCGAACTGATTGCGGAATGTCAGGCCAAGGTTGATACCGTTGACGATCACATTGATCACCTTCCACTGTCCGTCACTCTGACGCAGCGTGAAATTGACGGGATAGGTCTCACCGCTGGTAGAGACGACCTCCATCGATACCGACGCCTGGTCGTCGTAGCGACCCGCCTCCTGTTCGTCTTTCACTCGGAGTGTCTTGTAGTCGAACGTCACCAGGCCTCTGGCGTAGGTGTCGATCAGCGTCTTGCGGAACACCTTGACGAATTTCGAACGCTGCTCCGGTGAAGCGCCGCGGAAATAGCGGCCCATCACGCTGGCGCCGATGTATCGAAAGTCGGCCACTTCCGCCATGTTGGTATCGACTAGCTTCGCCAACTCGACTTCGTGCTCGGCGTAGTAGTCCTTCTTGCCATCCAGCTCGGACATCAGCGAGTCGACGCTCTGCTGAATGACCTGCGTCGGCGACTGTGCCGCCTGCGCCGGGGTAATGACGCTTGCCAAACACATCGCGATCAGCGTCAGCCCGGCCATCCAGACGCGGCGCGCCCAGGTATCGCGACTGGAAATACTCATGGCGTTACGTGCAGACATCATTTTCATCATCGACTCCTTGTCTACGATCTCGATCTATCGACTTATTTGGACATATTGGACACGAACTGCTGGATGAGTTCCTCCAGCACCAGCGCCTGCTGAGTATCGTGGATGACATCGCCGTCATGCAGCATGTCGGGCGCCCCGCCCACGGTCAGGCCGATGTACTGCTCTCCCAGCAACCCCGAGGTCAGGATCGCCGCCGTGGTGTCGTTGGAGAGCTTGCCGTCGTACTTCGAATCCAGCTGCATGGTGACCTTGGCATCGAACCACTTGGGATCGAGCTGGATATCGGTCACCTCGCCGATGCGTACGCCGGACATGGTGACCTTGGCCTGGGGCCGCAATCCGCCGATGTTGGCGAAGTTCGCACTCAGCGTGATGGTATCGTTGGGCATTCCCACGCCCAGGCCACTGACCCTGAGACCCAGGAACACCAGACCCAGAATGCCTGCCAGCATGAAAATGCCGACGCCCAGTTCCAGCAAATTATTGCGCTTCATCCTAGATCTCCAAACATCAACGCGGTGAGCACGAAATCGAGGCCCAATACCGCCAGCGAGGCGTATACCACCGTCCGGGTGGTCGCGCGTGAAATACCTTCCGAGGTGGGAACTAGGTCGTAACCCTGGAATACTGCGATCCAGGTCACGACCAGACCGAATACCAGGCTCTTGATCACACCGTTGAGAACGTCATCGACGAAGTCGACGCTGTCCTGCATGTTGCTCCAGTAGGAACCCTTGTAGACACCCAGCCAATCGACGCCGACCAGATACCCCCCCCAGATACCGACCACGCCAAAGAGAACGGTCAGGATCGGCAACGAAATGAAACCGGCCCAGAACCGCGGGGCGACGATGCGCCGCAGCGGATCGACACCAATCATCTCCATGCTGGTGAGCTGTTCGGTGGCCTTCATCAGGCCAATCTCGGCAGTCAGCGCAGAGCCCGCGCGGCCGGCGAACAGCAGCGCAGCGACCACCGGCGCCAATTCCCGGACCAGCGACAGCGCGACCATCTGGCCCAGAGCCTCGTCCGCCCCGAAACTCACCAGAATGGTGAAGCCCTGCAGCGCCAGCACCATTCCGATGAACAGCCCAGACACCAGCACGATCGCTACCGACATCACGCCAACGAAATGCATCTGGCGAAGCCAGAGATGAAAACCCTCGCGGGAAGGCAGGCAAAAGATCGACTGAATCAGGAACAGACCGGCTCGACCGATCGTGCTCAAGGTGTCGAGGGTGGCCCGACCCAGCGCGGCGATATATCGCGTCATGAGAACTGCCCTGCCGGCGCCAGAATGTCGTCGAAGAAATCCGGAGCCGGATAGTGAAACGGCACCGGCCCGTCGGGCTCGCCATGTACGAACTGCTTTACATGGGCATCGTCATTGACGTTGAGTGTCTGGGGAGTGCCATGCGCCATGACCCGGCCGTCGGCGATGATATAGACGTAATCCGCGATCGACAGTGTCTCCTTGATGTCGTGGGAGACCATTACGGCAGTCAATCCGAGGGCCTGATTGACCTTCTTGACCAGCTGCACCAGCACACCCATCGAGATCGGATCCTGACCCACGAACGGCTCGTCGTAGAGCACCAGCTCGGGGTCCAGCGCCACCGCTCGCGCCAGCGCGACACGCCGGGCCATGCCGCCAGACAACTCGGACGGCATCAGATGCCGCGCACCCCGCAACCCCACCGCCTGCAGTTTCATCAACACGATGTCACGAATCATCGCGTTGGGTAGTTCGGTATGAACCCGAAGCGGAAACGCGACGTTCTCGAACACGTCGAGGTCGGAGAACAGGGCACCACTCTGGAACAGCATGCCCATCCGGCGCCGCAGCGTGAACAGCGAACGCCGGGAAAGTTGGTGTACGTCCTGGCCGTCGATGAGGACCTGCCCTCGATCCGGCACCAGCTGCCCCCCGATCAACTTCAACAGGGTAGTCTTGCCGGTTCCGCTGGGCCCCATGATAGCGGTTATCTTGCCGAGCGGAATCTGCAGATCGACACCGCGAAAAATGTCAGTGTTGCCGCGGGAAAAGTGCAGATCCTTGACCTCGACCATAATCGGGTCATCCATGCAGCATCCACCAGTTCAGTGAGATTGATTATCGAACATTGTATCCTAACCTAACCGGCAGCGACCAGCCGTCACTCGACGATGACAAGACCCGCCACCGTCCCGGGGACGAATCCCCGCGCAAACGAAGGTATACTCTCTATCCTTTGCATCGCCTTTGAAGAATCGATCCGAGCGTGATGCTCTCCATACCGCGACCGATATGCATGCCATGACCGAATCCCGAACCGCTTCCGCCGAGCCGCCGAGCGAACCCACCGGGCTGGACTTTCGCGCCAGTGCCAGACGCACGCTGACGCTGGAACAGCAGGCCATCGGCGAACTGGTCGAGAAACTCGACGACTCTTTCGACGCGGCCTGCCGGCTACTGCTCGACTGCCGCGGGCGCCTGATCGTGACCGGCATGGGCAAGTCAGGCCACATCGCCCGCAAGATGGCGGCGACACTGGCCAGCACCGGCTCTCCGGCCTTCTACGTTCATCCCGGCGAAGCCAGTCACGGCGACCTTGGCATGATCACCGGCGACGACGTCGTCATTGCCCTGTCCAATTCGGGCGAGACTCAGGAAATCACCGGCCTGCTGCCGCTGTTCAAACGCCTCGGCGCACCGCTGGTCAGTCTGACCGGCCGACCGGCCTCCACGCTGGCCCGCTACAGCGACGTGCATATCGATGTCGGCGTTTCTCGCGAAGCCTGCCCCCACGATCTGGCGCCAACCTCGTCCACGACCGCCGCCCTGGCCATGGGCGATGCGCTGGCATTGGCACTGCTCGAGTCCCGTGGCTTCAGTGCCGAGGACTTTGCGCTTTCCCATCCCGGCGGCACGCTGGGCAAACGTCTGTTACTGCGGGTCGCCGATCTCATGCACGACGGCAACCGCCTGCCTCGCGTCGCCACTGGCAGCCCGCTGAGAGAAGCACTGCTCGAGATGACACTCAAGGGCATGGGCTTTACCTGCGTCGTCGATGAACACGGCGTGCTCGCCGGTGTCTATACCGACGGTGATCTCCGTCGAACGCTCGATCAGCGCGGCGATTTCACGCTGCTCCGGGTCGACGATGTCATGACTCGCGGCGGTAAGACGGCGACACCGGAGATGCTGGCTGCCGAAGCGGTGCGGATCATGGAAGACAACCGTATCACCGCGCTGGCCGTGGTCGAGAACGGTATTCCGGTCGGCGCGCTGCACATGCATGATCTGCTTAGAAGCGGCGTGATCTGAACTACGCGGCGTCAAGACCATGCGGCGTCAAAGCGAGAAGGACCCGCCGAGCGCGTCGTCCATCCGGGCATCTATCGCACCGTCTATCGAATCATGGACCCAAGCGTAGATCATCAGGTCGATCACGACACCGATCAGAGCACCGACAAGCGCCGATCGTTGCCGCTTGATGAATGCACGCTCGATGAATACGACCGCTATCCTAGATAGCCGATCATGACCCAATCGACCCACACGAGGAGAATCCGTGGCCAAGACGACCCGATTTCAGTCTCCCTGGTGGCGCCGCCTCGGCCTGCTGGTACTGCTGCTGGCACTGGGGGGTGGCTTGACCTATCTGGACCAGCGCGGGGACAACGATAGCGGAGAAACTCTCGGCAATACCGCGGGCGAACCCGACTACTACCTCGAGGATGCCAGCATGACCCGCTACGACGAGCAGGGCCGTGCCTACCAGCGGCTGGAAACGCCTCGCCTGGTGCATACGCCGGCCGATGACATCATTCGCACCCAGACCCCTCATGGCTACCTGACCGATGACCAGCAGCGCCAGTGGCAGGTGACCAGTGACACGGGCATCATGAATCGTAGCGGCGAGCAGTTGACGCTGGAAGGCAACGCGCGCCTGGTACAGCCGGAACAGGCCTGGAGCCTGGAGACCCGAACGCTGCATTACGACAGCCGCAAGGCGCACGTCTGGAGTGACACGTCCGCCGTGTTGCGTCAGCATGACCAGAGCATGCGTGGCGACCGCTTCGATGCCTGGATCGATGAAGATCGTATGCGCCTGACCGACAACGTGCAGGGACGCCTGCCACAGCAATCCCAGTCACAGCAACCCAAGGATCAAGGATCATGAGGCGAGAACTCGGCCAACTTCTGGTGCTGACGACGCTGGGCATCGCAAGCTTCTCGGCGAACGCGCTGGAAAGCGACGCCAGCGCGCCGATCGAGATCGCGGCGGACCAGCTCGATATCGATGACCGTCAAGGTACTGCCGTCTACACCGGCGGTGTCGACATGCAGCAGGGCAGCATGCATCTCAAGGCTGCGCGGGTCGATATCCAGCGCGCCGACAACGGTCAGGTCGGCCAGGTCACGGCCAAGGGCGGGGGCAGCGAGCGCGCCTATCTCGAACAGAAGCCGGGGGCCGACCAGGAACTGGTCAAGGGCTGGGGCGATACCGTGGTCTATCACGCCGCAGAACGGCGGGTGGAGCTGATCGGTAACGCCGAACTGCACCAGGGCGGCGATACTTTCGACGGCGCCTACGTCGAGTACTATCTCGACTCACGCCGCGTCCAGGCTCGCGCCAGCCAGGACAGCGACGGCAACAGCGACGGCCGCGTCCGCATGACGCTGACCCCGCGCGAATCGTCCCAATAGCACCTCGATCGCGCCCGGATCCCGAGGGTGCTCGAGACCCGATATTCGAAGTGAGCGGGCCAGATGCCGATCTCCGTCGCGATCGCGACGGTCTGCTCTGCCCCGCGTTGTGCCGTGACAAGGAACGACCGAATGAAAACGCTGACGGCCGCCAATCTGGCCAAGAGCTACAAGGGACGCCGCGTCGTCCATGATTTCAGCCTGACCCTGCGTCAGGGCAGCATCGTTGGCCTGCTGGGCCCCAATGGGGCCGGCAAGACCACGTCTTTCTACATGATCGTCGGCCTGGTCAAGGCGGATGCGGGAAGCGTCCATATCGACGATCACGACCTCAGTCGCGCCCCGATGCACGACCGCGCCCGCGCCGGGATCGGCTATCTGCCGCAGGAGGCCTCGATCTTTCGCAAGCTGAGCGTGGCCGACAACATCATGGCCATCCTCGAGACCCGCAAGGATCTGGACCGTGCCGGACGCCGCCATCATCTCGAGCAGTTGCTCAACGATTTTCATATCGACCACATCCGTGACAACCTCGGCATGAGCCTGTCCGGTGGCGAACGTCGCCGCGTGGAAATCGCCCGGGCACTGGCTACCGAGCCCGCCTTCGTACTGCTCGACGAACCCTTTGCCGGTGTCGATCCGATTTCGGTCGGCGATATCAAGCGTATCGTCCGCCAGCTTCGTGATCGCGAAATCGGCGTACTGATCACCGATCATAACGTGCGCGAAACGCTCGATATCTGCGATAACGCCTATATCGTCGGCGATGGCCAGATCATCGCGGAAGGTCGTCCGGACGCCATTCTCGACAATCAGCGCGTGCGTGACGTCTATCTGGGTCACGAATTCCGGCTATGACCGCCTTGCGAACCGGCACCAACTGATGCGAGCCACTGGCATGTTTCTTGCATCGTTTTCCTGCATAAGTCGTTGCACGCTACCCGATCAGTCAGTAACGTAGTCCCCTTCTCGTTGATTGTGACGATCGCCTCACCATGTCCATGAAGCCCTCGCTGCAACTTAGAGTCGGCACGCAGTTGACCATGACGCCTCAGCTCCAGCAGGCGATTCAACTCCTGCAGCTGTCGACGCTCGACCTTTGCCAGGAGATCCAGCAAGCCCTCGAATCCAATCCGATGCTGGAGCTGGAAGAACCCTATTCCGAAGAGCCCTGTTCCGAAGAAGAGTCTCAGGAAGCGCCCGAGGACGACTGGGCAAGCGATATTCCCGACCAACTGGCGCTCGACAGCGACTGGAGCGACACCTACCAGGATGCCAACGCGGGCTCGCTCAGTGGCAACGGCAGTAGCAGCGAAGACGCGCCGGATTTCGACCGCAATGCAATCGCCACCAGCCTGCACGACCATCTGTCATGGCAACTGGCGATGGGGGATTTCGACGGCCGCGAGCGCGAGCTGGGCGAATGCCTGATCGACGCCATCGGTGACGACGGCTATCTCACCGGCTCACTCGACGAGCTCGCCGCCGGCCTCCGAGCCCAGCGCGGCGAAAGCGTCAGCACGGCGGACCTCGAGCATGTTCTGATGCGAGTACAGCAGTTCGATCCCACCGGGGTCGGCGCCCGCGATCTGCGCGAATGCCTGTTGCTTCAGCTCGGCACGCTGGCGAGCGAAACCCCGCTGCTGCCCCAGGCCAAGCGGCTGGTACGTCAGTTTCTGGAGGCACTGGCCGGCAACGACCGACGCCTGCTCATGCGGCGCCTGCGCCTGGAAGAAGACGAACTCGACTGCGTCATCGCCTTGATTCGCACGCTCGAACCTCGCCCGGGGCAGCGCTTCGATACCAGTCGCGACCACTACGTGATTCCCGATCTCGTCGCCACGCCCTCCCCCGAGGGCTGGCGTATCGAACTCAACGCCGAATCACTGCCGCGCCTGCGCATCCAGCCGGACTACGCAGCGCTGATCAAACGCGCCGACAAGAGCGACGACAATATCTTTCTGCGCCAGCACCTTCAGGAGGCCCGCTGGCTGCTCAAGAGCCTCTCCAGCCGCAACGACACCCTGTTGCGCGTCGGCCGCGAGATCATGTCGCGTCAGGTCGATTTCCTCGCCCACGGCGAGGAAGCCATGAAACCGCTGATCCTGGCCGACATCGCCGGCAGCGTCGAACTGCATGAATCGACGATTTCCCGCGTCACCACCCAGAAATACATCCACACGCCTCGCGGCGTCTTCGAATTGAAGTATTTCTTCTCGAGTCAGGTCGGTGGCCAGCGAAGCGATGGCGATAGTTATTCGAGCACCGCGATTCGCGCCCGACTCAAGAAGCTGATCGGCGAGGAGCCACCGCGAAAGCCGCTCTCGGACAGCAAACTGGTCGAATTGCTGGCCCAGTCGGAAATCTGCGTCGCCCGGCGGACCGTGGCCAAATATCGTGAAGCCATGGGCATTCCCTCCTCCAGCGAACGCAAACGTCTGGCTTGAGTCCGAGCGGAAGATCAACCAACGCTCGCCAATCTACGTCAGATCGATCACGATGACTTTGCAGTGCCCTGAAAAGGGTTACAATCCGAAGTGCCATCTGCCGCAACAGGAGCGTGCCATGCAAGTGAACGTTACCGGCCACCATGTCGAGCTGACCGACGCCCTACGGGACTATGTCGGAGAGAAGCTCGTTCGTTTAGAGCGTCACTACGACAACATCACCAATGTTCAGGTCACCCTGAGTGTCGAGAAGGAGCGTCAACAGGCTGCCTGTACCCTGCATGCCGCTGGCGCCGACCTACACGCCGAGGCTAGCGAAACCGACATGTACGCCGCCATCGATTCGCTGGCCGACAAACTCGACCGTCAACTGGTCAAACACAAAGAGAAGGCACAAGCCCGCGCCCAAGGCGCTGGCGCCCGTTAACGCCTGATGATGACACTGGAAAGCATTCTGCCCCCCGAACGTACCCTTTACGGGGTCACGGGGGGCAGCAAAAAACGTCTGCTGGAATTCTTCAGCACCTTCATCGCCCAAAACACACCCAGCCTGGATAGCCAGGAAGTTTTCAGTCGTCTGATCGGCCGCGAGCGGCTGGGCAGCACGGGAATCGGTCACGGCGTTGCCATTCCCCATGCGCGCAGCCCTCACTGCAAGGTGCCGGTGGCCGGTTTCATGCGCCTGGAGGATGCGATCGACTTCGATGCGATCGATGGCGAACCGGTCGACCTGGTGTTCGTACTGCTGGTGCCGGAAGAGGCCGATGAAGCCCATCTCTCGCTGTTGGCAGAAGTCGCCGGCATCATGAGCCAGAGCAGCGTCCGCCAGCAGTTGCGTCAGGTCGAGACGCAGGCCGCGCTGCACGATGCGCTGGTCGACGCCATCCGCCACCACAGCAGCGACGACGGTTAAATCAGGACGGACAAACCATGCAGCTCGTCATCATCACCGGCCTCTCGGGATCGGGAAAATCGATCGCCTTGCAGGCGCTGGAAGATCTGGGCTACTACGCCATCGACAACCTTCCGGCCAACCTGCTGGCGCCGCTGATTGACGAGCTGCGCGGCGCGCCGCCCTCGCGGTCCAATGTTGCGGTCAGCATCGATGCCCGTAACCTCCCGGAGTCGCTAGAGCGCTTTCCGGGCCTGCTGGAGGCGGTGCGCGAGCGCGGCATCGACACCCAGGTCGTCTATCTGACCGCCGATGCCAAGATCCTGCTCGAGCGCTACTCGGCCACCCGTCGACGCCATCCGCTGACTCGCGGTAACGACATGACGCTGGCCGAGGCCATCGATCACGAGCAGGAGTATCTCGCACCGATTCGCCGCATGGCCGACCTGGTGATCGACACTCGCGGATTATCGGTACACGACCTGCGGGGGCGGATCAGCGAACAGGTCGCCAGCCACCGCGGCGGACGCCTGACCCTGACCTTCGAGTCTTTCGGTTTCAAACGCGGCGTGCCGCTGGATGCCGACATGGTGTTCGATGCACGCTGTCTGCCCAACCCGTTCTGGGATCCCGGCCTTCGCACCTACGACGGCCGCGACCAACCGGTCATCGAATTTCTGGAGTCCTATCCCGACGTTCACGCCATGGCCGACGACATTCACGCCTGGCTCGATCGCTGGTTACCGGCCTACCTGGCCAGTCATCGCAGCTACCTGACGCTGGCGATCGGCTGTACAGGGGGCCAGCATCGTTCGGTCTATCTGATCGAGCGGCTGGCTCACCATTTCCATCATGAAGCCGTCGATACCCGGCTTCGTCATCGCGAACTCGGTATTCATACCGAACTCTCGACGGCGTCGGTATCGCTGGCTGCGCCGTCAAAAGAGGCAGGATCATCCGAGCACGATGCCAACACGTGAACTTCGTCTGACCAACCGCCGCGGGTTGCATGCCCGGGCCGCCACCAAGCTGGTGCAGTGCTGCCAGCCGTTCTCCGTTCGCGTCGCCATCCACCATGGCGAACGCCGCGCGGACGCCGCCAACATCATGTCCCTGTTGATGCTCGCCGCCCCCTGCGGTACCGAATTGACCGTGGTAACCGACGGCGACGAGGAAGAGGCTGCCATGGAGGCGATCGTCGCGCTGTTCGAGGCGCGTTTTCACGAGGACGAATAGCGCTCACGCTTCCGACCCATTCGTGAACAGTGTTCTACATCCTCGTCATTTTTTTCGACGATGGTAGAATGCTCATCCTACCGCCAGTCGCTCAAGGATGACCGTTCAGGATGAGCAACAATCCCGAAAAACTGCAGCCCCGGCTGGCCAAGCTCAACGAAGCCCTCGAAAGCGGCGCACTGGACCAGGCCAGGCGCATGCTCAATCGGGGGCTGGCGCCGGTAGACGTCGCGCATCTGCTGGAGTCCACGCCGCCCAAGGAGCGCGAGATCCTGTGGGGTTTGCTGGATCCCGACCTCCACGGCGATGTGCTGCAGTATCTGGGCGACGACGTCCAGATCGAATTCCTCAACCGCATGGACGCGGAACAGCTGCTGACGGCCACCGAAGGTCTCGATGTCGACGATCTCGCCGACCTGCTGCAGCAACTTCCCAACACCGTCATCCAGGAAGTCCTCCAGTCGATGGAGGCACAGGAGCGCCAGCGGGTCGAGGCCGTCCTCTCCTATCCCGAGGATACCGCCGGCGGCTTGATGAACCCGGACGCGATCACGATCCGCCCGGACATCACGCTGGACGTGGTGCTGCGCTACCTGCGCCGCCACGAGCGCCTGCCCGATGCCACGGATACGCTGCTGGTGGTCACGCGTCGCGACGAGCTGATCGGCATTCTATCGCTCAACCGCCTGCTGGTATCGGACGTTTCGGTGCTGGTGCGTGAGGTCATGGAGACCGACTTTCACGCGATCCAGGCCATCGCGTCGGACACCGACGTCGCCACCCTTTTCCAGAAGCACGACCTGATTTCCGCACCGGTCGTCGGCATCGACGGCAAGCTGCTCGGCCGCATCACCATCGATGACGTGGTCGACGTCATCCGCGAAGACGCCGAGCATCAGGTCATGAGCATGGCGGGTCTGGACGAAGACGAAGACACCTTCGCGCCAGCACTGAGAACCAGCCGCCGGCGTGCGGTCTGGCTGGGCATCAACCTGCTCGCAGCGACCATCGTTTCCATCGCCATCGGCTTCTTCGAAGATACGATTCAGCAGATCGCCGCGCTCGCCGTGTTGATGCCGATCGTCTCCAGCATGGGCGGCATCGCCGGCTCCCAGACCCTGACCGTGATGATCCGCGGTATCGCACTCGGCCACGTCTCCGGCGCCAACGTTCGTTGGCTGCTGGTGCGCGAGCTGCTCGTCGGCATGACCAACGGCCTGATCTGGGCGGTCGTCGTGGGGACGATGTCGGTGTTTCGCTTCGACGACATTCGGCTGGGCGAGATCATCGCCATGGCGATGGTGATCAATCTGACCGTCGCGACCCTCGCCGGCACGTTGATCCCGGTGCTGCTCAAGAAGTTCAAGATCGACCCGGCGCTCTCCGGCGGCGTCCTGCTGACCACCATCACCGATGTCGTGGGCTTCGTGGCCTTCCTGGGACTGGCAACCGTCTTCTACCTGTAGCGGCGATAGCAAGACCGCGAAGGGAAACCATGCAGAGAGGCTTGTTAATCGGCCGGGTAGAAAGCCCCGTAGACAGGCCTTATATCTTCTAAAGGTCTAGTGGAAAGGCACGGGATCACCCCGCTCAAGTTTCAGGCCGCGCGGGTTTCAGGCCGCGCGGGTTCCAGGCCGCTGATGCAAGCAAGGAGACGCCAATGAACTTCCACACCCGCAAGTGGATCAAACCCGAGGATCTCAATCCCAACGGCTCGCTCTTCGGCGGCAGTCTGTTGCGGTGGATCGACGAAGAGGCCGCGATCTACGCCATCATTCAGCTGGGTAACGCCCAGGTGGTGACCAAATACATCTCGGAGATCAACTTCGTCTCCAGCGCCCGCCAGGGCGACATCATCGAGCTCGGCATCACCGCCACCCATTTTGGCACCAGTTCAATCACGCTGGAGTGCCACGTTCGCAACAAGATCACGCGCAAGAGCATCCTGACGATCGACAGGATGGTCTTCGTCAATCTGGGCGAGGATGGGACCCCGGCAGCCCACGGGCGCACCGAGATCACCTATATCAAGGACCGCTTCGACGCCTGAGGCCGCGAGCCGCCGGTTTCTGTCAGAAAAAAACGTCAGCGACGCCGTCGCTGACGTTTTTTCGTAGCTCGTAGCTCGTAGCTCGTAGCTCGTAGCTCGTAGCTCGTAGCTCCAGCCTCTACTGCCCCGCGATCGTCATCGAATCGAGCAGCCAGCTGCCGGTCTGGATGCTGCCGCGCCGATCGATGTCGTCGCCGATGCCCTGCAGGCCGGCAAACATGTCGCGCAGGTTGCCTGCCACCGTGAACTCCTCGACCGGGTGGGATATCCGGCCATTCTCGATCCAGAAGCCGGCCGCACCACGCGAATAGTCACCGGTCACCGGATTGAGGCCTTGCCCCATCATCTCGGTCACCAGAATGCCCGTGCCCATCTGCTGCATCAGACTCTCCAGCGGCGTCGTCGGCGCCTGAATGCGCACGTTGCGCGCTCCGCCCGCGTTGCCGGTGGTCTCAAGCCCCAGCCGGCGAGCGCTGTAAGCCGACAGCATGTAGCTCGCCAGCTTGCCGCGATCGATGAACACGTTGTCGCGGGTGGCCACGCCGTCGCCATCGAACGCCGCGCTCGCCATGCCACCGATCTCTTGCGGATGCTCGCCCAGCGAAAACCACTCGGGGAACAGCGTCTCGCCCAGTTGATCGCAGAGAAACGAGGACTCCCGGTAGAGCGCGCCGCCGGCGATGCTGTTGAGTAGATTGCCGACCAGACTGCGTGCCATGTCCGGTGCCAGCAGTACCGGCAGCCGCCCGGTCTTCGGCCGCTGGCCGCCCAGGCGGCGTAGGGTGCGTTCCGCCGCACTGATGCCCACCGACTCCGGGCTTGCCAGATCGGCGGACTTGCGCGCGGTGGTGAAATCATGATCGCGCTGCATGGCGTCGCCGCTGCCGCCGATCAGCAGGCAGGAGAGCGAATGTCGCGTCCCCCGCTTGCTGCCGAGGAAGCCATGGCTGTTGGCATAGACCGTCACCACCTCGGAGGAAGAGAGGCTCGCTCCCTCGGAGTTGGTGATCCCGGGCCGCTCGCGTCCGGCGTTCTCGCAACGCAGCGCCAGCTCGATCGCCTCGTCGGTGCTCAGCGCCCACGGGTGATGCAGATCCAGATCCGACAAGTCGGTTGCCATCAGCCGGGCGTCGGCAAGGCCCGAGGCCGGGTCTTCGCCGGTGTAACGCGCGATAGAGATGGCCTTTTCGACGACTGCGCGAAGGGAGGCATCGCCGGCATCCGACGACGACGCATTGCCCTTGCGATTGCCAACGTAGACCGTGACCGCGATACCCTGATCGCGAGACAGTTCCACGGTCTCGGTTTCACCGAGACGCACGCTCACGCCCAGCCCCTGGTCCACACTGGCGCCGACCTCGCAGGCATCCGCGCCCATCTGTGTGGCAAGGTCCAACGCCATGCTGGCACGCTCTTCGAGACGCGACTGCTGCGCCTCGGCATTGAAGGCTTGGCTCATCTCAAACTCCTGATTCGTAAAACTCGGATCATAGACATCACAGTCAAAAACCTGATCGAAAAACGGGTCGGAAGACGGCGACAATCAAAGCGTTTCCGCTCAAGAAGACCTCGGCCAGCGACGCCATCAGCACGGATTCGCGCATCGAACGGACGCGAGACGTGGGCTAGCCGGATCACGCTGATATACTGCGGCCCTCATTCGTCGCCAGGGTCAAGATCATGGGTAGAAAATCGGACAACGACACGCCTTTCGAGGATGACGCGCCGCCCAGCAGAAGCCAGCTCAAACGCGAGATGCAGGAGCTACAGGCGCTGGGCGAACGCATCATCGCGCTGGACCCCGCCGTCCGAGCCCGGCTGCCGCTTTCCGACGACATGCGCGAGGCCGTCGAGGAGACCGGTCGCGTTCGCTCCCACGAAGGCCGGCGCCGCCACATGCAGTATGTGGGCAAGGTCATGCGCAAGGAGGATCGGGACGCGATCCGGGCGGCGTTCGAAGAGATCGACAATGAACACGTCCAGCGCAACGCTGCCTTCCACCGGCTCGAACAGCAGCGCGATCGGCTGATCGAAGACGACGAAGCGCTCGAGCCGTTCATCGAAGCGCACCCCCAGGTCGATCGCCAGGCCCTGCGCCAGCTGATTCGCAACGCCCGTAGCGAAAAACAGCGTGGCAAGCCGCCCGCCAGTTCGCGCAAGCTGTTCCAGCTGATCCGCGATACCGCCGGCCTTTGATCTGTCCGTGACGCCTTCACTGTGCGGCGCGGCCGAGCAATGGCCAGGCTAGGCGAAAACCGACAAGGCAGCGGAGTTGATGGGTTATCGATGAGCATGCCGATGCCGGTTGTCGACGCCGCATGGCCGAAGCGCAGGCCCGCCGAGGTCAGGACGCCGTCCCCCCGACCGTGATCTCGTCGAGCTTCAGTGTCGGCTGGCCCACGCCGACCGGCACCCCCTGCCCCTCCTTGCCGCAGACCCCGATACCGGTGTCCAGCGCCATGTCGTTGCCGATCATCGAAACGCGCGACATCGCCTCGGGGCCATTGCCGATCAGCGTGGCACCCTTGACCGGCGCGGTGATCTTGCCGTCCTCGATCAGATACGCTTCGGATGCCGAGAACACGAACTTGCCCGAGGTGATGTCAACCTGACCGCCACCGAAACTGACCGCATAGATGCCTTTCTTGACGCTCCTGACGATCTCTTCCGGATCGTCGTTACCCGCCAGCATCAAGGTATTGGTCATGCGCGGCATGGTGACATGCGCGTAGGATTCGCGCCGCGCGTTGCCGGTGGGCTTCATGCCCATCAGGCGCGCATTGAGCTTGTCCTGCATGTAGCCGGTCAGAATGCCGTCTTCGATCAGCGGCGTGTACTGACCCGGCGTTCCCTCGTCGTCGACGCTGAGCGAGCCGCGACAGTCGCTGAGCGTGGCGTCGTCGACGACGGTGACGCCCTTGGCGGCGACCTGCTCGCCCAGACGCCCAGCAAAGGACGAGCTGCCCTTGCGGTTGAAATCGCCTTCGAGCCCGTGCCCCACCGCCTCGTGCAGGAGAATGCCGGGCCAGCCGTTGGCCAGTACCACCGGCATCTGCCCCGCCGGCGCGGCCACGGCATCGATATTCACCAGCGCCTGGCGCACGGCTTCTCTGGCGTAGGTGTCGGCAACGTTCTCGTCGCGCAGCCGTTCCATCGAATAGCGACCGCCGCCACCGGCACTGCCACGCTCACGGCGCCCCTCCTTGGCCACGATCACGTTGACATTGAAACGCACCAGCGGGCGAATATCCGCCGCGAGCGTACCGTCGCTGGCACATACCAGCACGACTTCGTGCACGCCGGTCAACGAGGCGCTGACCTGTGTCACCGAAGGGTCGGCGGCCCGGGCCACGCGATCCGCCTGCTTGAGCATGGCGATCTTGTCCTCGGCACTCAGCCCGCTCAGCGGATCGATACCCTGGTAACGCGACGTCGCCGTCGCGAGCTGAATCGGCATCGGCTTACGTCGGTCACCGCTGCGGGCAATACCCGAAGCCGTACGCCCGGTATCCAGCAATGCATCCTGGCTGATCTGGCTGGAATAGGCGAAGCCGGTTTTCTCGCCGGAGAGCGAACGCACCCCGACGCCGCCGTCGATGCTGTAGCTGGCATCCTTGACCTCGCCATCTTCCAGCACCCACATCTCGTGCCAGGTGCGCTGAAAGAAGAGATCGGCATAGTCGATGCCGGCGCCCATGGCGTGGCCCAGGCCGACATCCAGCGATCCTACGTCGAGCCCGCCGGGGGCCAGCAACAGCGCCGATGCCTGTTTGAGAGCGTCACCACTCATCGTTCCAGTAGAATTCATACCGTTCTGATTTCCTTTGCTTTTTAGTGCGACCATCCACCGTTCAAGGCCTTGCTGAACATCACTCAAGGCTTTCGGGATATCACCGCACCAGACTGACGATAGATGGTGCCAGCGTATCCCAAACGCAAGGGGTACGGACAGAACGGGACCATCAAGAAATACGTTTTGCTCAAAATGCTGACACAAAAAACCCGCTATAGAGCGGGCTGGAAAATCAGAACCGGAATAACGTTCCTAAAATGATCGGATCAATATTATTCCTTCATGTCCTCAACGATGGCTTTGATTTTGCTTTCGGCCTCTGTTTCGTCATCCTCTTGCTTCAGAATATAGTGGAGACGAATCGTGGAATGTTCTTCAGTCTTGCCCGATTCCGCTGTCGATGACGATGTCGATATTCCACCGACATGCGCATGAACGCCCAACTCTTCCTGAATACGGCTAACGAGCTTTTCTGCATCGATTCTGGTGTCTTCGATCGTGAAACTGTGGGTATTCGCCATGGCGCGCTCACCTTTATCCGGTGTTGATAAATCTAGCTTTCACGGTCATTCCTTTCATTACCCAACATAGGGCAAGGGCCCGAATCTGTCATCTCTGTTCAGACATCGACTCTATAACAAGGAAAAAAATGAAATCGAATGAACGACGCTAAGTCGCTGCATTTCCATGGATATGCACTCAAAAACACGGCTCTCGATAGAAAGACACCCCCAGAGCCGCTAGCCCGTCCGTTAGTCGTGAACCGGTACTCAGCAAAAAATCGCATGATGTCGAGTCATGGCGATCATCGGGCACTTTCCAGGTTGATGGTCGGCGAAGACCAGGGACCTTCGATGCGGTAGTAGATCTGGGTGGCGCGATCCAGCCAGCGGCCGAACAGCTGGTCGAACACGAACAGGCCGATACCGACCTGAGGCGCGCCGACCATGACCGCGACCAGCGGTAGATTCTGGCTCACCGGGACGGTGATCCCGAGGCGCTGGTCCAGAGTCTGGCGATTGAGATCGACGCTGCCGGCAAGGGTGAACCGCGTCGCCGTGCCGTCGACCACGATCGGCCCTTCGGTCTGCAACCTTCCGTTGTACAGGGTCGCGCTGCCGTCGAGCCGTTTGTAAGAGGTACCGCCATCGGTCACGTCGGAAAAATCCAGCTGCAGGCGACGCAGGATATTGTCTAGATTGAAAAGCCCCACCAGCTTGGCACCGGAAGAATGGATCTGTCGAAGTCGGCCGTTTTCCATTGTCGTCTGAACTCGACCGGTCGACAGCGGCAGTGCGAATTGCCAAGGCGCTCCCGGCCAGGAGAGCTGCAGATCGCCCTTGGCGCTTTCGCTGGTAATCGGTACCTGCTGATCCATCACGCGGAATGCGCTGCCGACATCGCCGCCGCTGGCATGCAGCTGAGCCCGGCTCAGGCTGGCATCTCCGGCGGCTTGCCATTCCAGCGCACCCGACAGGTCCAGCTCACCCAGCGACAGGGTCAGCGGGTCGACGGTGAGCTGCCGGTCATCGGCTCTCCAGGTCGCTTCGAACGGCCCGAAACGCTGGCCCTGGCGCTCGAACTCACCGATACGCACGTGTCCTGCCGGCACCTGGGCCAGCTCCTTGGGCAGCGCGATCGGATGCGGTGCGGTCTCGATCTCGTCCATCAGACTCGCGGTCTGGCTCTCGCCGCCATCGTCCTGCTTCGGGGTCAGCGCATCGAGGTTGAGACGCTGCAGGTCGATATCGACAGGCATCGCCGCCCTGGGCTGCCAGCTCGCCTTGCCGGCGGCGATCTCACCATCGAGAGAGAGTCGCCAGCCGCTCGCCAGCGGGGAGGCATCGGCCTGCAACCCACCCAGGCAGCGCCCTTCGACCAGGATGCACGGCGTCGACAGCGCCACGCGCTTGAGCCCGCCTCCGTCTTTGGTCGCTTGAGCGTCCGGAGCGCGAGCGGTATCGGCCGAGGGAGCAGAACCGGTTTCCGCAGTCGATGCCGTATCGCTCGCCTTGAGCGAGGTCAGCGCCTGCACCCAGCGCTGCGTATCCACTCGGTCCGGACGCCACAACACGTACCAGCCGGGTTCGCTGGGCCAGGCCGCCTGCTCGCCTGGCCAACCTTCCAGCCACACCTGACCCTGGGTCTGATCCTCGATCGTGCGCCAGCGCGCATGCCCCCAGCTGCCCAACGTCACCTTACCGGTGCCGGCAGCGATGTCGGCGTCGATGGCCAGCGACTCCTTGTCATCGGAAGTCTTGCCGAACGGTGGTGGCAACGCGATACCCAGCCCCTGCAGATTGCTGCGCAGCGACAGGCTGGCGTTGTTCTCGGCATCGAGCGTCAGATCCGCCTGATACGGAAAGAAACCGCTCAGCAAACCGCCGACACGCGACATGCCCGCCCAGTCAAGCAGCCCGCGCCCCAACGCTCTCCCTTCGAAAGCGATGCCGCTGGCGCCGGACTGATAGCCACCGATATTGAAGTGAGCCGACACCGGCCCCTCGAACGCACGCGCACCCATATCTCCCGTGACATAGTCCTCGCCGTTGTTGCGCCGGTAGCGCAAGTCGCCGTTGACGCCGCCGAGGGTCAACTGGAGTTCGGGGAACGTCAGCGACTCGGCGTCGACCTGGCCTTGGACATCGACCACCATGTCGGTTTCGATATCGCTGTCGTCGTCCATCGGCATTGCGATATGCAGCTTGGCGTCGACGTCGCCGTCGCTCTCCCAGCGGCCGAACGTATCGCTCATCGACTCCAGCGGTGCCTGGGCGAGAAAATCGAGTACGCCAGCGGTACTGCCGCCGACATCACCGTTGACCGTCAACTGCTTGTCGGCAAGGGTGACGGTGGCATCCCGCGTCGTCAGACCGTGGCTGGTGGCATGGGTGATATCGGCGTCCAGGTCCATGTTGTTCATCTGTAGATGACCGTAGACCCGCTCCAGCGCCGGCCAGTCCGGGTCGTACTGCAGACGCCCGTCGGCCACATCCAGTGAAAGATGGAGGTAGTCGTCCGGGTTGACGAACATCTGACCCTCCGGCGCTTCCTTGTCGCTCAGCGTGACCGACAGTCCCAGCTTGCCCTGCTTGACGATGCCGCCGATGTCGCCGCTGAACCATTCGCGCAGCTTTTTATCGTCGATCACTCGGGTCGGCAGCCAGGAGAGCACCCGTGAATTTCGCGCGTCGGCATTGGCAATGGAGAGATCGAGAATGAAGGTACCCGGCTTGTCCTGGGCATCGTAGAGTGTCAGCCCGAATCGCCCTTCGGCGCTGGCGCCGCGCCAACCCGCTTTCAAATTCTCGCCGCTGATCACCGCGCCCTGTCGGGTCAGTTCGAAGTCGATCTCGCCACTGGCGTGGGAGAGAACCAGCGGATCGGCATAGACGGAAGGGATCGCAAACCGGGCGCCCTCGCCACCGACGAAAGAGACCGTTCCGCCCTGTCCCTGATAGACGACCCAGGCGTCGGCCGGCCCGCCACCGGGGATTTCGTTCCAGGCCGTCAGCGAGACACCTTCCAGCGCGCTTTGGGCATACCACTCGCCGTCATCCTGTCCCACTTCCAGACCGGCGACGTGGCCTCGGGGATCGAGCTGAATCAGCGTCTGCGATAGTTCGAACGGCAGAGGTAGATAGCGCAGATAGTCGGTCATCCCGGCCAGCTCGAAAGGCGCGCTTCGCAGCCACCAGCCGTCCTCCGTGGACTGGGCCTGCAATTGCTGCGGCCAGTCGATCGCCGCCAGCCCGGTGTGAGTCAGCCGTAAATTGTCCAGCCAGGCCTGCCACTGACCATCGCGGTTTCGGTCTAGGTGGGCATCGAAACCGAGCTGCGTCAGCGTCTCGGATATCTCGTTACGACTGTCGATCACCCGCAGACGAGGCACGTCCACGGACAGGCGAGCATTGCGCGGGCCGCCGTCTCGCCACTCTCCCGCCAGCGAGACATGCCCATCGATCTGGCCCAGCGCCTTGGGCAGGCCCGAACTCAACACTGCCAGCGACGGCGACAGCGCGGCCAGATCGAACTCGGCGGCAAGATGAGCATCGGGATGATGGCCGCTCGCCCCGGCAGCGGTTGGCGCGCCGTTGTCTGCACTGTCGCTTTCACCACCACCGCTTTCATTACTGCCGATTTCATTACTGCCGCTTTCACTCGGGTCGGTTTCATCACCCCTTTCGATCGTCAGATGCAGTCGCCCCGCTTTCTCGTTATCGGCGGCCAGAGTCGCCTGGATCGAGGCCTGGCCGTTTCGACTGGCGAGCGTCAGCTGGGGCAGTGACACCGCCGCCTGGTTACGGTTGCCGTGCAGGACCAGCGTGACATTCTCGAGCTGCGCCTGCTGACGCAGCAGCGTTCGCAGCCAGCCATCGACATCAAGGGGGGATTGCGAGGAATCGGCATCGTCGCGCCCGCCGAACCAGCGACTGCCGGCACCGTCGGGCCAGCCCCAGCGGCCATCGGCGCCCTGGTAGAGGTGGAGCGTCAAGCCATCGACCTCACCGCCGCGAACCACCGGGGCGCCCAGCCGCCAGCTGGAGAGCGTGTCGAGACGCCCGGCGGCATGATCGAGCTCGAGCAGCGCCTGGCCCTCGCGGCTATCGAGGCGGAAGTCGTCCAGCGTCAGACGAGGATTGCCACGATTCACCGCGAGGGCCAGATGGCCGAGCTCGGCCTGCGCTTCGAGCTGGTCTTCCAACGTCGAGGTCAGCCAGGGACTCAGCCGGTCGATCTGCCACGCGGCAAGACGCACCCCAGTCGAGAGCACGGCGATGACGATGGCAACGAGAGCGACCAGCGTCAGCAGCCAGCGCACCGTCATACGTAAACGAGTGATCGGCGGACGACTCATCGGCTCACATCAGTACGATATCGTACTGTTCCTGGGAATAGTGGGCCTCGACCTGGAATCGAATGGTCTTGCCGATGAAGGACTCGAGGTCGGCCACGGCGGAAGACTCTTCGTCGAGCAGGCGGTCGACCACCGACTGGGACGCCAGCACCATGTAGGTCTCCGGCGAATAGGCCCGCTCTTCGCGGAGAATTTCGCGGAAAATTTCATAGCAGATCGTTTCCGGCGTCTTCAGCGACCCGCGCCCCAGGCAGGTGGGACAGGCCTCGCACAGCGTCTGCTCTAGACTCTCGCGCGTGCGTTTGCGGGTCAGCTGCACCAGGCCCAGTTCGGTGACGCCGGTCAGCTTGTTCTTGGCGTGATCCCGCTCGAGCGACTTCTCGAGCACCCGCAGCACCTGGCGCTGATGCTCGAGCTCCTCCATGTCAATGAAATCGATGATGATGATGCCGCCCAGATTGCGCAGCCGCAGCTGTCGGGCGATGGCCGTGGCGGCCTCGAGGTTGGTCTTGAAGATCGTCTCTTCGAGATTGCGATGCCCGACGTAGCCACCGGTATTGACGTCGATGGTGGTCATCGCCTCGGTCTGATCGATGACCAGGTAGCCCCCGGACTTGAGCTGAACCTTGCGCCCCAGCGCTTTCTGGATCTCGTCTTCGACGCTGTAGAGATCGAAGATCGGACGCTCCCCGGGGTAATACTCGATGCGCGACTCCATGGTCGGCATGAACTCCCGGGCAAACTCCTTGAGCTTGAAATAGTTCTCGCGGGAGTCGATGCGCACCTTCTCGATCTGATCGCGCATAACGTCGCGCAGCGTGCGGATGAACAGCGGCAGGTCGTCGTAGATCGGCGTGGTTATCGGAGCGGTGATTCGCCGCTCGGAGACCTTCTGCCACAGCCGCTGCAGAAAGACCATGTCGGCGAAGAGCTCTTCCCGGCCGACGCCCTCCGCGGCGGTACGGATGATGAATCCTCCCCGCTCTTCGCCCGGCAACTCGGCCTGACCGCTTTCGACCAGCGACTTGAGTCGCTCGCGTTCTCCGTCATCCTCGATCCGCTGGGAAACGCCGACGTGAGGGGAATCCGGCATGTAGACCAGATAGCGGGACGGGATCGAGAGATGCGTGGTCAGCCGCGCGCCCTTCGACCCGATCGGATCCTTGGTCACCTGGACCACCAATGGCTGCCCGGCGTGCAACAGATGGCTGATCGACGCCGGCTCATCGCGCATCGAATCATGCGAGGCGTCGGGCGGCAGGACTTCGTTGACGTGTATGAACGCGGCTCGCTCGAGCCCGATATCGATGAACGCGGCCTGCATACCCGGAAGGACCCGCACCACCTTGCCCTTGTAGATATTGCCGACGATGCCACGGCGTCGGCTACGCTCGATGAAGGCCTCCTGCAGCACGCCGTTTTCCACCACGGCGACCCGTGTCTCCATCGGCGTCAGATTGATCAGTACCTCACCGCTCATGCAGGCATCCTTGTGGCGAGTGGTTCGAGCGCATCGGCAACACCCCTGACGGGCGAACGGAGCAGCGAGGAGTATGGCACAGCCCCCGCTTCACTCATAAAAAGTGCTTCTTGAACGCCGTTTCACAACGCGCCATCCCACACTGCCACACCTTGCGCGCGCAGCAGCGACGCCGTTTCGTAAAGTGGCAGTCCGACAACGGCGGAGTAGCTACCTTCCAGGCGTTCGACGAATATCGCCGCACGACCCTGGACCGCATATCCGCCGGCCTTGTCTGCCGGCTCTCCGGTCGCCCAATAGGCGGCCATCTCCACGTCATCGATCCGACGCATGAACACCTGCGTGGCGACCCGGCATTCGCGCACACTGTGGGCACCGATGACTGCCACCGCCGACAGCACGAGATGGCTTCGGCCGGACAGCGCCGTCAGCATCTCGCGGGCATGCACTTCATCACGTGGCTTGCCGAAAATAGCGCCATCGCAGACGACCACGGTATCCGCCCCCAGCGTGGGCAGCGCGCTTTCCCGGTGGCCCGCTTCGGCCTTCTCGCGGGCCAGGCGGGAAACGAAATGCTCGGGCGACTCCCCTTCCAGACAGGACTCATCGATATCCGCGGGGGCGATCTCTACCACCACCCCGATCGAAGCCAGCAGTTCAAGTCGCCGTGGCGAAGCCGATGCCAGCCGCAGTGTCGGCGCAGCTTCCATGGATCGTCTCCTGATCAGTCACAAGGCACCAGCGCCATACGCTGGCGAGTTTCTTGGAGCGGGCGCCCCTAGCCGATACCGAGACGACGCCTGACCACCTGCATCATGGTGTAGAGCCACGGCCACAATAGCGAGCCGATCAGCGCCGGCAGCAGAAATTCGAGGCTCAGGGAGATAGGGCCGTAAATCGTGCGCAACCACTGCTCGATCAGTTGCGCAATGCCCAGCAGGATGAAGACCAGTACCGCCTGCTGCCAGATCGAGTAGACCCGGAAGCGCTGGTACAACAGCAGGAAGAGATACGCGAGCAGCGACAGCACCAGGGCATTCTGTCCCAGCGGCGCGCCCTCGATCAGATCGAGCATCAACCCCAGCACGAAGCCATGGAGAACGCCCACGCGCTGCGGGGTCACCACGCACCAGTAGGCCAGCAGCACGCCCAGCCAGTCCGGCCGCCAGACCAGCCAGGCATCCGGCAGGGGCATCACCTGCAGACAAAGCGCCAGCAGTAGCGTGAACCAGACAAAGAGATAACCGAACGGGCCCATGCCTACTCCTGTTCCTCGGACTGCAGGGTCAGCGCCGCGGTCAGCGCATCTTCACTGATACGGTTGATAGCCGGATGCCCGGGATCACCGGGCCATACCACCTGACGCGCCATCCGCTCCGGACCGCTCAGGTTTTCATCGGGTTTTTCGGGAGGGAACAGCAGCAGGAAGTAACGCGAACGTTCCGGCTGGGCAATCGGCTCGGCCGCCACTTCCATGAACGCCTGACTCGACTCGCGCTTGACGCTCTTGACCCGCGCCACCGGGTAACCCTGCGGGAAGCGCCCGCCCAGCCCGGAAGTCACCAGCAGATCGCCTTCGCGAATATCTGCCGTGGCCGGCACGCTGGGGATATTGAGGGTATCCAACTGGCCCGTGCCCTGGGCGATGAAACGCAGACCATTGCGATTGATCTCGACCGGTACGGCGTGGTTAGCGTCCGCCACCATCAGCACCCGACTGGTGTAAGCCGAAACCGAGACCACCTGCCCGATCAGGCCCGAGGCATCCATTACCGGCTGGCCAATGTAGACGCTGTCGCGCCGGCCGCGGTTGATCACCATCTGCTGCGTGAATGGATCGGAATCCAGCGACAGCAGCTGAGCGGTGATATAGGGCACATCGGCGGGATTGGGCGCGTTGAGCAGTTCGCGCAGATGGATGTTCTCGGCGGTCAGGCTCGCCATTCGCTGGACACGGTTGGACAGCGTCAGCAGTTGCTCGCGCAGTCGACCGTTCTCGTCAATCAGCGTCTGCTGGTCGGAAATCGCCATGGCGCTCCAGCGCACCCCTTCGCTGGGCAGCGCCACCAGCCACTGGATCGGCGCCACCACCGAGGTCATATGAGAGCGCGCCGTCTCCACCGCGCTGAAGCGGTGTTCGGCAAACATGAGCGCGAACGCCAGCACCGCACACAACAGCATGCGGTACGTGGGTATCGGACCGTAGGAAAACAGCGGTTTGATAGGCCTCACCCCCACCTACCGAGGACGAAGGAAGCCGCGTGGCGACCTCATCCGTCGCGGCGGGCCTCAATCGCTGGAGAGCAGCTCGAAAGTATGCTGGTCGATCATCTCGAGCGCCTTGCCGCCGCCACGTGCCACGCAGGTCAGCGGATCTTCGGCGATGATGACCGGCAGGCCCGTTTCCTCGGCGATCAGCTTGTCGATGTCGCGCAGCAGCGCGCCGCCGCCGGTCAACACCAGACCGCGCTCGGCGATGTCGGAGGCAAGTTCCGGCGGAGACTGCTCGAGTGCACTCTTCACGGCCGTGACAATGGACGCCAGCGGCTCCTGCAGCGCATCGAGAATCTCGTGGGAGTTGAGCGTGAAACTGCGCGGAATCCCTTCGGCCAGGTTGCGCCCGCGCACGTCGATCTCGCGCAGCTCGCCACCCGGGTAGGCGCAGCCTACCTCCTCCTTGATCCGCTCCGCCGTGGCTTCGCCGATCAGGCTGCCGTAGTGGCGACGCACGTAGGAAGTGATGGCCTCATCGAAGCGATCCCCACCCACGCGAACGGATTCGGAGTAGACGACACCGTTGAGCGAGATGATCGCGATTTCGGTGGTACCGCCACCGATGTCGACGACCATCGACCCCTGAGCCTCTTCGACCGGCAGACCAGCGCCGATCGCGGCTGCCATCGGCTCCTCGATCAGATAGACATCGCGAGCGCCAGCACCTTCGGCGGACTCCTTGATCGCGCGGCGTTCGACCTGCGTCGACATGCAGGGAACGCAGACCAGCACGCGCGGACTCGGCGTCAGGAAAGTGCTCTGATGAACCTTGCGAATGAAATGCTGCAGCATCTGCTCGGTAACGGTGAAATCAGCAATCACGCCATCCTTCATCGGACGGATAGCGGTAATGTTACCGGGCGTGCGCCCCAGCATTCTTTTGGCGTCGAGGCCGACGGCCGCAACGCTGCGCATGTTGCCGGATTGACGAATCGCCACAACGGAGGGTTCGTCCAGGACGATACCGCGACCGCGGACGTAAATCAGCGTGTTGGCGGTCCCCAGATCGATCGAAAGATCGCTCGAGAACAGCCCCCGTAAACGTTTAAACATGGAAACTTTTACCTAGTGCAGACCGGAACCCTGTGCGGACGCAAACGGTATCACCGTGGGGGGTAAGCAGCAAGCGCGAGCCTGCCAGATGGGGCGTTAATATGATAATGTCTCCTCCATTTGCTGCCTGGCGAATTTGCCTTGGTCAGATTTGTCGTGACGGCGTTCGAGCGGCTTGCCGTCATCGACTGGTCGCAACGCACCATTTGCAACGACTGGTTTGCAACCGATGGGTTGTCACGAACGGGTTGCCGCGAACGGATCGCCACGGCCTCAGCACGACACCACTTTCTTTCCGCGACGAACGTGACTGAAACGGATGCTCGAACGTAGCGTCCTCGGCCTCAAGACACGTTGTCCCCCATGAGAGGGCATTCAACATATGGCAATCGAACACGCAGACGTGCTGCGCGCGGCCCATTTGGCCCGCCTGGGCCTCAACAACGAGGCCGAGGCGGCTGGCTATGTCGATGACCTGACCCGGATCCTGGAGATGGTCGATCGCCTCCAGGCCGTGGACACCGACGGCGTGGTACCGCTGTCACACCCCCTGGACGCCACCCAGCGTCTGCGCCCGGATGAAGTCACCGAAACCAACCAGCGCGATACTTTCCAGGCCTGCGCACCGGAAACGGCCGAAGGTCTCTACTTAGTACCACGCGTCGTCGAATAAGTTCGACGCTATCGACAGACGAATAAGTTCGGCGCTATCGACAGACGAAGATAAGTTCGACACCGATTTTGCAAGGTGCCACCCCGGCAAGCCGGTGGCACCGACGCGGACAATGATTTGACTCAGGGAATATCGACCCCATGCATCATATGACGCTCACGGAACTCGCCAGGGGCCTCAAGGCCGGCGACTTTTCCAGCCGAGAGCTGACCACCAGCCTGCTCGATCGCATCGAGCGTCTGGATGGTGACATCAACAGCTTCGTTACCGTCACCCGCGATCAGGCGCTCAGCGCGGCCGATGCCGCCGATCAGGCTCGCGCCAAGGGCGAATCGCGTCCGCTTGCCGGCCTGCCGCTGGCGATCAAGGACATCTTCTGCACCCAGGGCGTTCGCACCAGCTGCGGCTCGAAGATGCTCGACAACTTCCAGGCGCCCTACAACGCCACGGTGGTCGAAAAGCTGGAAGCTGCCGGCATGATCAGCCTCGGCAAGACCAACATGGACGAATTCGCCATGGGGTCGTCGAACGAATCGAGCTTCTACGGCCCGGTCAAGAACCCGTGGGACCGCACCGCCGTGCCCGGCGGTTCCTCCGGCGGCAGCGCCGCTGCCGTCGCGGCAGGCTTCGCCCCTGCGGCGCTGGGCACCGATACCGGTGGCTCGATTCGCCAACCGGCAGCGTTCTGCGGCATCACCGGACTCAAGCCGACCTACGGCCGCGTGTCCCGCTACGGCATGGTCGCGTTCGCCTCGAGCCTCGACCAGGGCGGCCCGATGGCCCAGAGCGCGGAAGACTGCGCGCATCTGCTCGGTGCCATCGCCGGGCATGACCTGCGCGATTCCACCAGCGTCGCCCGCGTGGTGCCGGACTATCTCGCCGAACTGGATGCACCGCTGACCGGACTCAAGATCGGCCTGCCCAAGGAGTACTTCGGCGACGGCCTCGATGCGGAAGTGGAAAGCGCCATTCGCGAAGCGATCCGGGTCTACGAGTCGCTGGGCGCCCAAGTGTGCGAAGTCAGCCTGCCGCACACACACCTGGCGGTACCGGCGTATTACGTCATCGCGCCGGCGGAAGCGTCCTCGAACCTGTCCCGTTACGACGGCGTGCGCTTCGGCCATCGCTGCGACAGTCCGGTCGACCTGGAAGACCTCTACAAGCGCAGTCGCGCCGAGGGCTTCGGCGAAGAGGTCAAGCGCCGCATCCTGATCGGGACCCACACCCTGTCGGAAGGCTTCTTCGATGCCTACTACCGCAAGGCGCAGCAGATCCGCCGACTGATCCGTCAGGACTTCCTCGATGCCTTCGAGAAGGTCGACGTATTGATGGGCCCGGCAGCGCCGACCCCGGCCTTCGACCTGGGCGCCAAGAAGGACCCGGTCTCGATGTACCTGCAGGACATCTACACCATCGCCACCAATCTCGCCGGCATTCCAGGCATCAGCGTTCCCGCCGGATTTGCCGGCAAACGCCCTATCGGCCTCCAGATTCTCGGTCAGCACTTTGCCGAGGGCCAACTGCTCAACGTGGCGCATCAGTTCCAGCAGGCGACGGACTGGCACCGTCGGCATCCGAGCGACCAGGAGACAACCTAATGCAATGGGAAACCGTGATCGGGTTGGAAGTCCACGTCCAGCTCGCGACTCAGTCCAAGATATTTTCCGGCGCCTCTACCGCGTTCGGTGCCGAACCCAACACCCAGGCCTGCGCCATCGACCTGGGCCTGCCGGGCGTGCTGCCGGTGCTCAATGAAGGTGCCGTGGCGATGGCCGTGCAGTTCGGCCTGGCCATCGATGCCGAGATCCCCGAAACCTCGCTGTTCGAGCGCAAGAACTACTTCTATCCGGACCTGCCCAAGGGCTACCAGACCAGCCAGATGGCCCAGCCCATCGTCGGCCGGGGCGAAGTCGAGCTGGTGCTGGATGACGACGTGCGCAAGCGCGTACGCATCCATCATGCCCACCTGGAAGAGGACGCCGGCAAGTCGCTGCACGAGACGTTCTCCAACGGCATGGGCCGCGACATGACCGGGATCGACCTCAACCGGGCCGGTACGCCGCTGCTGGAGATCGTCTCCGAACCCGACATGCGCTCGGCCAAGGAAGCGGTCGCCTACATTCGTGCGATTCACGCCATCGTCACGTACCTGGGCATCTCCGACGGCAACATGGCCGAGGGCTCGATGCGCTGCGACGTCAACGTCTCGGTGCGCCCCAAGGGTCAGGAAACGCTGGGCACCCGCGCCGAGATCAAGAACGTCAACTCGTTCCGCTTCGTCGAGCGCGCGATCGAATTCGAGGTCGAACGTCAGATCGAGCTGATCGAAGACGGCGGCAAGGTCGTGCAGGAAACCCGGCTCTACGATCCGGATCGGGATGAAACCCGCAGCATGCGGACCAAGGAAGAAGCCAACGACTACCGGTACTTCCCCTGCCCCGACCTGCTGCCGATCATGCTCGACAGCGCCTATATCGAGCACCAGCGTTCGACTCTGCCGGAGCTCCCCACCCAGAAGCACAACCGCTTCGAGACGAGCCTTGGTCTATCTGCCTACGACGCTGGCGTACTCTCCGCGACGCGCCCGACGGCCGAATATTTCGAAGCCGTGTTGGCCGTCTGCGGCGATGCCAAGCAGGCCGCCAACTGGGTCCAGGGCGAACTCTCCGCGCACCTCAATCGCGAGAACATCGACATTGCCAACAGCCCGGTCACACCGGAGCAGCTCGGTGGCCTGATCCAGCGTGTGCTCGACGACACCATCAACGGCAAGGCTGCCAAGCAGGTCTTCGCCGCGCTGTGGAACAACGAAGGCGCCAGCGCCGACGAGATCATCGACACCCGCGGCCTCAAACAGGTCACCGACACCGGCGCCATCGAAGCGATGATCGACCAGGTCATTCTGGAAAGCCCAGTGCAGGTCGCCCAGTACCGCGACGCCGAACCGGAAAAGCGCGGCAAGATGATCGGTTACTTCGTCGGGCAGGTGATGAAGGCCTCCCGCGGCACCGCCAACCCGCAGCAGGTCAACGGCGTGCTCAAGCAGAAGCTGGACGAGGCGTGACCCTGCACATGAGCTGATTGGAATTGATGAGCTGGAAATAAAAAAAACCCATGGCTAATGCCATGGGTTTTTGAATCACAGCATGTTAATAGCTGACAATTTCTAAAGATGCTTACACATTCAACGCCATAGGCCAGAAATCACCCAACCAAGAACACCGACAAAAGCGCCAACGCCAATGACAGTGCAAAGCAGGGGCCAGTAAAGCTCCCACCAGCCCAGCGGGCCATTATCGCGCCAGGTCAGGCGGTAAGGATCATCCGGCTCCTCTGGATTGGCTCGTTCCACCTCTTCCGGCCATTGCGGTATTTTACTGGTGCTCATTGCCAACATACGGCCTAGTGCATTCAGTCCAAGGAAGGGCGAAAACAGAAGCTGAAGGTAAGGCCAGTGGGCTCCCAGCATAAAGCTACGCGCAATGCTCCAGCGCCAGCCTTCCCTGCGATTATCGACGGGCACCAAATATCCCGTATTTTCCTTGAGGTGGTGCCAGGTTCTCTCCACACCATCTTCCGCTTCCATATAGGGTTGCAGAAAGGCCCAAAATTTATCAATCGACTGCGCATTACCTAGTGGGGAAGGGTAACCAAGCGAAAAAGACTCGCGAACCGTTTCGCCATCATCGTAGAGCACATGAGCACGCAGGTCATAAGTCGTTCCAGCCAAGGGGCTTTTCGATTCACCCAATGTCAGAAACAATGACTCCCATGGCGCTGTCAACACCGTACCATTTTGGCGGAAAAAATAGACTTGACGGCTTTTGCGATTCAGGCGAATCGGGTAATGAGTGTATCGCCCACATTCGGTGCGGATTAGCCACCAACCAGCCCATGCCAAGCACAGAAAAAGTGGCGTCAGCCCAACAATACCAATCCAGTCCACCACTTCCACTGGGGCAGTACGACCAGAAAAGAAAACACCTCCATATATTGCAAATAGCATGCCTATGGAAATTAATAAGACGCACCCCCCCAACCACACATTAAAACCCTTTATTGGGTACCATCTGTCAACAAGATCTATATATTCTGAATTAACCTTCGCAACCGATAGAAAATCCATCGGTGTAGCCCTTCCCCGCTGCCCTTGATTGTAACGCGAAGCGCGTTCAGCCTCTGTCAAGGCTCGGTCAACAGGGAAGCGAACATTCCGATAATCCAGCCCAGCATAATCCATCTTAATTCACCTAGTTCACCTGACCATTCCAAGTCACGCTCTCACATCTCGGACTTCGGATAATAATGATCATACACCCTTATGCGATCAGTATTGGGCAAATCTGAACACGCAGAAAGTGGGGGCACTGACAGTGAAGCAACCTGCCACTCAGCTGAGCCGCATTTAGTAAATACAAGACGAATTTTCGTGACACTGGACAGCAGTTAGAATGCATCAGCAAAGCTCATAGCAGGTTGCTATGAGCTTCCACACTGCCAGCTCGTCACTGGTCGACGGCTGTTGACGAATAATGTTCAATCATTATCGCCATAGGCCGGAAATCACCCAGCCTAAAATCCCGATAAAAGAACCCACGCCAATAACGGTACATAGAAGGGGCCAGTAAAGCTCCCACCAGCCCAGCGGGCCATTATCGCGCCAGGTCAGTCGGTAAGGGTCGTCCGGCTCCTCTGGATTGGCTCGCTCCACCTCTTCCGGCCATTGCGGTATTTTGCAAGTACTCATTGCAAGCATACGGCCCACAGCATTCAAACCTAATGGGATGCATAGCAGAAGCATTGTCCATGGGTAATGTAGCCCTGGAGCAAAAGTCCGAAAAATACTCCATCGCCATCCTTCTCGACGACCATCGACTGGCATCAAAAGGCTCTTTCTTAACTCTCGACACGTGCGTTCCACACCATCTTCGGCTTCCATATAAGGCTGCAAGAAAGCCCAAAATTTATCCATTGACTCAGGTTTACCTGGAAATGTATAGCCTAAAGAGAACGATTCGCGAACCGTCTCACCGTCTTCCTCCAGAACACGAGCACGCAGATCATAAGTCTTTCCAACTAGAGGATTCTTGGATTCACCCAGCGTCAAAGAAAGAGATTCCCAAGGCACGGTTAACACTGTTCCGTCTTGGCGGAAAAAATAAACTTCTCGAGTCTTCCTGTTCAAGCGGATGGGATAATGGGTATATCCTAAACACTCAACTTTGAAAGCGTACCATGCCCCAAAACAAGCAACTAAAAAGAACATCAAGGAGAGAAATAAAAAAAATATTTTTGCTCCCACCCCCGGAATCATCGGTTCACCTATTGGAAAAAAAACCGCATATAGCAACGCGCCAGACACCAATAGCGAACCGCATCCCAGCATCACTGAAAGCCATGCCCAAAACCCGCGAATTGGATACCAGCGGTCTACCAGCTCAATATAACTACTATTGACTTTTATGACCGAAAAAAAATCCATCGGCATGCTTTTTACAGATTCACCTTGAATATAGCGAGCAGAAGATTTCTCATCGCTTAGACGATAACCAACGGAGAACCGATTCCTCTTACCGAGACCAGAATAATCCATAACTTAACCTCCTACACTATTCAGCGCAGTCTTCAGCTCGCCAATTTCTCGCTTTGAATCACCATAGCGCTCAGAGACATCAAATTTTCCAAAGTAACAACGCTCCATCCAATCCTGTATCTTATCGTCTTTAAAAATCTCAATCACAACTGCAATAACTACAATTAAAACAACTAAAACAATTCCAATACCTGTAGCAGAAACCCCAAAAATCGTCGCTCCAAACCAGCCAGCAAACACCCCGGTTGCAAAGACACTAAACCCAGCAGAGGTGAACAATAGCCCACCGACAAGCGCATTACCTTCCTGCACTTCCTGCCAACCACGAATACTGTCCCACGCAGCCATTACCACACCTGCGCCTACTCCTAGCACTCGCCCACCTGTCCTTAGCCAGAGGCCGATTGTCTTCTCCATACGTAAGGCGTATCGACTACCCGTCTTCACAGCACTCTCGGACCATTTACCTACGGTTTCCGCGACTGTACCTACCAGCCCAGCCGTCCCCGTCCAGAAGCGCCGCCGGTTCTCGCCTCGCTCGTAGGCCATGCTGCTGTCCAGATCATCGGACAGTTTGAACAGCGCCATAACCTGTAGAATACCTGTGACCACGCCAAGCCCAGCCTCGGTAGGCAGCAGTTGCCGCCACCTGAGCTGCGTCATCGCGCGCCGATCTGCCTGGGTCAGGACTGCCGATTCCGCCAGTTGCCTTGCACCACCTTGAGCGTTCAGGCCGGGAAAATCCTCGATGACTTTGGGATTGGCCAGGATCAGGTAGCGAAATCTTCCGGTCCCTTCGACCGGCACACCATAGATGCGTGCCTTGCGCATCTGGATGTCGATGGCACGATTCAGGTCTTCCAGATTGCCGATCTCAGGGTTGATGGCCGCCATTCTAGAGACCAGTTCCGCAATCGCGGCTTTCTTGCTCATCGTCACGTCAGCCAGGATGACAGGCGAACGTGCAATGACGCCCATACCGACTAGCGCAGGGCCGACGACACCATCGACTGCCTTGGCCGCTACCTTAGCGAAAGGCCCGCCCAAAGCGGCCGTCAGCCGGACTACGGCATTCTGGCTACCATCCTGAAGTGACTGCAGTGCGTTTTCATAGCCACCGATCAAGCCATCCCATGGTAAACCGCGCAGGGAGTCAGGCTGTAAGCCGCCGCTGACGTGCCCTTCCCACCGCTCCAGTATGATTTTCTGGTTGTAGCCCAGCGCCCGCAACGCCAGGTTACGTTGATCGAGATTCGATGCAGATAGCCAGCGGTGATATAGCTCCGCGCAGGGCGAGTACTCCTGCGTGTCTTGAATACAGATCAACATGGCATCCACGAATGCGGCGCCAGATTCGATATCTTGGTCGTCATGCACCGCATTCATCTGATGATAGAGTGGATCGCTCTGCATCCAACTGACATGAGCACGCGCCAGGGGCGCAATGCGATTCTTGTCGAAGTCGCGCATCTCACTCTGCCACGCCGCTTCCCAGGACTGAAGCCGAGACATATCCAGCTTGTCGGTATAATCGCTCCAGGCATCCTCCTTGGCGGCCACCAGTTGTGCTGGTGTGGGGTTGCGCCAACGCTCCAGCATCTCCTCCTGGCGCTCTTGAAAACCATCGACAAGCAGGCCGGCCAACGCCCGGCCACCAGCGCCGGGACCACCGTAGACCGTCTGATAAGCGTCACGCTCGGTACGGTAGATCTGGCGATTTTCAGCATCCTCGCGGATGCTTTGGCGGATGTTATTGATGACCGAGGAGACCGCCAGAGGACGGGCCTGTTCAGGGTCGGCCATCTTCTCCTTCAACCTTACGCCCGTCAGGCTGGCGAGATCTGCCGAAATCCCCACCGGGTCTTCCAGCGCAACCAGCATGGGTGTCATATCCAGCGGTTCGGCCTGCTCGTCTGCCCACCGCTTGAGCCCCTCGACCTGCTCTTTCATGCCATGGAACGGAAATGGACTGAACTCGAAAGCGTGTCCGTCCTGACGTTCCCAGGTTCCCGAAGCGCCGGGCCGCCATGTGCCGGAAGCATCATGCTGATCCGGCGGCGTCCAGATACGCCCGGCTTCAGCGACGATGTCCCCCAATTTTTCCAGCGACTCTGCGTAGGGCGCGCTGCCACCACGCCATGCCCCGAGCGAAACCCGACGCATGTTGTCACGTCGCTGGTTCGCATTGGTTGCGTGTTCTTTCCAGACCCGCTTGGTCCATGCCACGTCGGAGAAGGACAAATAGACGTTATCAGCCTTGTCTGCATTGGGGATCATCACACAGCGCCCCGGATAGGCGTGCGATGGATTGGCGGCGCAGGCAAACTCCTGCTCGTCGGCAGGCGGCTGCAAGCGGCCATCAATGGGCTGCGGGCTATCGGGATCGATCGCCATCACTTCGTCGTGAGAGACGTCGACATATTCGATCAGGTAGCCTTTTTCGGTGACGGCATGGCCGATCCAGCGGCCACGCGTCTCGTTGAACACATAGAGAAACCCCGCGCGCAGCAGCCTGAGCGTATAGCGTTGCCCTTCAGGTAATGGCGTTGCCGCGAAGCTTTCATCGAGCAAAGCGCCACTAATCTCGGGGCCAGGAGGATGGCCGGACTGATCTCCCCCATCCGTTCGCGTGACGGCATATCGCAGCGGCAGAATCGGCAACCCGCTGCGCTGGCACACGCGACAATTGGCGATCGACTGTACGTCCTCGGATGCTCCACTCATGTGATGGTCTCCAGTTCCCGTGCCATGGCGAGTAACGACTGGGCTGAGAGGTCTTCACAGCGGCGCACGTAGCTGCCCTGTGTCTCGACCGTCTGATCGAGGCGCCGTCGCATCTCGGGGTGATCGTGAATGTGTGGGTGAAAACGAGCGGCTTGCTCGGCGTAGAGTTGGCGGCCCTCGGCGTCGGCCAAGCCGAGCTGCTGTGCCTTGACCAGCAGGCCGTCCAAATCCCTGTAGCCGTCGAACGAGGCCACGGCTTCCGGCTTCAGCATGGCCAGCCGGTCGATGACGGCGTTGAGAGAGGTCATGCGGTCGATACACGACCACTGCGAGGCAGACAGCAAAGGCGCACGAGTCGAAAGATCGGACGCTTCATGGCGCTCGAGCGCATGCCACTGGCCGTACTGATTCGGCCAACGCCAGCAGGTGATAGGACCCAGCAAGCGATCCATGCTCGTGGTCTCGAGCAGCCAGCACAAGTGACGAAAGACTCGTGGATCGTAGCAACGCAGCCACCAGCGTCTCCGACTTCCCGGACGTGCCTGTTCGAGGGTGAAACGGAAGTGCCTGATCACCTCTTCGGTGTCCGCTTCACTTTGCAACAAGGCAGACAGGAAGACGCTACCGCGCTTGGCGTACTGCTCGATCCGCTTGGCCAGATGCTCACGCTGTGTCAGCGAGAGTGACTCCAAACAGACCAACTGAGGTAGCAGTGGATCACGTACCTTGACGCTCGGCGTTTTCAACGTGTGGCTATCCAGGTCGTCGCGATCGCTGGACGCAACGTGTAGCGGATTCAATAGTGCATATCGATGTCTATCCGGCTGTAGCCAGTTGGGGTCGAACGGACCGGCCGCGCCAACCCGGGAGGCCGGGCTATCCTGCTTTGGGGACGTTTTCTGACGCTCCATGATCTCGGCCTCTCCGGCTATAGCGCGCTGGCACCCGCAGAAGCCGAATCGTCTCCGGCAAACTGGGTCTCACAGGCGCCCTCCGGCAACTCTGGCATGGCGGCATCCATGCTCGCCGGCCCGCCGAAGCTGTGCTGGGCCCCCTTGATATCGATCTTGCCGGGGCCGTGGACGTCGATATTGCCGCCTTCGATGCGGATATAGCCGCCACCGCTGTTCAGCAGGATGCCGTTGGCGGCGTTGATCTCGACCCGCCCTTCGGTGGAGGTGATCTTGACGTCTTTCTGCGCGGTCAACTCCATCGCATCGCTCTGGGCCTGAACTTCGACCTTGCCGCGGGCGGCGAACAGTTTGATGCCGGCGCGGTAGACGAACAGCGACAGCTTTTCTGAGATCGATGCCACCAGGCTTTTGCCCGTGGCGATATTGACGTCCTCACCGCTCGAGACACTCAACGACTTGCCCTGAGCCAGATGGGTCGACTCCGGCGTGCTCAGAGTGATGCCCGCCGGCGAGGCCAGATGCAGCCAGGGCGCTTTCATGCGGGCGGCCTGGCCCCGTCCGCCGCTGTCACTGGCGCCACTGGCACTATCCTGGTTGGCCTGACCCTGTGAATCGACGAGCTGTTCGCTGTTGCCGTAGCGGTCGTCGGCGTCCTCGCCTGCCTGCTTGAGGTGGGTACGACTGTCGAGCGCTTCGGCATTGTGATCCTGGGCGCTCTGACTGAGCGTGTCGGTGAGGTTATAGGCGCTGTCGAGCTGCTGTCGGGCCGGGGTGAGGTCGAGCTGGTCGCCGCTGGCACCGAGCTGGCCCCAACTGGAGAGGTAGAGCCCCTGGTTGGCGCGGATGGCGCCATAGGCATCGGTACGCAGCTCGAACCCGGTCCCACGGAAGGCACCTCGAATGTTGCCGGTCTGGTGGATCAGGTAGCCGAGGTTGAGCTGGCTCTTCTCGGCTTCGGAGTTGAGGCGAACGCGCTCCTGGTCGGTGGCGTCGTCGAAGACGAGTTCGTTGTACTTGCTGCCGCGATAGGTCTTGCTCTTGAACCCGGAGAGCAGGCCGTGACTGTGCCAGTCGGGGCTCTGTTCGCCGTTGTAGACCCGCCCGGTGATCAGCGGGCGGTCGGCGTCGCCTTCGAGGAAGTCGACCAGCACTTCCTGGCCGATCCGCGGCACGAACACGCCGCCCCAGCCGGCGCCGGCGTTGGGCTGGGAGACCCGCAGCCAGACGCTGGAGTTTTCATCGTTTTGCCCTTGGCGATCCCAGTGGAACTGCACCCGCACGCGGTTGAGGTGATCGGTGTGGATCTCTTCATTGGCCGGGCCGACGACGGTGGCGGTCTGCGGGCCACCGATCACCGGGCGATGATGGGCCAGCGGATGGCGATAGGCCTGGGTGCGGCGCTGGGCCTCGACATCGACCAGGAAGTGGCCGGTGCCGCCGGTGGCATAGTCCTTGAGATGGCCAGACAATCGTTCACCGGTAGGGTCAGCGGTATCTGACTCGAGCCCATGGGCGCGCTTGGCGGCATCGATCTGCGGCTGCAGGCTGCCAGGCAGTGCCTGGAGCTGGGCCGACACTGGCAGGGCGTTTTCGGCATGAATGCTGACGCCGAGCAGCAGGAACTGGCGTTC
>NZ_MSDP01000003.1:0-95886 GCF_001937155.1 Salinicola sp. MH3R3-1 | reverse complement strand
CGATGCTCTGAAACCCGTGCCTTGAAGAAGAGATCGGCTGTGAACCCGAAAGCGCTTTCCCGCCATGATCGAGCGCTGGAAGACGGCCGCCGCGTCGAATAACGCAGGCGCCGGGGCTTTCTCCAGGCAGTCAGTCGATGCTCTTCAACAGGGAGATTGCGCCTATTGACTCAATGTATACATTATACGTTGGTCGGCTCGACCTCGTTTTTCGCCTAGCCATTAGTCGCGGCAGGCTTCGAGGATCTTGCGCCGCGCTCCGGTTTCACCGGACCCCTACAGATCAGGCGGGAGCTACGTCATACTGCGGCTCATTCAATCCTCTTTCTGGGAAACCCGATCAATGAGCCAGGGCACGTTGAAGACCGGCACGGTGAAGCTCGGCGTGGTGATGGATCCCATCGCCGACATCACCTACAAGAAGGACACCTCCCTGACGCTGCTGTGGGCGGCAGAGGCGATGGGCTGGTCGCTCTACTATCTCGAGCAGGAAGACCTTTACCTCTACGAGGGGCGGGCGATGGGCAGTGCGCGTTCGCTCAAGGTCCATCGCGATCCGCAGCACTGGTATGACCTGGGCGAGCGTGAGGCGATGCCGTTGGGCGAGCTCGATGTGATCCTGATGCGCAAGGATCCGCCGGTGGACAGCCACTTTCTCAATGCCGTGCATCTGCTGGCCTTCGCCGAGCGCGAGGGCACGCTGGTGGTCAACCCGACCCGGGCGCTGTTCGAGTGCAACGAGAAGCTGTTCGCGCAGCAGTTCGCCCACTGCATACCACCCACGGTGGTGTCGTGTCGCGACGCGGTGCTGCGCGCCTTCCAGGCCGAGCATGGCGACACCATCTTCAAGCCGCTGGACGGCATGGGCGGCACCGGCATCTTTCATATCGGCCCGGAAGGTCGCAATCTCGGCGCGGTGATCGAACAGCTCACCGAGCGTGGCCAGCGCCAGATCATGGCCCAGCGCTACCTGCCCGAGATCAAGGATGGCGACACCCGCATCCTGCTGGTCGACGGCGAGCCGGTACCCTACGGCCTGGCACGCATCCCCAGCGCCGGCGAGACCCGCGGCAACCTGGCCGCTGGCGGCCGCGGCGTCTCCCGCGAGCTGACCGACCGCGACTACTGGCTGGTCGAGCAGGTGCAGCCGATGATCCGCGAGAAAGGGCTTTTGTTCGTCGGCCTCGACGTGATCGGCGACTACATCACCGAGATCAACGTCACCAGCCCCACCTGCGTGCGCGAGATCGACGACCAGCGCGGCACGGACATCGCCGCCCAGTTGATGGCGGCGATCGCCAAACGGTTGAAGTCATAGGGCTGAAATCAGGACTGAAGTCACAGGGCTCGAGTCACAGGGCTGAAGTAATAGGGCTTGAGTCACAGCGCTGGGCCGATTGCGCGGATCAAAGGTCATTTGGCAGAAGTGATACAATGGACCTATTTCGTTTACGACTGGCGGCGGCGGCGCGATCGCCGGGCCGCCGCGCGATGTCCGATGGAGTCTTATGCCAACGATCAGGCCAACGCCCCCGATGCAGAGCCTCAAGCACTACTTCCTGATGGCGATGCCGCATATGGAAGATCCCAACTTTGCGGGAACGCTGACGTATCTCTGCGATCACGACGACGACGGCACCCTGGGTGTCGTCGTCAATCGCCCCTCCGACCTGACCCTGGACGGGCTGTTCGAGCAGCTCGATATCGAGTCCGAATCCGGCCCGCACAACGACGTGCTGGTCTACAACGGCGGACCGACCTATCGCGACCGCGGATTCATCCTGCACCGCGGCAACGCCGAAGAGTGGGACTCCAGCATTCAGGTCGCAGACGGACTGGCACTGACCACTTCAGTGGACATCCTGCAGGCGATCGCCCAGCGACGCGGCCCCGAACAGTACTTGGTGACGCTGGGTTGCGCGGGCTGGAAGTCCGGGCAGCTCGAGGCCGAGCTCAAGCAGAACACTTGGCTGATTGCCGAAGGCGACGCCGGGATCCTGTTCGACCGCCCGCCGGAGCAGCGCCTGAGCGCGGCCGCCGGGATTCTCGGTGTTGATCTCAACCTGATGACCCGCGACGCCGGTCACGCCTGATGTCGTCGGCAGCAAGCGATAAAACCGGCCAGCGCCTGGTGATGGCTTTCGACTACGGCACCCGGCGCATCGGCGTCTCGGTCGGCAACGAGATGCTGCGCTCGGCCAGCGGCCTGGAACCGCTGACGGCCCGCGACGGAATCCCCGACTGGGTCAAGGTCGAGAAGCTGTTGAAGGAATGGCAGCCGGATCTGCTGGTGGTCGGGCTGCCGATCCACGACGACGGCAGCGAGTCCGACATGAGCGTGCGGGCACGCAAGTTCGGTAATCGCCTGCACGGTCGCTTCGGCAAGCCGGTGGAGATGTTCGACGAGCGCGGCACCACCCGCGCCGCCAAGCTGATCGCCCGGGAGCAGGGCCACAAGGGCAACTACCGTGACCGCGGCGTCGACGGTATTGCTGCCCAGCTGATTCTCGAAAACTGGTTCAACCAGTAGCCGGACAAACGGGGCGTGACCCCGTTTCCTTCCGCAAGATTCCCTTTTTCAGACGACGGTCTTTTCCAGACAAAGGGTTTTGTAGACGAGATTTCAGGCGTCGATATGCAGCTCCGGTGTCGGGCGGCTAAAGCCTCGGGTCAGCCACAGCAGCCAGCCCAATCCCGCCAATAGCCATAGCGAGCCGAGCGTGACTGCCCGGTAATCGAGGCTGAACAGCAGCCACACGATCGCGGCGAGGCCGATCGCCGGGCATACCAGAAAGCGCAGGGTATCGCCCGGGCCACGACGATTGCCCTTCAGGTAGTAATGAAAGATCACCGCCAGATTGACCAGGGCAAAGGCCAGGAACGCGCCGAAGTTGATGAACGAGGCCGCTGACAGAACATCTATCGTCAGCGCCAGAAGTGCCACCACCGCACTCAGGATCAGCCCGCCCAGCGGTGTTCCATGACGACCCAGGCGACCCAGCCAGCGGCGCGGCAACACGTCGTCGCGGCCCATGGCGTAGATCAGTCGGGCGCCGCTGGCCTGGGCGGCGATGCCGGAGGCGAACTGGCCTACGACCAACCCGATCAGGAAGATCGACACGAAAAGATCGCCGCCGATATTGCGCGCGATGGTGTAGGCGGCGGCGTCCGGGTTGGCGAAGTCGAAGCCTGGTGCCGCGAGCTGCACACAGTAGGAAGCGACGACGAAGATCAGCCCGCCCAGCAGCGTGATCAGCAGGATCGCCCGAGGCAGCGTACGCTGCGGGTCGCGAGTCTCCTCGGTCAGCGTGGTCACTGCATCGAAACCGAGAAACGAGTAGCAGGCCACGGCGGCACCGGCCATCAGTACCGGTAACGAGCCATGGTCAGCGCCCAGAAACGGCGCCAGGCTGAACAGGGGCTGGTTCGGGTCGCCGAGAATGTAGTGCACGCTGAGACCGACGAAAGCCACCAGCACCAGCATCTGGATCAGCATCATGGCGCTGTTGATCAGGCTGGCCAGCTTCAGACCGAGCACGTTGATCACCGTGGTCACGCCGATGAAAGCCAGCAGCCACAGCGCCGTCGGGACTGCCGGGAAGGCAGAATTCAGATAGGCCGCTCCGATCAGCCAGATCACCATTGGCAGGAACAGGTAATCGAGCAGAATCGCCCAGCCGGCCAGAAAGCCCAGCCGATCATCGATGGCATGACGAACGTAGGCATAGGCCGAACCGGCTACGGGATAGGCGGCGGCCATGCGGCCATAACTATGGGCGGTGAACAGCATGGCGATCAGCGCGGCGAGATAGGCGCCCGCCACTGCGCCCTGGGTGACCACCGCCAGCACGCCGAACGTGCCCAGCACGATGATCGGGGTCATGTAGGCCAGGCCGAACAGCACGACCTGGGAGAGGGTGAGGGTCTTCTTCATTTCCGACATTGTCGTTTCCTGTTGTGGTTATTGTGTGAGCCGTGGTTTTTACGGACCGGGATTCTTATGAATCGCGGCTACTGCGACGGGTTGATGGGTGAAGCCGAGAGACGTGTGGCGAAACCGTGTTCAGCCGAAATGCCAGCTGCGTCGAGAGCCCCGGGTTTCGAGGTGTCCCTGAAGACTCAGACGCCGATCTCCGTTGTAGTCGTAGTCCCGCCTGGCGCTGGACAGGCGCGCCGGATCCAGATGCAGCGGCTGGACAACCTCTTCGCGACCGGCCCGAAACAGCGGTTCGCCATCGGGGCCGATCAGCGCACTTTCGCCGGCGAAGGTCAGCCCGGCGCCCTCGCCGACCCGATTGCTCATGGCTAGAAAGCACTGGTTTTCCTGGGCTCTGGTCTGGGCGGCGCGGGCGTGTACGGGGCCATAGGGATCCATGTTGCCGTTGGTCACCACCAGCAGATCGGCCCCCATAGCGGCCAGCGCGCGCGCCGGTTCGGGGAATTCCAGGTCGTAGCAGATCAGCAGGCCGATACACCGGCCGCGCCATTCGAGGCAGTGAAGCGCATCGCCGGGTCGAACCAGCTCGCGCTCGTCCGGCCACAGATGGGTCTTGCGATAGCGCAGTGCGATGCCGTCTTCGGGTGTGATCAGCACGGTGGTGTTGAATACCGTCTCGCCATCCCGTTCCAGCAGGCCGATGGCGATCGCCAGGTCGCGCTCGCGGCTGGCCTCGATCAGTGCCTCGAGCTCCGGCCCGTCCACCGCCAGGGCGCGATCGAGCACATGGCCGGATTCGGCAAAGCCGCTCAGATGGGTTTCGGGGAAGACGATCAGCGCAGTGCCGGCCTCGGCGGCATGCACGACCTCCAGTGCTCGGCCGAGGTTGTGGGCGATGTCGCCTTCGCGGCTGGCGAGTTGTGCCAGGACAAGCTGCATGGAACACTCCGGGAGTTGTGATTGGAACGGGAGTCGGCCATCTCCAGTATCCCCAATCCCGCGCCGGTGCCTATCCCGCAAGCGGGGTAACCCGTTCGGGGGACGTGGCCTGACTTCAGGGCGTGTCGCCAATACGATTGAGTGAAGTGTCTCGAGGTGTTCTGAAGCGTTCTGACAGAGAGAGGGAGAAACGATGACCCATCGCCCCCGGCCGGAGACGAACACCGTCGAGACGCGCCCGGTCGAGACGACGCCGCTGGAGAGCCTGGAATGGCATCGTGCCTTCGGCCAGCTGGCGGAAAGCGTCGATCGTGCCGGCTTCTGGCTGGCGCTCGTTCGGCGTCTGGCGACGGAAGTGCATTTCGACACCTGGGTGGCACTGGTGTTCGATCGCCATCAGCCGCCCCGCATTCTCGCCGAGAGCGACGAGGACGACGGTGCCGACGACGCGCTGTTTCAGGACTATCAGCGCGGCCTGTATCTGCTCGATCCGTTCTACATCGATGCCTGCGAGCGTGAGCGCTCCGGCCTGTTCACACTGGCGGAAGTGGCGCCGCAGCACTTCACCCGCACCGAGTACTATCAGCGCTATTTTCGACGCAACATCGTCGCCGACGAGGTTCACTTCAATCAGAAGCTGGATGCGGGCCGAACCCTGTGCCTGTCGCTGGGCTCGACCCGTTCCTTTTCCCGTCAGGCATTGGGCAGCCTCACGTTGATGCAGCCGTGGTTGCTGGCGCTGATGCGCTTGCGCATGCATTTCGAGCCGCAAGACGACGGAGAGGCTGGGCTCCATCCCTGGCATCCGCTGCCGGACAGAGCACTTGAATTCGATTCCCGCTATGCGCTGACCGAACGCGAGCGCGAAGTGAGTCAACTGATGCTGGGAGGCAGCTCGACCAAGGAGATCGCCCGCCGACTGGCGATCTCGATCGAGACGGTGCGCGCCCACAAGAAGCATCTCTACGCCAAGCTGGGAGTCAATTCCCAGTCGGAGCTGTTTTCACTGTTCTGGCAGGCGCGAGGCTGATTCAGAGCGTGCGGTCATCCACCCCGAAGCTGGGCGGCACGAACCAACCCACGTCGCGAAGATCCTTCTCGATCAGATCCTCTACCTGCAGCAGATGGGCGAAGATCGCCATGCGCATGGGGATGCCGTTGTCGGTCTGACGGAAGATCGCCAGGCGCGGGTCGCCGTTGAGATCGGTGCTGAGGTCGTTGGCGCCGGGGCGGCTGTCGCGCGGCAGCGGGTGCATCACGATGGTGGTCGGCGAGCAGCGTCGGTCGAGAAAACCGCGATCGACGACGAAGTCCGAGGTCAGCTCGGCGAAGCTTTCCGACATCTCTGCCGTAAACCGCTCGCGCTGGATGCGGGTGGCATAGATCACGTCCACATCGTCGAAGTTCTCCGCCAGATTGGGTCGCGTCTCGATGCGGTGGCCGCGAGACGCCACCAGATCGATCAGGTGCTGCGGCATCTCCAGCCCCGGCGGCGACACCAGGGTGATTCGCAGCGGGTCGTACAGCGACAGCAGCTTGATCAGCGAGTGCACCGTGCGGCCGTACTTGAGATCCCCGGTCAGCAGCAGATGAGCGCCCGCCAACGGCTTGCTCAGTCGCGCGAACTCCTTGGTGATGGTGTAGACGTCCAGCAGCGCCTGACTCGGATGCTCGCCGGGGCCGTCTCCGCCGTTGATCACCGGCACCTGGGTCGCCTCGGCGAACTCCGCCACCGACCCTTGCTCGGGGTGGCGCATGACGATGGCGTCGACGTAGCCGCCCATCACCCGGCTGGTGTCGTAGAGCGATTCGCCCTTGGCCATCGACGAGAAGGTGAAACCGGTGGTATCGCAGACGCTGCCGCCGAGCCGGCAGAAGGCCGCGTTGAAGCTGATGCGGGTTCGGGTGCTGGCCTCGAAGAACAGATTGCCGAGCACGGCGCCTTCCAGCACGCGGGTCACCTTGCGGCGCTGGGCGATCGGCTCCATGCGCTCGGCGATGCGGAGCAGGTGATCGACGGCATCGCGGGAGAGCGAATCGACGGAGAGCAGGTGCGAAGGCATCGGAAGACCTCGTTGGCGGCAGGGGGCGAAATCTGGGTTGGCCGAGCGTAGCGATCGGTTGGGCTTCGCTATCGGCGCCGGGCGCTAGTGTAGCGCCGCACGCCGCTGGCTTCACGTCTCCCGCTCGAGGGTTTGGGTATCCGACGACGTGCAGGCTCTGACGGTTTATTAACTTGAGTTAAAAGTTGACACGCCGGTTTGGACAAAAGCCTCAGGCTTTCTATGCTCAGGAGGCGTCGGGGCCAATCCATCGGAGGATTCCTCGGCCAGCAGACGTTGTCTTGTTCGATAGACACGGTTTCATTCGATTCCATTCAGGAGGGAGCCAGGATGTCAGAATCGCATTTTCCCCCGCAGCATCAGAGTCACCAGCCGGGCGACGAGCACGACATGCAGCCCGAGCCGGAGTTCATCCGTAATGACTACCGCGGCACCGACAAGCTCAAGGGCAAGGTGGCATTGATCACCGGCGGCGATAGCGGCATCGGCCGCGCGGTAGCGGTGCACTATGCCCGCGAAGGGGCCGACTGCGCCGTGGTCTACCTCGATGAAGATCGCGATGCGGAAGACACCAAGGCGCTGGTCGAAGCGGAAGGTCAGCGCTGTCTGCTGCTCAAAGGTGACGTGGTCGACTCTGCATTTTGCCGCGAGGCGGTCGAGCGCACGCGCAGCGAACTGGGTGGGCTCAACATTCTGGTCAACAACGCTGCCGAGCAGCATGACTGGGACGACGTGACGCAAATCACCGACGAGCAGCTGCAGCGCACATTCGCCACCAACATCTTCAGCCATTTCTATTTCGTGCGTGAAGCCCTGCCCCATATGGGGGCTGGCGATACCATCATCGCCACGTCCTCGGTCAACGCCTTCAAGGGCAACGCCACGCTGATCGATTATTCATCGACCAAGGGCGCGATTCAGGGGTTGGTGCGCTCGCTGGCGCAGTCGCTGGTGGATCGCGAGATTCGCGTCAATGCGGTGGCCCCGGGCCCGGTGTGGACGCCGCTGATTCCGGCCAGCTTCGACGACGAGAAGGTCGAAGGATTCGGTGGACAGGTGCCGATGAAGCGCGCCGGCCAGCCCAGCGAGATGGGCCCGGCCTATGTCTATCTGGCCAGCAAGGAGTCTTCCTACATGACCGGGCAGACGATTCATCTGAATGGCGGGGTGATCCTGAATACCTGATGGCTTCCGGGCGAGAAGCGTCTGCGCTCGGCGACTTTTCGGCCCCAACCTACGTTGGCGGTTCGCTGGGGGTCTTGCCGCCGATCTTGGCGGTGATCTCGCGGGCGGTCTCCGCGACCAAGGCGGCAAGTTCGGGCAGGCGGGAGTCGTCGATTCGGGCAACCGGCCCGGAAACCGAGATCGCCGCCAGCGGCAGGCCGCTTTCGTCGTGCAGGGTGGCCGCCACGCAGTTGAGGCCGATGGCGTGCTCCTCGCGATCGACGGCGTAGCCCTGGCGGCGAATCTCGATCAGCTGCTCGCGCAGCCGGGCGGCGTCGGTCAGCGTGTTGGGCGTCTCGCCCTCCAGTTTGCGCCCGGCCACGATCTGCTCGAACTCCTGCGGCGGCATCCATGCCAGCAACGCCTTGCCGACGCCGGAGGCGTGCAGCGGCGCCCGTGACCCGAGACGGGTGATCATGCGCATCATCTGCTTGGATTCGCTCTGGGCGAGATAGACCACCATGCCGTCGTCGCGGATACCCAGATTGGCGGTTTCACCGCTGGTGGCGGTGAGTCGGCGCAAGAACGGGCGGGCGGTGGCGACAAAGTCCCGCGCTTCGAGAAAACTGTTGCCGATGCGGAAGGTCTTGACGTCGATCTTCCACAGGCCGCTTTCGACGTCCTGGGTGATAAAGCCCTGGTGGAACAGCGCCTGCAGCAGGCGGTGGGTGGTCGAGGGCGCCAGCTCGACGTCTTCGGCGATATCGGAAAGCGCCAGCCCATCCGGCGCCGCCGCCAGACCCTCCAGAATGGTCAGGCCCCTGACCAGAGACTGGCTGTGCCCGCCGCTGCTCTTGGCGCCGCCCGCCGGTCGACCGACCGATCGCCGCTTGGGTTCCGTTTGCTGATCCTGCTGCGTGTCAGTCGCCCGATGCCGCTGCTGTTCAGTCGCCCGGTTCTGCTCTCTGTCCGTCACCCGTCGCCGCTCTCATGATCGCCTTTATCAGGCGCTCAGGATAACCGCTCGATCCGGTGGTGTCTGTGCGCTATCGGCTACGACTTTCGGTGGCTCGCTGCTCCAGGCGCAGCCGCGCGATCCGGTGGATCTGATCGATGGCGGTGCGGCGTTCTTGTTCGGGCGAGTGATGCAGGCGCGTCTCGAACGCCGCGAGGATCGCGTGGCGATCGAGCCCGCGAACGGCGATGACGAAGGGGAAGTCGAAGCGTTCACGGTAAGCGTGATTGAGCCGCTCGAAGCGTGCGAACTCTTCCGCGGTGCATTGATCGAGCCCGGCGCCGGCCTGCTCGCTGCAGGAATCCTGCGTCAGCTCGCCGCCGATCGCCGCCTTGCCGGCCAGGTCCGGGTGCGCGCGGATCAGCGCCAGCTGGGCATCGGCCGAGGCCGCATCCACCTGCCGGCGCAGCCGCTCGGCCAGTCCGGCGGGAGTATCCTGGGCCTCGTCGAGGCCGCGATCCCAGCTCTGCGCCGCGATCCACGGCGAGTGTTCGTAGATCTCGCCATAACTGGCAATGAAAGCGGCGCGGTCCAGCTGACTGGGCCGTGGGGAGAGAAGCGCTGGCGTCATGGGGCCTCCGGTTGACCTTTGTATACAAACGCATTTGAATGAGGCTAACGCCTTGCGCGCTCGGCAATCCACTGTTTTCGAGCCTGCCGCGCCCGTCACTCCATCGAGGTCATCATGAGCGACACCCTCAAAGGTTATCTGACTACCCACGTGCTGGACACGGCTCGCGGTCGCCCCGCCCGCGATCTACGCATCGAGCTTTACCGACTGGAGGGCGGGAGCCGTCTGAAGCTGACCGATGTCGTGACCAATGCCGACGGCCGCTGCGATGGCCCGCTGCTGGAAGGCGCGGACTTTACCGGGGGGGTCTACGAATTGCTGTTTCACGCTGGTGACTATCTGGACGCCGACTCCCTAGGCGCCGGTCAGCAATCCGCTGGACGTTTTCTCGATCGGATTCCGCTGCAGTTCATCGTCGACTCTCCCGACGAGCATTATCACGTGCCGCTGTTGTTATCGCCGTACAGCTACTCGACGTACCGAGGTAGTTGATGACGACGACGCTGATCCATAACGCCGAGCTGATCGCGACGTTCGACGATACCCAGCGCGAGTTGCGTAACGCCAGTATCCGGCTGGAGGACGATCGCATCGTCGCCATCGGCCCGGCGGAGACGCTGGCAGAAGAGCGAGCCGGGCCGGCCGACGTCGTCATCGATGCGCGGGGTCATGTGCTTTTGCCCGGATTGGTGAACACGCATCATCACTTCTATCAGACCCTGACGCGCAACCTTCCCGCCGGGCAGAACGCCGAGCTGTTCGACTGGCTGGTGACCCACTACCCGATCTGGGCGCGGCTCGATCCGGAATCGCTTCACGCCAGCAGTCAGATCGCCGCGGCCGAACTGCTGCTCTCCGGTTGCACCACGGCAGCCGATCACACCTATATCTGGCCCAACGGGGCGCGCATCGACGATCAGATCGCGGCGGTTTCCGAGCTGGGGCTGCGCTTTCACGCCTCGCGCGGTTCGATGTCGGTGGGCGAATCCCAGGGCGGGCTGCCGCCGGACAGCGTGGTGGAGTCGGAGCGGGCGATTCTCGACGATACCCAGCGCGCCATCGAGCGCTATCACGATGCGTCCGAGCGAGCGATGACCCGCATCGTGGTCGCGCCCTGCTCGCCGTTCTCGGTCTCCCGTGAGCTAATGGTCGAGAGCGCCGCGCTGGCCCGCCATTACGGCGTGCATCTGCATACGCACCTGGCCGAGACCCGCGACGAGGAAGCTTTCTGCCGCGAACGCTTCGGCTGCACGCCGGTGGAATACGCCGAGCAGGTCGGCTGGGTCGGCAGCGACGTCTGGTTCGCGCACATGGTGCATCCGCATGCAGACGAGATCACGCGGCTGGGTGGCCACTGCTGCGGTGCCGCGCACTGCCCCAGTTCCAACATGCGGCTCGGCTCCGGAATCGCACCGGTGATGGCGATGCATCGCGCCGGCATGCGCGTCGGTCTGGGGGTCGACGGCAGCGCCTCCAACGATGGCTCGCACCTGCTGGCGGAAGCGCGCCAGGCAATGCTGCTGGGCCGGCTGCAGGGTGACATGAGCGAGTTCACCGCGCGCCGAATGCTGTGGTTCGCCACCCGCGGCGGGGCATCCACGCTGGGCCGCGACGATATCGGCCAACTCGCGGTGGGCAAGGCCGCCGACATCATCGGCTTCCGGCTCGACTCGCTGGCGTTGGCGGGTGGCGCGATTCACGACCCGCTGGCGTCGCTGGTGTTCTGCCAGCCGCCGAGCGTCGATCTGTCGATCGTCAACGGCGTGCGGCGTGTCGAGAATGGCCGGCTGTTGGGTCACGACCTCGATGCCATGGTGGCGAGGCATAACGTCTGCGCCCGGCGGCTGGTGGAGGCTTGACGGTCCCGGGGGCGACTGTCATCCCGAGGCTGTCACCCCGAGGCTGTCATCTCCAGGACCGGCGTATACAATCGGCTCATCGGTCGAGGGATGTGGAAGACGCACGCTGGGTGGAGCGAACAACGATGGCAACGAGCGCGAACGCAGCGACGGTGCAGAATGAAGGACGAAACAGCAAGGCGAGCGGACGCAGTCGCGGCGCGGGCAAGGCCGGCGACGGTGCCGAACGTCACGAAACGATCTATCAGCAGATTCGCGAGGCGATCGTCGAGCACCGTCTCAAGCCGGGGGCGCGGCTGCGCGAGGACGCGCTGGCGGAAGTGTTCGGGGTCAGCCGCACCGGCATTCGCAAGATTCTCCAGCGACTGGCGCTCGAGTATCTGGTAACGCTGACGCCACGCCGGGGCGCCAGCGTCAGCCGACCCACGATCGAGGAGGCGCGGGACGTGTTCGCCGCGCGCCAGCTGGTCGAATGCCAGCTGATGCCGTGGGTTTCCCGCCGCCTCAAGCCGGCCGACGCCAAGGCGTTGCGCACGCTGGCAACGAGCGAGCGCCAGGCTTTGCGCAGCGGCGAGCAGAGCCGCGCCATTCAGCTTTCCGCCCAGTTTCACCAGCGTCTGGCCGAACTCTCGGGCAATACGCCGTTGGCGGAGTTTATCGAACGGCTCTGCTCGCGCTCGTCGCTGATCCTCGCGGTCTATGGGGATTCGGGGCATCTGGGCTGCGAATCCCACGATCACGACGAGTTGATCGCGCTACTGGAAGCCGGCAAGGAGGAGCGCGCGGTGGCCTTCATGCAGCGTCATCTCAAGGCGATCGAGGCGTCGCTGTCGATTGAAGACAGCGTGGATGAGACGCCGGATCTAAGTGCGATTTTCGGCTGAAAAGTTGCTGCGCTCGGCCATACGGCGTTAAAAATCTGCTGGATCGCCAGCCCGGTCAAATGCTCATTTACACCCTCGTAAACTCCGCTTGTGGACTCGCGACATCCGTGTCGCTCGCTCCTCGAGCAGCGAAGCTTTCCAAATCGTCAATCCTGACGATTTGTCGCAGACTTTTGCCTTGCGACCCATAGGGATATGGGAAGTGCGTTGGCCCGTAGGGAACGGGCCTAGGGCTGGCCTTCGCTCGCTAACTTTTTGAAGCCGTTGGAATTGAGGTTTATTGCGGAGTCGAGAAGCGCTGGGTCATTCGCCCCAATCGGCGAAACGACCCACGAACGGTTTGGGCCGGGGAAAGGCGAGATCGCCGTGCTTGCTGGTGCCCAGGCCCAACGATACCAGCGATTCCGCCAGTTTCACCGCGGCGCTGACGCCTTCGATCACCGGCATGCCGAGGTCATGCGTCAACCGCTCGGTGAGATCGGCCATGCCGCCGCAGCCGAGCACGATGGCACCGATGCCGTCGTTATCTTTCGCCCGCTGGCACTCGTCGAGCAGCGCCTGATAGGCGTTGCCCGCCGGATTCTCCAGTTCCAGCACCGGCAGGTCGGTGGCTCGGACTCGGCGACAGTGATGGCGGAAGCCGTATTGGTCGAGCAGATGTTCGGCGATAATCGCGGTGCGCGTGAGTGTGGTGACGACCGAGAAGCGCGTGCTGATCAGCGTCGCCAGGTGAAAGCCCGCTTCGGCGATGCCGATGACCGGAGCGCGAGTCAGCTCCCGGGCAGCGAGTAGACCGGGATCGCCGAAGCAGGCGATGACATAGGCGTTCATGCCCATCGCCTCGCCACGGCGAACTTCTTCGAGCACGCCAACCGCGCTGATCGCCTCGTCGAAGTGACTTTCGATCGATACCGGCCCGCTATCCGGCTGGCTGACATGGATCCGGGTGCTCTCGGCGGCCACGCGGCTGGCGCAGGCGCCGATCTTGTCGGTCATGCTGGCGGTCGTATTGGGATTGATGACGTGGATCTGCATGGCATGCCACCTTGGCGAGGCGAGAAAATCGCGATAGGTTTGTTTTGTCCACAAAAATAACCGATTTTGAATACAATATCGATGAAGGCCGGTCCGAAACCGGCATCTCGACGGAAGACAAAAAGGCGCTGCGCATGCTCTCTCCAGACTATCCTCGCGACCTGATCGGCTACGGCCGTACGCCACCGCAAGCCAACTGGCCGGGCGGGGCGCGCATCGCCGTGCAGTTCGTACTCAATTACGAAGAGGGTGGCGAGAACAGCGTCCTGCATGGCGATAGCCATTCCGAGCAGTTCCTCTCCGAGATCGCCGGCGCCGACGCCTATCCCGACCGCCACCTGAGCATGGAGTCGATCTACGAGTACGGCTCCCGGGCCGGGGTGTGGCGCGTGCTGCGCGAGTTCGAGCGCCGCGGTCTGCCGCTGACGATCTTCGGCGTGGCGATGGCATTGGAGCGCAACCCGGAAGTGGCCAAAGCGTTCCATGAGCTGGGCCATGAAATCGCCTGCCACGGCTATCGCTGGATCCACTACCAGAACGTGCCGGAAGCGGTCGAGCGCGAGCATCTCCAACGTGCCCTGGCTATTTTCCAGTCGCTCTACGGCGAGCAGCCGCTGGGTTGGTACACCGGCCGCGACAGCCCCAATACCCGGCGTTTGCTGCTCGATCAGGGCGGCTTCCTCTACGACAGCGACTACTACGGTGACGACCTGCCGTTCTGGATGCCGGCTGAAGACAGTCAGGGCAAAACCCATCAGCATCTTGTCGTCCCCTATACGCTGGATACCAACGACATGCGCTTCGCCTCGCCGACCGGCTTCGATCACGGCGAACCGTTCTTCCAGTATCTGCGCGACGCCTTCGACGTGCTCTACGCAGAAGGCGCGGAGACGCCGAAGATGCTGTCGATCGGGCTGCACTGCCGCCTCGTTGGTCGCCCCGGGCGCTTTCGGGCGTTGCAGCGCTTCCTCGATTATCTCGAAACGCACGACCGGGTGTGGATAACTCGGCGTGTGGATATCGCCCGCCACTGGGCGGCCGAGCATCCGGCCTCATAGCGGATCGATCGCATCGCGCCAATCCAGGGACCGAATCTCGCGCCAATCGCGCTCCTTCATGGTGCGAACGAGAGGATTCGTGCCTCTGGTTCGATCATCGTCTCCTCTGCGCGAGTCGTTGAGAAGAGGCACTGGGCTCTCGATCGTTGGCTAACCCCCTGAATCGTCGACGCTGAAACCCAAGTTGGCGCCAAGCTTGCTACGTAGCGGTGTGAAACAAACGTTTCTCACTCGGCGGAGAAGTCGCCAATCGTTTCTTTGCCGGCATAACAACGTATAAAGCTCTCCTCAGGAGGTATGGCATGTTCGCTTTCGCCAAGAATCGATTCTCGCGCCAGCTCGTGCTGGCACTCTGCTGCACCGTCGCCGCCGGCCTTGCCGCCGTGTCGGCACAGGCCAGCGATCTGGAAACCATTGAACAGCGCGGCACGCTGCGTGTCGCGGTCCCGCAGGACTTCCCGCCGTTCGGCTCGGTCGGCACCGATCTGCAGCCGCAGGGTTATGACATCGACATGGCGCATTACCTGGCCGACCAGATGGATGTCGACCTGAAACTGGTGACCGTCACCAGTGCGAATCGCATCCCGTTCCTGCAGACCGACAAGGTCGATCTGGTGATCTCGAGCCTGGGCAAGAACCCTGAACGTGCCGCGGTGATCGACTTCACCGAAGCCTACGCGCCGTTCTTCCTCGGCGTGTTCGGTACGCCTGAAGCGGATCCGATCGATGAGTCGGCGGGTCTCTCCGGCAAGACCATCGGCGTGACTCGTGGCTCGGTCGAGGACATGGAGCTTTCCGATCTGGCACCGAGCGATACCACCGTCCAGCGTTTCGAAGACAACGCGACCACGATCTCCGCGTTCCTTTCCGGTCAGGTCTCCTATATCGCCACCGGTAACGTGGTCGCGGCACAGATCGCCGAGCGTAACGCCGAGCGGGCGCCGACCATGGTCTTCCAGATCAAGAACTCGCCCTGCTATATCGGTTTGGCGCAGGACAACGGTGCGTTGAAGGATCGCGTCAATGCGCTGATCGAGCAGGCCAAGCAGGATGGCACGCTGGAATCGATGTCGCAGAAGTGGTTCCACACCGCGCTGCCCGACGACCTTTCCTCCTGAGCGGGTGATCGTCCATGACGCTGGATTTCTCCACGCTGCTGCCATACACGGACGTGATCCTCGAAGGCCTGGTGACGACGCTGTGGCTCACCGTCGTCACCACCGCCGCTGGGATTGCGCTGGCGATTCTCGTCGCCTATGTCCGCGATGGTTCGCCGACCGGTACCAGAGCGGTCATTAGTCGCCTGCTGGGCGGCTACGTCGAGGTCGTCCGCAACACGCCGTTCATCGTGCAGCTGTTCTTTCTCTATTTCGGTCTACCGGCGCTGGGCGTGCCGATCAGCGCGACGGCCGCGGCGCTGCTGGCGATGATTCTGAATCTCGGCGCCTATACCGCCGAGATCCTGCGCGCAGGTATCGATTCGACGCTGAAAGGGCAGCATGAAGCCGCCCGCGCGCTGGGGCTTTCGCGCCGGCAGAGCTTTCGCCACGTGGTGCTGGTGCCGGCGTTCTCGCGGGTTTATCCGTCGCTGATCAGCCAGTGCATCATCGTGATGCTGGGCTCGGCGGTGGTGTCCCAGATCTCGGTGTTCGATCTGACCTACGCCGCCAACTTCATTCAGTCGCGCAGCTTCCGCGGCTTCGAGGTCTATCTGGTGGTGACGCTGATCTACCTGCTGCTGGCGGTGGGTCTGCGGCTGGCGTTCGAATTCGTCGGACGACGACTGTTCGCGTTTCGTCAGGGAGGTTCGTTATGACCGATTTCACGCTGTGGGACATCGTCCGCAACCTGCTGTTGGCGGGGCGCTGGACCGTGGTGCTGTCGCTGATCGCCTTCACCGGAGGCGCTATCGTCGGGCTGGTGCTGACCCTGCTGCGGATGGGCGGGCTGAAGCCGATTCGCTGGCTGATTCGGCTCTATGTCGATCTGTTCCAGGGCACGCCGCTGCTGATGCAGCTGTTTTTGGCCTATTTCGGCGCCGCCGTGCTGGGCTTCGATGTTTCCGCCTGGACCGCGGCCAGCGTGGCGCTGACGCTGTTCACCAGCGCCTTCCTTTGCGACATCTGGCGGGGCTGCGTGGAAGCCGTACCCAGCGGCCAGTGGCAGGCGTCCCGTGTGCTCGGGCTGAACTACCTGCAGTCGATGCGCCACGTCATCCTGCCCCAGGCGCTGCGACTCGCGGTGCCGCCGACCGTGGGTTTCTCGGTCCAGGTCATCAAGGGCACCGCGCTGGCCTCGGTGATCGGCTTCGTCGAACTGACCAAGGCCGGCACCATGCTCAACAATGCGGCGTTTGCCCCCTTCACCATCTTCGCGCTGGTGGCGCTCGGATACTTCATCCTCTGCTATCCGCTGTCACGCTACGCCCGTCACCTGGAGAAAAAGCTCTATGGCGCTGGTATCCGTTAAAGACCTGCATAAATCCTTCGGTGAGCTGGAGGTGCTCAAGGGCATCGACCTGGAAGTCGAGACCGGCGAGGTGGTGGCGATCATCGGTCGTAGCGGTTCGGGCAAGAGCACGCTGCTGCGCTGCCTCAACCAGCTCGAGCGTCACGATTGGGGCACGATTCATCTGGCCGATCAGCGCCTCGACGGCGGGGCAATGTCGCCAGGCGAGCTGAGTCAGAACGTCGGCATGGTGTTCCAGAGCTTCAACCTGTTCCCGCATAAGACGGTGATCGAGAACGTGATGCTGGCACCGCTGGTGGTCAAGCAGACACCGAAGGCCGAAGCGCGCCGGATCGCCGAGCAGGTGCTCGACAAGGTGGGGATGCTGGAAAAGATCGACGCCTATCCGGCTCAGCTCTCCGGTGGCCAGCAGCAGCGCGTGGCGATTGCCCGGGCGCTGGCGATGAACCCCAAAGTGCTGCTGTGTGACGAGGTGACCTCGGCACTTGACCCCGAGCTGGTCGGCGAGGTGCTACGCGTGCTCGAGGATCTGGCTCGGGAAGGGATGACGCTGATTCTGGTTACCCATGAGATGAAGTTCGCCCGTGACGTCAGTCACCGAGTGGTATTCATGCACCAGGGGCGAATTCACGAGTCGGGCGATCCGCAGACGCTGTTCACTCAACCCAAGACGCCGGAACTGAGCCAGTTCATCGCGTCCGTACGGTAGAGCGACAATAATCATGGCGGAAACGAGCCCACAGACGCATATCGGTCGTCGTCTGCAGCACCATTTCCCGGATCTGGGGCCGCAGGAGCGCCGGGTGGCGGACTTCATTCTGGCCCATCTCGAGGATCTGGCGGTCTACAGCGCGACCGATCTGTCGCGCCTCAGCGGTGTCTCCAAGGCGACCGTGACCCGTCTTTTCAAGCGCCTGGGCTACCAGGATTTCAAGGCGGTCAAGGCGCATGCCCGTCAGCTGCGTCACTACGGTGTCCCGCTGGCGTCCCGATCCGATGCCCTGGACGACGGCATCGAACGCTTCCGCCGGCACGCCGAGCGCGAGCAGGAGAATCTGCGTCAATGTCTCGACGGGCTGACGCCGGTGCTGTTCGACGAGGTCGTCCGCGCGCTCGACAAGGCTCCCGCCGTTGCCGTGATAGGCTATCGCAACAGCTATCCGGTGGCTCTGCACCTGCGCCAGCAGCTGCTGCAGGCGCGCGCCAATGTGCGTCTGCTGCCCGCGCCCAATCAGTCGCTGGCCGAGGAACTGGTCGAGCTCGAGCCCGGCGCGCTGGTCGTGTTGATCGGCTTTCGCCGTCGGCCCAGGCTATTCGAGACGCTGGTGGAAGCACTGGCCGCTCGTGAACAGAGGGTGCTGCTGATCGGCGACCCGACCACGGCCAAGTATGCGGATCGGGTGACCTGGCGGCTGGAGTGCGCCCTGGAAACGATCTCGGCGTTCGACAGCTACGCCAGCGCCATGAGCCTGGTCAGTCTGCTCGCCAACGCCATGCTGCATCAAAGACTGGCCCAGGGGCGGGCCAGGATTGGCGAAGTGGCCGAGCTGTATGAGGCGCTGGACGAACTGGCCCCTTAGCGTTACAAGGCCTGAAGACCTTCCCGTCAATGCTCCGCTGCAGAGGACGGTAGAGGGTTTCCCCCGAACAAGGAGAGAGCATGCCGCAGCGCAGTCACGACACGCCCGACAGAACCTACTACGCCCCCCACGGCGGTCTGCCGCCGCAGAGTCAGCTGATCCACGGTCGCGCGGTCTTCACCGAGGCCTATGCGGTGATCCCCAAGGGCGTGATGAGCGACATCGTCACCAGTTTCCTGCCGCACTGGGAAAAGACCCGGCTATGGGTGCTGTCGAGGCCGCTTTCCGGCTTCGCCGAGACGTTTTCGCAGTACATCATGGAAGTTTCGCCCGGTGGCGGCAGTGAGCGCCCGGAGCCGGATGCGGGCGCCGAGGGCGTGCTGTTCGTGGTCGAGGGGGAGATGACGCTGACCCTCGCGGGCGAAACGCACGAGATGGCGCCGGGCGGCTACGCCTATCTGCCGCCGGGCGCAAACTGGCAGTTGCGCAACGCAAGCGCCGCGCCGGTGCGCTTCCACTGGATCCGCAAGGCGTACGAATTCGTCGATGGGCTGGAGGCGCCGCCGGCGTTCGTGACCAACGAGCAGACGATCGCGCCGACGCCGATGCCGGATACCGACGGCCGCTGGGCGACCACGCGCTTCGTCGATCCCGCAGACCTGCGCCACGATATGCACGTGACCATCGTCACCTTCCAGCCGGGTGGGGTGATCCCGTTCGACGAGACCCACGTGATGGAGCACGGGCTCTACGTGCTCGAGGGCCGTGCGGTCTATCATCTCAACCAGGATTGGGTAGAGGTGGAGGCCGGCGACTACATGTGGCTGCGTGCCTTCTGCCCGCAGTCCTGCTATGCCGCCGGTTCGACGCCGTTCCGCTATCTGCTCTACAAGGACGTCAATCGACACATGAAGCTGTCGCTTTCCGGGCGTTAGCCGAAGCGAGCCAGGCGATAGGACGCCACCGGTGGCAGGTCGTCGCGGTGGGCGGCGTGGGTATCGGTGCATACACCGGCCGGGGCGCCGGGCTTGAAATGTGCGGTATTCAAGCGCAAGACTTCCTTGGCGAGACTCAAACGCGTGGTGATGCCCAAGGGCCGTGGTGACTAGACCGCTAGCGAGTCACCACCAGCAAACCGATCAGCAACGCGATCCCGCCCGCGAGGAAGTTGGCCGTCAGCGGTTCGCCCAGCAGCAGCGCGCCAAACAGTACGCCAAATACGGGCGACAGAAATGAGAAGATTCCCAGTTGTGAGGCGAGATAGCGCCTCAGCAGCGTAAACCATAGCAGCAGTGCGGCGAAGGAGATGACCAGCGTCTGAAACGCCAGGCTGGCGATCGCGATGCCGGTAAATTGAATGTGGTCAAGATCGCCCAGCAGTGCGCTGGCTGGCAGCAACAGCAGCCAGGTGATGGTGAGCTGGTAGCACAGCGTCTGGACTGGCGGCGCTTCGGAAAGCGAAGAGCGACGGATCACTAGTGTGGTCGCCGCCCAGGTGAGACCGGACAACAGCCCCAGGAAATCTCCCCACAGGATATCCCCGGCATTGTCGATGCCGGTCGCCGGTGCCATGGCAAGCACCATCCCGCCGAAGGCCAGGGCGACGCCTATCCACTGGCGCCGCGCCAGTTGCTCTCCCGGTACCCACAGATGTAACCCTAAAGCCGCGAAAATCGGTGCTGTATAGAGAAACACCGACATGTGGGAGGCCAGCGTATAGTTGAGCCCCCATGCGATGAACACAAAATTCGCAGCAAACCCCAGCCCCACCAGAATACCGGGACCGAGATGCGCGCGTAGATCAGCCATCCTGATGCCTTGCCGGTACACCAGCACTAACACCAGCAGCGCCGCTGGGAATGAGCGTAATGCAACCTGAGCCAGTGGAGGGACATCTGCCGCGACCATCTTGATAGCCACTTGCTGAGCCCCTAGTGCCAGACAAAAGAGCATCGTCAAGGCACTGCCCTGCATGTCCAGCCTTCGACGCGACGAGCCGCCTGCAGATCCCTTAGTATTTCTCAACTGTCCGACGTTCTGCATATGCCCACCTTGGTGTTGATAAACACTAAGTTGAGCACTTGCCAGTATTGACGCCAAACGATTACTTTGAAGACCAAGGCTCAGGAAATATCACTCTATGAAGATCGAACGCCTTCCCTTAAATGCGCTGCGGGCGTTTGCCGAAGCAGCACGTTCGGAAAGCTTCAAACACGCGGCCAGCCGGCTAGGTGTTACCCCCGGCGCGGTCAGTCGTCAGATCAAGCAGTTGGAAGACCGCATTGGCGTCTCGCTGTTTGCTCGACATGCCAATGGGGTGCAACTCAATGAGCTAGGACGGCAGCTGGCCAAAGACATCGACAGCGGTCTCGAGCGCATCGCCAGTGGTGTCCTGACTGCGAGAGAGCGCGCACGCGAAAGCGCACAGCGAACGCCATTGCTGACGCTTAGCGCCCCGCCTTCCTTTCTGCAGCTGTGGTTGCTGCCGCGCTTGGCGGCATTTGACGCCCAAATCGGCGGTATCGACATCTCGCTGGAGGCCAGTGAGTCTTTGACGGTGCCCGCCTGGCAAGGCAATGGCGCGCGTCTGGCGATCCGCTATGGTCGTGGCCCCTGGCCGGAAGTAAGAAGTCGGCGCCTGTTCGGTGACGAACTGTTTCCCGTCTGCGCGCCCTCTCTGCTGGCGCAGTACGAGCGGCCCATGAAGCCCGCTGACCTGGCCCATCACACCCTGCTGGAAGTCGCCTGGGACTCACCACAGAGCGCTGACTTTCCGGGCTGGCAGGTGTGGCTAGAAGCCGCCGGTGTCGCCGACCAGGTAACACCACCACAGCGTCGCTACTCGGTGTCTGGTCTGGCCATGGATCAGGCTATCGCTGGGCGTGGCATCATGCTGGCAAGTCACTCCCTGGCCATGGACCGGCTGGAAAGCGGCGTGCTTGTTCGCCCCTTCGGCGAGCAACATGTCCTCGCTTCTCCCATGACCTTCGAGCTGTTGACGCCCGCCAGCGGCGAGGCGCCTTCCAGGGTCGCGCTCTTCGTCGACTGGTTGCTGACAGAGGCTGCCAATTGTGACCGGGGCACGATCGGCAAAGCCTCTTGAGCGTTCGCAGGATCTCCTCCACCCGCGCCGGAACAGAGAATCCACAAGGTGCCATTGAGCATCTGCCGGTCATCTCGCCGCAGGCGCTCTGCATTCAGCCAAAGCGGGCCAGACGATAGGCCGCCAGCGACGGCAGGTCGTTGCGGTGGGTCGTCGTGACGGACGCGGCGTGTTCGCCGGGGCCGGCCAGATCGGCGATCAGCTCGGCGGTGATTGCCGACTGGGTCAGCCCCAGGTGATGGTGGCCGAACGCCAGCAGCACGCGGCCGTCGCACACCCCGTCGATGATCGGCAGCGAGTCCGGCAGCGAAGGTCGGAAGCCCATCCACGGCGTCGCGTCCTCGGCGTCGAGATCGGTCTTGAACAGTCCCCGGCTCAGGCGATGCAACTGCCACGCTCGCCCCATGTTGGGCGGTGCCTCCAGTCCCGCGAACTCCACGGTGCCAGCGAGCCTGAGGCCGGTTTCCATCGGCGTCATGATGAAGCGGCGCTCCAATGATGTGACCGCGAAGGGCAGACGGTCGGACTCGCGGGGCAGCATCAGGTGATAGCCGCGTTCGGTATCCAGCGGTACGCGCTTGCCGGTGAGCTGGGCGGTCAACGCCGCCGAGTGGGCGCCACAGGCGACGAGCACCTGCCCGGCCTCGCGTTCGCCGGCATTGGTCGTCACGGCGACGCCTTTCGCGGTCAACCGAGTCGACTGCACGGTTGCCTGCTCGAAACGAACGCCTTCGCGCCGGGCGGCTTCCACCAGGGTGGTGACCACCCGCCACGGATCCAGTACGTGGCCCGTGGCGGGAAAGAACAGCCCGCCCAGCAGATCATCCGACAGCTGCGGCGCCGCTCGCTGAATCGCTTCCCTATCCCAAAGCTCGACCGGCACCTGCTGTTCGCGCATGCGCGACTCGAGCGCTTCGAGCTTCGAGTGCGACTCCGGCTTCTCGTAGACTAGCAGCGAGCCGTCCGCCTTGAGCAGGTGGCTGCTATCGACCGATGCCAGCAGGCGTTGCCACGCCGCCAGGCTGCGTTCGTTGAGGGCGCGGATACCGGCAACGCTTTGGCGAAAAGGCGCCGGGCGCAGATTCAGTACCAGCCGGGTCAGCCACGGCAGCGCGCGGGGCAGGTATTTCCAGTCCAGCCGCAGTGGCCCCATCGGGTCCATCAGCATGCCGGGCAGCGATCTGAGAATTGAAGCATCGGCGATCGGGAAGACCTGCTCCGTGGCCATGTGTCCGGCGTTACCGTAGGAAGCGCCACGGCCCGGCTCCTGTTTGTCGAGTACCAGCACGCGGTGGCCCCGGCGCGCCAACGCCAGGGCGCTGGTGACACCGACGAGACCGGCCCCGACAATGATGATGTCGGCATTGCTCTCTGTCTCGGGCGGAACAGGATGAGATGGGTCCGACATGCGCTACCTCACGACCGGGGCAATAGGGGAAAGGCTGACGAATCAGGCGTTGCGCAGACTCTTTTCCAGCACCGCCGCGATACCTTCCGCGGCGTCCTTGATGTGGGTTTCCAGCAACTGACAGGTTCTGTCGACATCGCCCTGGCGGGCCAGCTCCAGAAGCTGGCGATGCTCGACTTCTGCCTTCTCGATCTCGCGGGTGTAAACCAGCTGCATGCGGATATAACGCCCGGACTTGGTATTCAACTGACCGATCATGGCCAGCGTCTCGGGCAGCCCGGAGGGCGCGTACAGGGCGTGATGAAACGCGAAGTTGTAGTCGCTCCAGTTGTCGATCTGGCTGCCGGAATCGAGCGCCGCATCATACTGACGGAGAATGCTCGCGGCGTGATCGAGATCCGCCGCCGTCAGATTGGGGATCGCGTGGCGCAGCACGTAGGTCTCGAGCAGTACGCGCAGATCGAAAAGCTCGCGAATCGCCGCCACCGAGAGCTCGGTGGTGAAAGCGCCACGATGGGCGTGAAATTCCACCAGGCCTTCTGACTCCAGCGTCAGCAGCGCTTCCCTGACGGGGATGCGGCTGACGTCGTAGTCCTTGGCCAGCGCGTCTTGGCGTAGCTGCGAGCCGCCCTTGAACTCGCCGCCGAGAATGCGTTCGCGCAGATCGTCCGCCACGTACTGGGCTCGGGTCTTGAAAGTCGCCATGAAGTCTCGTCGTTTCGCAAAATCTGGATATTGTATGCAATCCATATCGCTCCCGCCGACTTTTCAGGCCCGAGCGTCTCACGCCGCGTCGAGCTGCGCCGACCACTGCGCATACCACTCGCGGAACAGCGCGTACTGGGTTTCGACGTAGCGGCGCTGCGCATCGCTCAGAGCGTCGCTCTCGTTGAAGTGCAGTTCGTAGACGCTGTCGCCGTTGAGTACCATCAGGTATTTGTAAAAAAGCACCAGATCGACGCCCTCGTCGAAGGATGAGAGCACCGCCAGCGCGGACTCCAGCTCCTGGGCCAGGCGCCGGGCTTGGGGATCGCCCTTGGCGGCTTTCTGGCTCAGCGCGACCAGCTGCAGCACTTCCCGCGGCAGCGCATTGCCGACCCCGGTGATGGCGCCGGTGGCGTTGCAGTTGACGAAACCGTGGAATACCTGGGTATCGACCCCCACCATCAGGCTGACGTCGTCATCCTGAGAGGTGATGTGCTCGGCCGCGTAGCGCAGGTCGTTTGCACCGCCGAACTCCTTGAACCCGATCAGATTGGGATGTTCGCGACGCAGCGCGAAGAACAGCTCGGCGCGGGTGGCGAAGCCGTAATAGGGGCTGTTGTAGATCACCGCCGGCAGCTCAGAAGCGGCTTTCAGAATCGCCGAGAAGTGCGCCTTCTGCGCCGCGGGCGCGGTACCGCGAGAGAGCACGCGAGGAATGACCATCAGCCCCCGGGCGCCGACCTTGGCCGCGTGGGCGGCGTGGGAGACGGCTTCCTTCGAGTTGACCGCGCCGGTGCCGACGATGACGGGTACGCCGGCGGCAACCAGTCGCGCCACGCCTTCCTGGCGTTCGGCCTCGCTCAGTAGCGGCCAGTCGCCCATCGAGCCGCAGTAGACCACCCCGCGCATGCCGAGATCGACCAGCTCGCGTCCCTTGGCAACCAGCGCGTCATAGTCGGGCGTGCGATCGGCGGTGCAGGGGGTCATCAGGGCAGGAATGCAGCCGGTAAAGATGGAGTCGTTCATGGTTGTCCTCTGGAATCTGTTGATGATCTGTCGGGATGAGCCTACGGATGGCTATTTCCCGTATGGCTACGACGCGGTAATGCCCCAGGCGAACGGGTCGTTCTCGTCGATCAGTAGCGTGGCATCGGCGGTCATGTAGGCGCTGCCGGTGATGGAGGGCAGTACCCGTTCGCCCTCCCACTCGTAGCGTCCCTCGAAGCGGCTGCCGGTGATGCTGGCCTGGACCCAGGTCTCGCCGGGAGCCAGCTTGCCGTCGGCGGCGAGACAGGCCAGCTTGGCGCTGGTGCCGGTGCCACAGGGGGAGCGGTCGTAGGCCTTGCCGGGGCAGAGCACGAAGTTGCGGCTATCGGCCGGGTTTTCCGCGCCAGCGTCGTCGGCGAACAGCTCGACATGATCGATATGGCCGCCGTTTTCACCGGTGATCTTCTGGGCGTCCAGCGCCTGGCGGATCGCCCAGGTAAAGGCCGTCAGCGCCTCCTCGTTGGCCAGGGTCACCGTCTGATCATGCTCGCCGACCAGAAAGAACCAGTTGCCGCCCCAGGCGATATCGCCATGCACCACGGCGTAGCCCGGCACCTCGACCGGCACGCGCTGGCGGTAGCGATAGGCGGGCACGTTGCGCACCGTCACCATGCCGTCCTGGTGCAGCGTGGCGCTGACCGGACCGACGGTGGTGTCGATCTTGTGTTCGCCGGGCGCGATCATTCCGAGATGATGCAGCGATGCCACCAGACCGATCGTGCCGTGGCCGCACATGCCCAGGTAGCCTGAGTTGTTGAAAAAGATCACGCCGCAGGTCGCGCCTGGCGTAACCGGTTCGCAGTAGAGCGCGCCGACCAGTACGTCATTGCCACGTGGCTCCAGCAGGCAGGCGCGCCGCCAGTGATCGTGGGATTCGCGCAGCGCGTCGCGCTTCTCGACCAGCGTGTCGCCCGGCAAGGTCGGGAAGCCGTTCATGACCAGGCGCGTCGGCTCTCCCCCGGTATGGGAGTCGATGACATGGATGCGCTTCATGCAGGCTTTCCTCTGATCTGGACGGGCTCGCAAGCTTCGGAGCAAGCATCGGGGTGCGTGATTCACGCATTGTAGATTTTATACAATCTTCGCGACGCAATGTGAAGCCGTGTCGTAAGGGAAATCCAGCGTGACACAAAAAAACGGCGCGGAAGGCGCCGGTAAGGGAGAGAACGCTAGGCGTTCAAGGAGACAGAGCGGACGTCTACGAGGCGACGGCCGCCGCGGCGGTAGCGCGGCGCATCGCCATCGAATAGAACGTCGCACCGAGCGCGCCGCCGATGAACACCGAGAAGTGGCCGAGATCGCCCAGCGGCAGGAAGTTGATCACGATGCCGATCACGCTCGCCGCGATCACCGCCTTCACCGCCGCCGGATTGAAACCGTTGCGATACCAGTAGGGGCCGTCGGGATCGACGCTGAACAGGGCATCGACATCGATATGCCCGCGGCGGATGCGGTAGTAGTCCATGATCAGGATGCCGTAGAGAGGGCCGATGGCCGCTGCCAGCAGATCGACGGTGTAGTGGATGATCTCCGGGTTGCTGAACAGGTTCCACGGAGTCAGAAAGATCGAGCCGACGGCGGCGATGAAGCCGCCGGTGCGAAAGCTGATCTTGCTCGGTGCCATGTTGGAGAAGTCGAACGCCGGGGCGACGAAATTGGCGACGATGTTGATACCGATGGTCGTCGTCACGAACGTCGCGGCCCCCAGTACGGCGATAAAGGTGTTGTCGAGGCGCGAGACGGTCTCGATCGGGTCGTCGATCATCTCGCCAAATACCGGAATCGTCGCCGAGACCATCATCACCGTGGTCGCCGAGAACACCAGGAAGTTGACCGGCAGGCCCCAGAAGTTGCCGCGTTTGACGTCATCGAAGGTGCGCGCATAGCGGGTGAAATCGCCAAAGTTGAGCGTCGGGCCGGCAAAATAGCCGGCGACGATGGCGGCCGCGATCACCATCTGCCACAGCTGTTCGCCGGGAGAGAGCTGGATATCGCTCAGGGTAAAGCTGATATTGGCCCAGCCCGCCTGCCACACCAGCCAGGCGGCGAGCGCGAACATCACCAGATAGACCGCCGGGCCGCTCCAGTCGATGAAGCGCCGGATCGAATCCATGCCGCGCCAGAATACGATCGCCTGCAGACACCACAGCAGCATGAAGCTGATCCAGCCCAGGTAGGAGAGCCCCAGGAAGCTGGGTCCGGCCAGCGATTCCATGCCGGGGAACAGGCGCAGGATCACGATGGTCAGGGCGTTGGAGGCGAGAAACGTCTGAATGCCGTACCACACCACCGCGATCAGGCCGCGAATCATCGCCGGAATGTTGGCGCCCAGTACACCGAACGAGAGCCGACAGATGACCGGGAACGGCACTGCGGCTTTCTGGCTCGGCCTCGCCATCAGGTTGGCGAAGATCTGGACGATGCAGATGCCCACCAACAGCGAGATCAGCACCTGCCAACCGGCCAGGCCGAGCGCGAACAGGCTGGCGGCGACCACGTAGCCGCCGACGCTGTGAACGTCGGAGAGCCAGAAAGCGAGGATGTTGTACCAGTTCCAGTTCTGCGTGGTTGGCGCCAGGTCGGCGTTGTAGAGCCGATCGCTGTAGCCGGGAGGTTGTTGCGACATGGCGTGTGCCCTCCGCGGGGCCGTCTTGTGATTGTGATCCCATTTTTTGTATACAAGATGTGTGCCATTTTGGCCATTAACGATGGTCTAAGGTTGTCGCAATTGGGCAGGAGACGGTCGGCGACGAATAATCACGTCGCAGACCAAGGCGTTAGGCCGTGGGGTTTCATAAGGACCTGTTCGCTGGATCTCGGTAAAGCGCGCTCTACAGAGACCATTAAACAGGTTTAGAAGCTCATGATGAGTGGCAGAGCATGATCAAGGCGCAAAATATTGATCCTCTGCACTCTATCGGTGCGAGAAACGGTATCGATGGGTTTTTGTGTACGATAGCCGGATTCAGGAAGCCGAAACCAACATTTGCGGCCGACATTTGAAGCTGATCAAAAGGGGAATAGAGATCATGATGGAATTGACCGCGCGGCCCCTGACGGCGGAGGCTTTCGCGCCGTTCGGCGACGTGATCGATGCGCGCACCAGCGCCGCTTTCCCGATCAACAACGGGCGTACCCAGCGACATCACGATCTGGCTCGGGTGGAGATTCTGGACGCGCCGTCACGAGCGCTGATTAGCGTGTTCGTGAGCCAGCCGGTCTCGTTGCCGTTGGAGATCGAGCTGCTGGAGCGCCATCCGCTGGGCAGCCAGGCGTTCATGCCGCTGCACGAGGAGCGCTTCATCGTCGTGGTGGCGCCGCCGGGAGACGAGATCGATCCGATGAGGGTCTGTGCCTTCGTCACCGACGGTCGCCAGGGCGTCAACTATCGCGCCGGTACCTGGCATGCGATCCATTCGGTGCTGGAACATGAAGGCGAGTTTCTGGTCGTCGACCGCGGCGGCTCGGACAATCTCGACGAGCGACCGATGGCGATTCGGGTGCTGATGGCATGACATGGAACGACGACGCCCCACTAGAGAGCGGGGCGTCGAAGGCATCATCTTGCCATTGGCTCAGACCGATTTGCTGCCGCTGATCGCCGCAGCCGGATCTTCATCCAGCTCCATGCGCTCGCGTTCGTCATCGATGATCTTGAGCGCCTGCTCCGGAGTCACTTTGGAGGCCGGCGTGACCAGACTGACCACGACGCCAACGACCAGCGCGACCAGCACCGCCGGAATGCTGGGGTTGCCCCAGAAGGCCGTCCAGCTATCCACGTTGATCACCGCCAGAGACGTGGCAGACGCAGCGATCAGCGTAGCGATGGCGCCCTGCCAGTTGTAGCGTGGCCAGAAGCGTCCCAGCACGCCACATACGAACATCCCGGCCATCACGGTCGCGATCATGCTGGTGATATAGCTGATGACGTTGTTGGAGGTCAGCGCGAACAGCAGCGCCAGGCCGATGGTGGCGACCAGCGCCAGCCGTGACAGGCCCACGACCTTGCGGGCCGACGGCGTGTGACCGGTGAACAGCACGTAGACGTCGCGCAGCAGGATCGAGACGCCAGCGATGGCATCCGAACTCGCGCTGGACATGGTCGCCGACAGCCCGGCGACCAGCAGCAGCAGGCCGAGCCACAGCGGCAGGATCTCGGTGGCTAGGAACGGGAAAGCGAAGTTGCTGTTGTCGAGGCTAGGGTTCAGCGCATGGGTCGCCATGCCGATGATCGCCGGAATGATCGAGAAGAACAGATAGAGGACGCCGGTGATGATGAACGACTTGCGCACCGAGCTGACCGAGTTGCCGGAGTAGATCCGCTGGCGGTAGGAGGGCGTTGCCAGCACGCCGACGGCGATGACGGCGGCGAGAGAGATCGCCGGTATCAGTCCGATCTTGTCGACACCCAGGAAACTGGTGGCCGCGACATCCATGTTGGTGCCGAGACCCGAGAAACCGCCGACTTCGACCAGCGCGATGATCGCCATCACGATGAAGCCGACGAACAGGATCACGGCCTGCACGGTATCGGTCCAGATCACCGCCATGTAGCCACCGATCACGCAGTAGATACCGAAGCCCAGCGCGACCAGAATGCGCGCCGTGGTCAGATCGATCCCCGCCATCCACGACAGATAGAGCCCGCCGCCGAGAATGTGCGCGCCCAGCCAGCCGATGCAGGCGATGTAGATCAGCACGGCGACGATGTTGCGAACCCAGCGATTGGCACCGACGTAGTAGGAAAGCTCTTCGCTCATGGTCATGAAGCGGAAGCGGCGAACCGGCGCGAAGCACAACGCCAGCAGGATCACGCCGATGGAGCCGCCGATACCGTAGAGCGCGCCGGCCCAGCCGTTGGCGTAGCCGAAACCGACGGCGCCCATGCTTGAACCGGTGCCGACCATGGTCGCCACCGTGGTACCGATGGTCAGAAAGATCGGGACGCTACGTCCGCCGAGCAGGAAATCGTCGCCGCTGCCGCGACTGTTGCGAGAAACCCACCACCCGAACGCGATCATGATGATCACGTAGGCGATAAAGGTCCCGAGGAAAACGTGACTGTTCATAATGACCTCTTATAATTGTCGTTCCGGTCGTTGCCGCGACCGGAGCAGTGTGGAATGTCATGGCCTATGGGGTTTTTCACTGCGGTCGCGCCCTTGCCGGGGCGCGGCCACCTTTCTTGCAGATGTTCCAAAGCGTCTCTTCAACGCATTCGATCAACTTTCGGGCGATGCGTACGCGCAGGCGCTTATCAGGCGCGATCAGCGCGATAGCACTTGATGTCGACCTCGACCTTACAGTCCACCACCAGATCCTGAACGCTGCAGATCCGCGCCGGCGGGTGATCGCCGAACACTTCCTTGAACACCTTGTTGAACGAGCTGAAATAGCGCGCGTCGGTGAGCACGGCAGTGACATGGACCACGTCTTCCACGCCGTAGCCGGCTTCCTCGGCGATCTTCAGGCAGTTGGCGAACGCCAGCCGCGACTGCTCGACGATGCTGCCTTCGACGACTTCGCCGTCGGTCATCGGAGTCTGGCCGGAGACGAACAGCCAGCCGGCCGCTTCGGTGGCGCGGGCGAAGGGCAGTTTCTGGCCACCGGTGCCGACGCCGCCTTCGACGCCATAACGTTTGATGCTCATACGGTTTTCTCCTGGGTTGTCTCAATGATCGGATGGGTAATGCGAGTGAAAAATCATGACGCCGTGCGGGAAGGCCGAGCCGACAGCCGGACCTGACGCCGCAGCAGTCGTCCGGCCCTATGTTCGCTGGCCTCGCCCTGGCGATAGCTGACCACGCCGTTGACGACGACCAGCTCGATGCCGCCTGCTCTGGCGATCGGCGCGGTGTAGGTCGCGGTGTCCTCGAGCGTGTCGAGGTCGAACAGCACCAGATCGGCAAAAGCGCCGACACGGATTTCGCCGCGATCGGTCAGGCCGAAGTTGGCGGCGGAAAGCCCGGTCATCTTGCGCACCGCCTCGGTCAGCGGCAGCAGTTGCAGGTCGCGACTGTAATGCGCGAGCACCCGCGGAAACGCGCCCCACAGCCGCGGATGCGGATGCGGATCGTTGGGCAGGCCGTCGGAGCCGACCATCGACAACGGATGCGACAGCACCTGACGCATGTCCGCCTCGCTCATGTTGTGATAGACCGCGCCGGCCGGCTGCAGACGCCGGGCCGCGTCCATCAGCGACAGATCCCACTGTTCGGCGATCGCCTTCAGCGGCTGGCGGGCCATCTCCGGATGCGGGTCGGACCAGGTGATGAAAATGTCGATCTCGTCGGTGACCTGACCCAGATCCAGCGTCGAGGAGCCGGCGGTGTAGGGGTAACAGTCGCAGTGCACGCCGTGTGATAGCGCGGCATCGTCGAGCTTGGCCAGCGCCTTGGGCGCGTTGCCCCAGTTGCCGGCACCGGCACACTTGAGGTGCGAGATCACCAGCGGTGCCTGACCGTGTCTGGCGGTGGCGAAGGCCTCGTCCATTGCCTCGGGGAGGCCCGCGAACTCATCGCGCAAATGCGTGGTATAGACGCCACCGGCGCGGCCGACGGCCTCGACCAGCGTATCCATCTCGGCCGTGGGCGCGTGATAGGCGTTGCGGTAGGCGAGTCCGGAGCTCATGCCGACGGCGCCCTCGGCCAGCGCGATTTCCAGCTGTTCGCGCATCGCGGCAATTTCACCATCGCTGGCGGCCCGGTCGAAGCGATCCATGACCTGGCTGCGCAGGCTGGTGTGGCCGATCAGCGCAGCCACGTTGACGCTCGGCTGTGCCTTGGCGATCGCCTCGGCGTAGGCGGCGAAGCTCGGGTAGCAAAAATCCTCCGCGCGGCCGAGCAGGTTCATCGGGTCCGGCACCTCACCGGCCAGCTTGACGGGGCTAGCGCTGATGCCGCAGTTGCCGACCACCACGGTGGTGACGCCCTGGGACAGTTTCGGCAGCATTTCCGGCTGGCGAATGACATTGGTGTCGTCATGGGTATGCACGTCGATGAAGCCGGGGGTGAGAATCAGCCCTTCGGCATCGATGACCGTTCCCGCCTCCTCGCCGTCCAGATCACCGATGGCGACGATTCGGTCGTCGTCGATCGCGATGTCGGCGATGAAAGGCTCGCGTCCGCTGCCGTCGATGATGCTGGCGCGGCGAATCAACAAATCGTGGGACATCGTGACTCCTGGATGATGGTTCCCGGAGAGCGCTCCTGGGCGCTCAATCCCCCAGCGGCTGGCGGTTGTCGCCGCCGCGGTGGGCATCGAGAGTGATCTTGAGTCGTCGCAGCTTGTCGCGAGTGCGCGAGCGATGCCGCAAGGCCAGGCCAAGCGCCAGCATGTCGATGGCGGCCATCATGGCGTAGCGCGACGACGACGGAAAATAGATGTAGTCGGTCTCGCGGGCCGCCAGCGGCAACGTGATATTGGCGACCTTGGCCAGCGGCGAACCGGCCGCGGTGACGGCCAGCACCCGAGCGCCATACTGGCGAGCCAGCTCGGCCGCCTCGACGATTTCCGGGGTATAGCCGGTGACCGAAAGCGCCACCACGACGTCATCGGGTTCCAGGGTCGAGGCGACCATGCGCGGCAACAGCGACTGGGGATAGGCGCTGATCGCGTAGCCGAGACGAACCAGCCGGAACTGCATCTCCTGCGCCATCACCGTCGAGCCGCCGCCGGCACCGAACACCAGAATCTGGCGAGCGTCGTCGAGCATCGCCACCGCGCCCTCGACATCGGCCTGCTCCATCAGCGTGCGATTGAGCGCCAGGGTCTGGGCAGCGGTATCGTAGATCACCCCCAGTCCATCGTCCTCGCTGGCTTCCTGGATAAAACGGCGACCGGCCGCCAGCGCCCGAGTCAGGCGCGTCTTGAGATCGCGCACGTTGCGGCAGTCCACCGCGCGAGCGAAACGAGTCACGCTGGCATCGCTCACCTCGGCGCGCTTTGCGATCTCGCCGATACTCGCCTCGGCGACGAAATCGATATCATCGAAGATCAGGTTGGCCACCTTCTTCTCCGCCTCGCGCAGACTTGGCAGACAGGCGGTGATATGCGACAGGATGTCGATCTGCTGGCTCACACGGCATTCCTTGGCATGACTTAAAACGCGATTCGAACTCTCCTGGCACTTTCTAACCTAGAATTTATTTTTATGAAAGTTGTTATCTTCCGCGGGCGAGACTTTCCGACCAAGGTATGAGGCCAGGCACCTTGCCGGTTAACTTTCCAGAGCTCCCGTAGATGTCGTTCAGGTCAGGCAGATGTCGTTCAGATCAGAATGAAGAGGTCTTGAGAAACGCCTGCAGGCGTGGCGACTCCGGGTGCATGAACAATCTTTCGGGCGGGCCCTGCTCGGCGATCCGGCCATCCTCCATGAACACGACCTTGTCGGAGACGTCCCGGGCAAATCGCATTTCATGCGTGACCAGCACCATGGTCATGCCTTCCTGGGCAAGCGAGCGAATCGTCTCCAGCACCTCGCCGACGCGCTCCGGATCGAGCGCAGAAGTGGCCTCGTCGAACAGCATCACCTTGGGATTCATGGCGATGGCGCGCGCGATCGCGACACGCTGCTGCTGGCCGCCGGAGAGTTGCGAGGGGCGGTAATCCCGACGTTCGAGCATGCCGACTCGCTCCAGCCAATGATCCCCGAGCTCGATCGCCTGGTTTTTCGGCATGCCCCGCACCTTGGTCAGCCCGAGCGTGACGTTGTCCAGCGCGCTCATGTGCGGGAACAGGTTGAACGACTGAAAGACCATGCCGGTCATTGCCCGCTGACGCGCGATTTCATGCTCGCCCACCCGTGCCCGTTGGCCACGCCGCGTGTGATAGCCGATCGCTTCGCCACCGATCAGTACCTCGCCCTGATGGAACTCTTCGAGCAGATTGAGGCATCGCAGCAGGGTGGTCTTGCCCGAACCGCTGGCGCCGATGACCGAGACGACCTCGCCCTCTGCGACCGTAAAGTCGATGCCCTTGAGCACTTCGAGCTCGCCGAATCGCTTGTGTAGCGCGCGCACTTCCACGATAGGGGTCATACCATTCTCCGAGTGGGCTGTTCGAGACGCCGACCAATGAAACGCCCGACCTGCTCGATGGCGAAGTCGATCAGGAAATAGATCACACCGGCCAGCAGGTAGAACTGCATGTTGAGAAAATTGTTGCTGATGATCTGCTGGGTGGTCAGCAGTAGTTCGGCGACGCCAATGACCGACAGCAGCGTCGACGCCTTGACCATTTCCACCGCAGCAGTGATCCATGTCGGCAGGGCATAGCGCAGCGCCTGGGGAAACAGGATGTAGCGGAAGATGCCGCCGAAGGTGAGGCCGATGGCGCGTCCGGCCTCGATTTGACCGCGCGACAGGGATTGTAGTGCGCCACGCAGGATTTCTCCGACGTGGGAAGCGCAGAACAGCGTGAGCGCCAGCGCGCCGGCCTGGAAGGCGGTGAGGTTGAAGCCCACGGCGGAAGAGACGTAGAAGGTCGCCAGCACCAGAACCAGCACGGGCGTACCGCGGATGATGTCGATATAGAGCCGGGCCGGCCATCGCAGTGGCTTGTTGCCATAGGTGACGGCAATGCCGATCACGATGCCCAGCACGGTTCCGGCCAGAATGGCGATCAGCGATACCGCGAAGGTGATCGCAGTTCCGTGCAGCAGCGCATCACGGTTGTTCACGACCTCGTTGAAGAAGTAGCTCCAGTCCATGTCAGGTTTTCTCCAGCACGAGCCGTTTTTCCATGGCTCTCAGCACGAGCGTGATGGCATAGCAGCAAACGATGTAGAGGAGCGACGCGACGAGCCAGACTTCGATGACTCGAAAGGTTTCGGAGTTGATCTTGCGGGCATAGAACGTCAGCTCGGGAACCGCGATGGTGGCCGCCAGCGAGGTGTCCTTGAACAGCGAGATGAAGTTGTTGCCGAACGCCGGCAGCGCGTTGCGAAACATGATCGGTAGCACGATGTAGCGCTTGATCCGGAACGACGTCAGGCCGATCGCCTGTCCGGCTTCGATCAATCCCTGGGGGACGCTCAACAGGCCACCCCGGAAGACCTCGGCCATATAGGCGCTGGCGTAAAGCGACAGGGCCACGATGAAGCTGGTGATCTTGTCCAGCGACAGACCCAACTGCGGCATGCCGAAGAACAGAAACAGCACGATCACCAGGATCGGCAGATTGCGCAGGATCGAGATCCAGGTGAAGGCCAGGCTGCGAAGCCATCGATTCGGCGCACGACTGGCGAAAGCGACCACCAGTCCGAGCGCGGAGCCAATCGCGATCGACACCAGTGCCAGCAGCAGACCAAGACCAATGCCACTCAGCAGTATCGGCCACTGATCGAAAATAGGGGCGAAATTGAAGTGATAGTTCATGAGCGTTCGTCTGCCTGGTCGAGCGGTTTGGCAGGGCGCTGCCGAACCCTATGAGTTCGGCAGCGCCAAAACCGGGATTTAACGCATTTCGGCAGGGAAGCCGGTTTTCGGTGCCGGGGGGCGCTCGCCGAACCATTGTTCGAAGGCATCGGAAGAGCGCTGGAACTCGACGCCGTACATGGCTTCTTCGAGGGTGGTGTTGACGAAATTCAACCAGCGCTGATCGTCGGGCGACACGGCGCAGGCGTAGGATTGCGGATTCCAGCTGTAGCCGGCATCGACGTAGCGATCGCCGTTATTCTTCATGTACCACTTCAAGGTCGAAAGGTCGGTCGCGACCGCTGCGGCACGATGGGAGTTGAGGGCCTGATAGATCAGATTCTGGCTTTCATACTGGTCGACCTCGGCTTCCGGCAGTGCCTGATGGACCATCTCCTCGGCATAGACGTTCTGCAGCACGGCAACCGTGATGTCGCTGCCGGCCGACTTGAGCGCGTCGTAATCGCCGTAGTCGCCGCCCTTGAGCATCAGCAGGCCGACGCCCTCGCGATAATAGGGCACGGTGAAAGCGACCTGTTGCGCACGTGCCGCCGTGACGGTCATCCCTTGGCAGGAGATGTCGACCTTGTTCGTCAGCAGGTTGGGAATTCGGGCATCCGAAGACTGGTTGACGAAACGGACTTTACTGGGATCGTTGAACAGACCTTGAGCCAGAATATGGCCGATGTCGGCATCGAATCCGACGGTCTGGCCATTGTCGGTGAAGTGCCAGGGGGGATTCGAACTACCGGTGCCGACGACCAGTTCGCCACGGTCCAGCACCGTCTGCAGGGTATCGGCCTGCGCGTGGGTGGCGGCAAGTGAGGGGATGAGGGCGACCGCCGCAACGGCGCTCAGCGCTTTGAGGATCGTTTTCATGGAGTGGGCTCGTATTGTTGCTGTTGTTTGTCCGATATATCGGATTGTTGTCCGATTTATCGGATGAATTTATACTGCACCTATTCACCGGCTCTGCGCAAGGGTGTCATTCAGCGGCACCTAACCGGGTAGATCGGACCCGTAGCACCATCAATGAGGTGATATGAGCGATTCCAGCACCAGGTCTTCCAGCACCACCACATCTTCCAGCGCCGCGGCTCCTCGCGCCCGCGGGGTCGATCGCGTTAACGCCCTGTGTGAACAGCTACATCTTCATCGTCAGCCGATGACGCCGAAGGCGTTGATGGAGGCGACGGGCGCGCCCCGCTCCAGCGTTTACGAGCTGATCAACCTGCTCAGTGAAGCGGGGTGGTTGGAGACGGAGAGTGACGGACGGGTCTTTTTCGGCCGGGCGATGCACTATTTCGGACTCGACTACGCGGATCACAACGATCTGCTGAAGCGTGCGCGACCGGTCATGCGTGAGCTGTCGGCGCGCTACGACGAGACTACCCAGCTGTGCATGCTGGATGGCGACAAGTACACCGTGATGCTCAACGAAAACGGTGCCAGACCGTTTCGCATCAGCTCCGAAGTCGGGGTCAAGGTGCCGATCCCGTGGACGGCGTCCGGGCGCGTCCTGCTGGGTGGCATGAGCAGGGAAGCCATGCTGGGGCTGGTACCGGATGAGGACTTCATGCTCCCCGACGGTGAGCGAATCGATATCGACGGTTTCATTGCGGAGATCGAACTGACGCAACAGCGTGGCTATGCGCTCACCGAAGGTCTGGTCGACAGCTTCGCCTGCTGTATGGCCGTGCCGATCCACGAAGGCACCGACCGAGCCCGGGCTACGCTCTGCTTCACCATCGGTCGTGATGCCGATGAATCGCGGCGCGAAACTCTGATCGGCGCGCTGCGCGAAGCGTCCTTCATGCTCTCCAACACAGATTGAGCCTGCCGAGACCCCTATCCGGAGAAAGACAATGAACAATATGACTGCTTCAGGAAACGCATCGGCGGCCGTGGAGAAAGGCACGCCGCTTTCGACCCCCGCAAATCTGCTGACGGACGTCCCGTTGCCGGCGGCGGCGATCTTCGAGGCGCCGCTGGCGCACAATCTGGCCTGGATGCAGCGCTTCGCGGACGACCACGGCGCCAAGCTCGCGCCTCACGGCAAGACCACCATGGCACCCAAGCTGTTCAAACGTCAGATCGAGGCGGGGGCCTGGGGCATCACGCTGGCGACGGCAGTGCAGACGGTGGCGGCGCATGCTCACGGCATCGACCGGGTGCTGATGGTCAATCAACTGGTGGGGCGACCCAACATGGCACTGGTCGCGGATGCCATCGAGTCAGGGCTGGATTACTACTGCGTGGTCGACGGTGCGGATAACGTTCGCGACCTGGGGGCTTTCTTCGCCGCACGAGGTCTTACGCTCAATTTACTGATCGAGCTGGGCATCGATGGCGGCCGCTGCGGCTGCCGTACTGCCTCGCAGGTAGACGCCCTGGTAGCCGCCATTGCCGAGCAGCCGGCACTGGCGCTGGTGGGCATCGAAGGGTACGAAGGCATGATTGGCGGCGGTGACGAGGTCGCGGCCGTACGCGCCTACGGTGAGCGGCTGGTCGACATCGTTCGCACGTTGCAGGCCAGCGGTGTGCTCAAACGTCAGGCGCCGATCGTTACCGCTTCCGGTTCCAAATGGTTCGACCTGATCGCCGAGGCGTTTGACCTAGCAGAACTGCGCGAACACTACACGCCGGTGCTGCGACCGGGCTGCTACGTGGTGCACGATCACAAGCTCTACGCCGGCGCGATGGATGCGGTCAAGGCTCGTGACCCCAAGCTCGAAGGCGAGCTACAGCCGGCGCTCGAGGTGTTCGCCCACGTGCAGTCGCTACCCGAGCCGGGTCTGGCGATCATTGCGCTGGGCAAACGCGATATCGGCCACGAGCCGGATATGCCGCTGCCGCTACGGCTCTATTCCCTGCATGGCGAGAACGCGGCGCCGATCGACATCAGCGGGTGGCGAACGACAAACATCATGGATCAGCACGTCTTTCTCGAGGTGCCGACGACTGCCGAGATCTCCGTTGGCGACGTCATCGCTTTCGGCACCTCGCATCCCTGCCTGACCTTCGACAAGTGGCGGCGCATGCTGCTGGTCGATGAGCGGCTGGCGGTTATGGAAGTGCTGGAGACCTGCTTCTGAGCGGCTGTCGCTTCGGCAATTAAAAAAGTGGAAATGGTTTCCATAAATATTGACGGCCGGCCGTTGCTCGCTTAACTTGGCGTTCGAGAGCATTCGGTAACGGGCGGGTCTCGTTATCGGTGCCGACATTTTCAGGATGAAGCGCGCGGCAAGCCGACTCGGCGATTGCGCGGTTCATTTCCCGAGCGCTCTTCCGTCGGGATGAGACCTAACGAATCATTGACGGAAGTTGTTGTGGCGAGCCATTTGGCTCGCCTTTTTTATGCCTGTCTTTCGAGCCGGATCGGGTTGGGCCGAGCTCGATGCCAGGATGGGAAATGTGAATCAAAACGCTGTTTGGTTGTTTCCTTGCCGTGGGTTAAGTCTAATGCAAAGTACTGACGTCAATTCGACGTATGGTGCATTTCGACTGCCACAAGAGGCGATAGTGTGACTCATCAAGGACGAACGCCCGCTCAAGGAGTTTCAGAGCGGCTGAAAGCGCTCATGGTCACTGGCTTGGGAATCACGAGCCTGACCTGTGCCGGCCTGGCTCAGGCACAGCTCGAGGAGCTGGATGTCATGAAGAATCCGGCCACGGCGGAAAAGCCTTTCGAGGGCACGGCCGAGCTTGGCTATCACAAGATCAGCGGCAACAGTAATAGCGAGAGCCTGCTTGCCGGGGCGGACATGACCTGGTTCAACGCGCCCTGGTCCTACAATCTGCAGCTGAGCGCGAGGAGCGCCAGTGACGATGACGAGACCTCGGCGGAGGAGTATCTGGTCGCCGGGCGCACGCGTTACAACCTCTCCACCTACAACTATCTGTTTGGCCTGGCCCGCTGGGACAAGGACCGCTTCTCGGGTTACGACTCCCAATCGACCCTGGTTGGCGGCTACGGGCGACAGTTGCTCATCGGCCCGCCGCAATCGCTGACCGTGGAAGCGGGCCCGGGTGTACGCCACGACGAGTATGAAGAGGGCGGCCATGACAACGTCGGCCTGCTCTACGCCGGGTTGGACTACGACTGGCAATTCTCCGAGACGTCGAAGTTCTCGCAAGCGCTGGCGACCGAGGCCTCGGAGGAGAACATCATTGGCCGCTCGGAAACGGCACTGACGGTGGCGATGAACGACACGCTGTCGCTCAAGGTGTCCTACGAGGTCGAGTTCAACGACAACCCACCGCCGGGCGCTTCCAGTCAGACCGATACCACCACGGGTGTCTCGCTGGTCTATAATTTGTGATCGCCGCATGATCGCGGAATCAAAAACGGGGCCTCGGCCCCGTTTCTCGTTTGCTCCGTGCCGTCATCTCCGCCGCTTCAGTTCTGAACCGAGATGACGGAGCCCCCGTCGACACGAACGTTGCTGCCGTTGACGAACGAGGCGTGCTGTGACACCAGCATGGCGATGACGAAAGCCACTTCATCGACCTCGCCGCGGCGTTTGGCGACGATGCCGGGACGTTCTTCCTCGAGAAAGCTTTCGATCGCCTGTTCGAAGGAACAGCCGAGTTGCTCGGCGCGCTGTTTCATCATGCCGTCGGTCATCGGCGTCGCAATGAAGGCTGGGGCCACGGTGTTGCAGAGCACCCCATGGGCGGCTTCCTGGTAGGAGAGATTCTTGATGAACGTGCTGAGCGAGGCTTTGGCGGTGTTGTAGACCGCTTCTTCCCAGTAGGGCTGAACGGTGTTTTCCGAGGTGATGCAGATGAAGCGGCCCCAGCCGCGCTCGCGCATCGCCGGAATCGTCGCTCGCGCCAGTCGCACCGCCGAGAAGAAATCGATCTCCCAGGCGTCGCGGTAATCGTCGTCGCTGAGTGCCAGCGGATCGCCCTTGGCGCCGGTGACGCCTGCCGTGTGGACGACGATGTCGACCGCGCCGAAGCGCTCGACTCCCTGGCGAACCAGCGCATCGACTTCTTCCTGATGGGTCACGTCGGCGATGACACAGAGCGGATCGCCATCGATTTCACTGGCAGCCTGGTCGAGGGCGTCTGCATCGAGATCGCTGAGAATCAGACTGACGCCTTCGGCGGCCAGCTGTCTTGCCGTTGCCAGACCGATACCGCTCTGAGCGCCCGTGATCAGCGCTGTCTTGCCGCGAATAGCCAGATCCATGGTCAAGCCTCCTTGCTCAATGCCGGATTGCTGCGAAGGTAGAGATTTTCGAATCTCCAGCATGGTCAAGGTGGCGGATTCTCGCCAATTCCGGCTGCAAACGGGCTTTGTCTTGCGGTGGTGGCATCGCGGCGCAAGAATAGGGCTCCGCCCTCGGTATCATCGATTCAAAACCGCTGGAAAAGCGGTGACATTCTCATTGCAGGGAACGCCATGAAATTCCGTTATCTGTCGACGGCGCTATGTCTGGGCGTCGTCACGCCCGGCGCGGCGCTGGCGCAATCCGCCTCGACGCCCCCAGCCTCGGCGTTGTCTTCCACGAGTTCGCAGGCACAAGCGCAGCCGGTGATCGAAGTCACCGCGCCCCGGCTTTCTCGCGAGCTATACGCCACGCCGGCCGCCGTGTCGGTCGTCGAGCGTGACGAGATCCAGCAGGGCCAACAGCGGGTTCGGCTGGATGAGTCGCTGGTCACGGTGCCCGGCGTGTTCCTGCAGAATCGCGACAACTTCGCCCAGGGCCAGCGCGTCTCCATCCGCGGCTTCGGCGCGCGGGCGCCGTTCGGGGTGCGCGGCATCACGGTGATCGTCGACGGAATTCCCTACACCCTGCCGGACGGACAGGCGCAGCTCGACGCCATCGATCTCGACAGCGCCGAGCGCATCGAGGTGATTCGCGGGCCGGCGGCGGTGCAGTACGGCAACGCCGCCGGTGGCGTGATCAGCGTCACCACCGCCGATGGCAGCGACGATCCGGGCAGCCACATTCGCATGGAAGGCGGCAGTGACGGCTATCAGAAGTATGCTGTCAGCAACGGCGGCGTGAACGGTCCGTGGTCGCATCATGTTAGCGTCTCCGCACTCAACGTTGACGGTTACCGCGATCACAGTTCGACCGAGAAATACCTGCTCAACGCCAAGCTGCGCCGCGAGCTGGGCAGCGACCGGGCGCTGACGGCGATCGTCAATCTGCTCGACAACCCTCGTTCGGAAGATCCGGGCGGGCTGACCCGCGAACAGGTCCACGAAGATTGCGATCAGGCGGGCGCGTTTACCGAGGAGTACGACACCGGCCAGAGCGTCGATCAGCAGGTGCTGGGATTGCAGTACGAGGATCTGTCGGCAGGGCCGGGCGAGTTCTACCTCAAGGGGTTCTACCTCCAGCGTGATTTCGAGCAGCAGTTGCCGTACCCCGGCGATAGCCTGATCGACTACGACCGTGACTATTACGGCGGCAGTGCCGAATATCATCAGACGTTGAGCCTGGGCGACATGCCGCTGCGCTATGTGGCCGGCGTCGATCTGGCGCGCCAGGAAGACGATCGCGGTCGCCAGAACGTCGCCTTCAATGGCGACGTCACCGGCAAGGTCGCCGATGAAACCCAGACCGCCACGTCGGTGGGTACCTTTCTGCAGGGCGATCTCGATCTTACCGAGCGCTGGACGCTGTCGCTGGGCGGTCGTTACGATCGGGTCGACCTGGATATCGACGACGACTATCTCAGCGACGGCGACAACAGCGGCGACCGCGTATTCCACGAATGGAGCGGCTCGGCCGGGTTGAGCTACCGCTATCGTCGCAACCATCAGGTCTACGTCAATACCGGTACCGCCTACGAGACGCCGACCTTCTCCGAGTTTGCCAATCCGGCGGGCATTGGTGGCTTCAATCCGGATATCGAACCGCAGAAGTCCTGGAATCGGGAAATCGGCCTGCGCGGCAACTTCGACAACGGGCTCGACTACGACGTAGCGCTGTTTTCGGTGCGCGTCCGCGACGAGCTGGTGCCCTACGAGGGCGACGACGGCCGTACCTTCTACGACAACGCCGGGAATAGCGACCGGGACGGGCTCGAAGTCGCGCTGGGCTGGCAGTTCGATCCGAGCTGGCGAATCGACAGCGCCTTGACGCTGGCCAAGTACGAATTCGATAGCTACGACGGTGAGGCGGACGACTACAGCGGCAATCGCATTCCCGGCCTGCCCGAGCAGACCTGGGTCAATCGCCTGACGTGGCAGGGGCTGGGACAGCGCTTTGCCAGCCTGGAAACCCAGTACGTCGGCGACATGGTGGCGGACAACGCCAACGAGGTGGATGTCGGCGACTACTGGCTGGTCAACCTGCGCGGCGGCGACGGCTGGCGCCTGGGTGGCGACACCGTGCTCAAGCTCTACGGCGGTGTTCGCAACCTGTTCGATATCGAGCACTACGCCAATGTGCGTATCAACGCCAATAACGATCGCTACTTCGAGCCGGCACCGGGACGAACGGTCTATGCTGGTATCGGCATCGACTTCTGACGCGGAGATTTGCGCGTCGAGGTTGGCAACACGAGAGCGGCGACCGAGTATCGCCGCCGTCCACTGTGACTCGAGACACTCGAGTTGATACAACGATGATTCAAGGAACCGTTATGCGTGTTTTCATCCCGTTTGTCGGCGCTCTGATCCTGCTGTCTCTGATCGGCGGCTGCACATTCAATCGCTACAACGATGGACAGCGCGAGGTCGAGCCTGGGGTGCCTCAAAATGGCCCCACCAGCAACCCGGCGGACGCTTCGCGCGGTCAGAATGGCTCCGGCGAACTGCCGTAAACGCTTACCGTTTGCTCGCCGTCATACCGTTACACCGCCATAGCAGAAAGCCGCCCGTGGGCGGCTTTCTGCGTCATCAACCTGTGTGTCAGAAAAGTCCAGGTCAGGCCTTATAGTCACTCTCGGAGTAGAGCACGCGCAGACGCAGGGTGTGCTCCACCTGCTTGAGCGCTTCCAGCGCCTGCTTGCCGTAGGCCTTATCGACGTCGATGACGACGTAGCCGACCTTGTCGTTGGTCTGCAGGAACTGGCCGGCGATGTTGATGCCGTCTTCGGAGAGCACCCGGTTGATTTCGAACAGCACGCCGGGCACGTTCTCGTGAATGTGCAGCAGACGATGCTTGTCCGGGTGTGACGGCAGCGCCACTTCGGGGAAGTTGACTGAGGTGATGGTGGTGCCGTTGTCGGAGTAGGTTACGAGCTTCTCGGCGACTTCGATGCCGATGTTCTGCTGCGCTTCCAGCGTGGAGCCGCCGATGTGCGGAGTCAGGATCACGTTCTCGAGTCCGCGCAGCGGCGAGGTGAACTCTTCTTCGGCGCCCTTGGGCTCGACCGGGAACACGTCGATGGCCGCGCCCAGCAGCTTGCCGCTCTTGAGCGAATCGGCCAGCGCCTCGATATCCACCACCGAACCGCGGGAGGCGTTGATCAGGATGCCGCCCTGCTTCATCAGCGCGATCTGCTCGGCGCCGATCATCCAGCGCGTGGAGGGCAGGTCCGGCACGTGGAGGCTGACCACGTCGGCCCGCGCCAGCAGCTCCTCGAGGCTTCCCACCTGACGCGCGTTACCCATCGCCAGCTTGGTCACCACGTCGTAGTAGAGCACGTCGAGGCCGAGCGATTCGGCGAGTACCGAGAGCTGGGCGCCAATGCTGCCGTAGCCGACGATCCCCAGCGTCTTGCCGCGGGTCTCGTGGGAATTCTTGGCGGACTTCAGCCAGCCGCCCTGGTGCGCGCGGGCGTTCTTCTCGGGAATGCCACGCAGCAGCATGATCGTCTCGGCCAGCACCAGCTCGGCCACCGAACGCGTGTTGGAGTAGGGCGCGTTGAACACCGGAATCGCACGCTTGAGCGCCGCATCGAGATCGACCTGATTGGTGCCGATGCAGAAGCAGCCGACGGCGGTCAGTTTCTCGGCCGCGGCGAAGACGCGCTCGGTGAGCTGGGTTCGGGAACGAATGCCGATGAAGTGCACGTCGCGGATCTTCTCGATCAGATCCTCTTCGGTGAGCGACGTGGAGAGCGTTTCGAAGTTGGTGTAACCCGCGTTCAACAACGTATCCACGGCGGACTGGTGGATGCCCTCGAGCAGGAGGATCTTGATCTTGCTCTTGTCCAGAGACGTCTTGGCCATTGGTGGATCAACCTTCTTCATCGGCTTGTCGCGGCGGCAGCAAACGTGGCGGCGCGCTCATGGGAAAAGACCGGCAGGCGGGGCCTGGACGAGGCAGCAAGCCTCCGTCTCGGCGTCGCGAGCGGGCGCATAGAGTACCATAAGCGTCGCTCGACAGAATGAAAATGACGCGGCTTCAACGTGAGGCGAATGCATCCGAGGCAGCGCTTTGGCTCATCATGCTGGCGTGAAAACGACGACATGAAAACGCCCCCGCAAGCGGAGGCGTTGAGCCGTCTTCCAGGATGCGGTTCAGGGCGTCATCACGATCTTGCGGCAGTCGTCCTGCTTGTCATCGAACATCCGATAGCCGTCGGCAGCCTGGTCCAGCGTCATGCGGTGACTAATGATCGTCTCGGGTTTGAGCGTGCCCTGCTCGATGGCTTCGAGCAGTTTGGGCAGGTAATGGTGGACGTGGGTCTGGCCGCCTTTCATGGTCAGCCCCTTGTCGAAGAAATCGCCGATCAGAAAACCGTCGACGGCACCGGCGTAGACGCCGGGGATGCTGATATTGCCGCCACGGCGCACGGCCGCCAGACACTGATGCAAGGCGATATCACTGCTCTCGACTTCGAAGTTGCCCATCGCCGGCAGTTTGCCGCCATGCCCCTTGGCTTCGTAGCCCACGGCATCGATCACCGCATCCACGCCACGATGGCCGTCGGTCATCTGGATGATCGCCTCGGCGACATCGTCGACCTGATCGAAATTGAGCGTCTCGACACCGTAGGCCTGCTTGGCGAAGTCGAGCCGGTAGCCCTGGTTGTCGACCATGATGATGCGTTCGGCGCCTTCCATCCTGGCGCAGGCGGCCGACAGCAGCCCCACCGGGCCGGCACCGAAAATGGCGACGCTCGATCCCCGCGTGACGCCGGCGTTCAGCACCGCCTGATAGCCGGTGGGCAGGATGTCGGACAGGAATAGCACCTGTTCGTCGTCGAGCCCGTCGGCAATGGCAAACGCCCCGGTATTGGCCTGCGGCACGCGCACGTACTCGGCCTGCCCGCCGGGAACGCCGCCGTACATGTGCGAGAAACCGAACAGCGCCGCCGGTGCGGGAATCGATTTCTTGTTGAGCGCGCCGCCGTCATCGGGATTGGTGGTCTCGCAGGCGGCATAAAGCGCGTGCTGGCAGAAGAAGCAGCTGCCGCAGGCAATCACGAAGGGTACGACGACTCGATCGCCTTTCTTGACGCTGGTGACCGCGGAGCCGGCTTCTTCGACGACGCCCATGAATTCGTGGCCAAAGATATCGCCGGGTTCGGTGGCCGGCATCGCGCCCCGATACAGGTGCAGGTCGGAACCACAGATGGCCGTGGCGGTGACGCGCAGGACGATATCGTCGTCCTGTTCGATCGTCGGTTCGGGTACGTTGTCGACGCGAACGTCGCGGCTGCCATGATAGACCAGTGCTTTCATGATGATGCTCCTTGCGGTGACATAGACTTCCCTGATGACCCGGTGAGCGGATCGCGATGGCTCAAGACCAGTGGTTTCAAGGCCGGGTGATTCAAGGCTGGATGATTCAAGGTCGTACAGATCAAGGCTAGAAGCCATGACCAGGTTTTCCAGTCGCCATCTATTGAAACTGCATCGATTGGCCGCGAAAATGCCGTTAAAAGCGCGCAAGTTGATCCATGTTAAGAGTTCTGCGGTTTGTGGGCCGAGCGCTTGCAGTGGCCTGCCAACAGTGAGGCTTTTCATGGCGACACGGCGGCCGGATTTGCCGCCAAGGGCAGACGACCCCCCCCGGCGGCGGTGTATACTGGACGTTATTTCCGAACCGGCGCGACGAGGTTGACGCTCGCGCCTCGAAGAACGCTCCGGCCCCGTAGGGATGCCGCCGAGCGCTGACATGAGAGTCCCATGCCCGACAAGATGGCCGAACAGGACGTTACGCAGACCGGTTCCACGGACGTTGCCGAGGACGTTTCCCAGGACGTTGCCAAGGACTTTGCCGCGACGCTGGATCAACTCGAGACGTTGGTGGCCCGGCTCGAATCCGGCGAGTTGACGCTGGAGGCGTCGCTGACTGCATTCGAGCGCGGTATCCGGCTGACGCGGGATGCCCAGCAGCGTCTCGACAGCGCCGAGCTCAAGGTACAGGCGCTGCTCGAGCAGGGTGACGGAACGCTGCAGGCCGCGCCGTTTGACGCTCAGGCGCCGAACGATGAGCGTTGAGACGCCGCGCGCCGAGGGGGCGATCGACGCCGTGCGCTCGCGCAGCGAGCATGTGCTGGCCGGTTGGCTGAACCGCCAGGATGGCGCCTGCGCCGCCCTCGACGATGCCATCGGCTACAGCGTGCTGGGAACCGGCAAGCGGCTGCGTCCGGTACTGGTCTATCTTGCCGGGCGGGCGTTGGGCGCCGAGGACGATGCCCTGGACGCCCCCGCTGCGGCGATCGAGATGATCCACGCCTATTCGCTGGTCCATGACGACCTGCCGGCCATGGACGACGACGATCTGCGTCGCGGCCGGCCCACGGTGCACCGCGCGTTCGACGAGCCGCTGGCGATTCTGGCCGGGGACGCGCTGCAGACGCTGGCATTCGAAGCGCTGGCTTCCCGGCCGCACCCGCGTCTGGGGGCGATGGTGACCACGCTCGCCCGAGCGGCCGGCCGCGATGGCATGGCGGCCGGGCAGGCGATCGACCTGGGCGCCGTCGGCGCGCCAATGGATCTCGCGGCGCTGCAGGCGATGCATCAGCACAAGACAGGCGCGTTGATCCGCGCCTCGGTGCGCCTCGGTGCGTTGGTCGCGGTGGAAGAATCCGACCCACGGGTCGCGGCGCTGGACCGTTTCGCCTCGGCCATGGGGCTGGCATTCCAGATTCACGACGACGTGCTCGATGTCACCGGCGACACCCAGACGCTGGGCAAGACTTCCGGTGCCGACGCCCGTCGCGACAAACCTACCTATCCCGCCCTGCTCGGCGTCGCGCAGGCGCAGAGCCGCGCTCGCGAGCTGCTCGACGATGCGCTCGCGTCGCTCGAGCCGCTGGGCGAGGCCGGCCAGCCATTGGCGGCGCTGGCTCGATTCATGATCGATCGCGATCACTGACCGGTAATGACATGTCTATGAAGCTGTTCGACGAGATTCCCACCCAGCGACCGCTGACACCGCTGCTCGATACGCTCGAGTCACCCGAGGGATTGCGCGGCATGTCGCTGGCGCAACAGCGTCAGGTCGCCGACGAGCTGCGCGCCTATCTGCTCTACAGCGTGGGCTGCAGCGGCGGCCATTTCGGCGCCGGTCTTGGCGTGATCGAATTGACCGTGGCGCTGCATCGCGCGCTGGAAACGCCCCACGACCGCCTGGTCTGGGACGTCGGCCACCAGGCCTATCCGCACAAGATTCTGACCGGTCGGCGCGAGACGCTGGCGAGCATTCGTCAGTACGGCGGCCTGGCCGCGTTTCCGCGGCGTTTGGAATCGCCCTTCGACACGTTCGGTGTGGGCCATTCGAGCACCTCGATCTCGGCGGCGCTGGGCATGGCCCTGAGTGCTCGAGCCAAGGGCGAAAAGCGCCGTGTCTGCGCGGTGATCGGCGACGGCGCGTTGACAGCGGGCATGGCGTTCGAGGCGCTGGCGCATGCCGGCCACGTCAACGCCAATCTGCTGGTGGTGCTCAACGACAACGAGATGTCGATCTCGGAGAACGTCGGCGGGATGGCAAGCTACCTGACCCGGATTCTGACCAGCAAGCCGTATGCCGCCATGCGCGAGAACGGCAAGCGAGTGCTGTCGCATCTGCCCGGGGCGCTGGAATTCGCCCGCCGCACCGAAGAGCACGTCAAGGGCATGATCAGCCCGGCAACCCTGTTCGAGGAGATGGGGTTCAACTATCTCGGGCCGATCGATGGTCATGATCTTGGCGCGCTGAATCAGGCGCTGGAAGCGGTGCGCGATCTCGACGGCCCGCAGTTTCTCCACGTTCGGACCCGCAAGGGGCGTGGCTTTCGCCCGGCAGAGGCCGATCCGATCGGCTTTCACGCGATCACCAAGCTGGAAAAGACGCCGCCTGCGCCACCTGAGATGGATTCGACTACTCCGCCCACGAGCCAAGTCGACAAGACGCCAGCACCGGCTTTCAAACCGCGCAAGTACTGCAACGTGTTCGGTGACTGGCTGTGCGACATGGCGGCCGAGGATCCACGGCTGATCGGAATCACGCCGGCGATGGGCGAGGGCTCCGATCTGATTCGCTTCTCGCAGATCTATCCCGAGCGCTATTTTGATGTGGCGATCGCCGAGCAGCACGCGGTGACGCTGGCGGCCGGCATGGCCTGCGAGGCGATGAAGCCGGTGGTGGCGATCTATTCGACCTTCCTGCAGCGCGGCTACGATCAGTTGATTCATGACGTTGCCGTGCAGCATCTCGATGTGACCTTCGCCATCGATCGTGCCGGACTGGTGGGAGAGGATGGCCCGACGCACCACGGCGCGCTGGATCTCTCCTTTCTGCGCTGCGTGCCGGGCATGATCATCCTGGCCCCGGCGGACGAAGCCGAATGCCGGGCGATGCTTTCCACCGCCTACCATCACGATGGCCCTGCCGCCGTGCGCTACCCACGCGGTACCGGCCCGGGAAGCGATATTCCCCGGGACCTCGAGGCGCGAGTGCCCATCGGTAAGGCCGAGCGGCGTCGTGAAGCGACGGCAGAACAGGCCCCGCGCGTGGCATTATTGGCCTTCGGCAGCCTGAATACGCCGGCGGAGGACGTTGCCGAACGTCTGGATGCCACGCATCTCAATATGCGTTCGGTGAAACCGCTGGATCGCGAGGCTATTCTGGCGGCGGCTGAAGCCCACGATCTGCTGGTCACGCTCGAGGAGAACGTGGTCGCTGGCGGTGCCGGCAGCGCGGTCAACGAGCTGCTGGCGGCCGAGGGAATCCAGGTTCAGGTACTCAACCTGGGAATTCCCGACGCCTTCGTCGAACATGGCAAACCGGCCGAACTACTGCGCGATTGCGGTCTGGATGCCGATGGCATCGAAGCGGCCATTCGCATCCGACTCAACACCAACAACGACTGATAGGATTTTCATGTCAATTGCGATTCTGATCGGCGCCGTCATCGGCTATCTCTTCGGCAAGTTGCCGGGACTCTTGATCGGTGCTGCCATCGGCTGGTGGGTCAGCCGCAAGCTGCGCAGCTCGCTGCTGGGGCGCGTCGTCAATATCCAGCATCAGTTCCTCGAATCGACCTTCGCGGTGATGGGCTGCGTGTGCAAGGTCGACGGCCACATCACCCAGGATGAAATTCGCACGGCGGAAATGCTGTTCGATCGGCTCAATTTGAGCGGCGAGATGCGCGAGCGTGCAAAAGCCGCGTTCAATCGCGGCAAGGAGCCCGAATTCGATCTCGATGCCGAGGTGGCCAAGATCCGCCAGGTTGCCGGGAGCCAGCGTGCCCTGCTGCAGGTATTCCTGCAGGTGCAGCTGGCGGCCATCGCCGCCGACGGCGAGATGCATCCTGCCGAACACGAGATGCTGTTGCGGGTGGCGCGAGGGCTCGGCTTCTCCGAGGCCGAAATTCAGCAGATCGAGGCGATGCTGCGTGGCGGGGCCCATCAGGGCGCCGGCGGCGCGAGCAGCGGCCAGTCGCTGGAAGACGCCTATCGCGTGCTGGGGCTCTCCGAGGAGGCAACGGACGCCGAGCTCAAGCGCGCCTATCGCAAGCTAATGAGCGAGAATCACCCCGACAAGCTGGCCGGCAAGGGGCTTCCCGAAAGCATGCGCGAAATGGCCAAGGAGCGAACCAGCGAGATCAGCAATGCCTACGACCTGATCAAGAAGACGCGGGAGCAGCGCGCGGGCTGAGTCCCGACGGTATCGGTCGCTATTGTCTCGTGGCAGCTAACACGCTTAGATAGAGATCCGAACGCCGTGACTGCCGCGACAAGGACGTGACTGGATGCCCGCGAAGGCCGATCTCTACCGTACCGCCGCCCGCATGCTGGGCACGATCGACAAGAGTGGTTGGGTATTGCGCTATCGCTACGGCGATCGACGCCTGCTCGAGGACGTCGTGCTGCCCGCGCTGGATCAGGATTCTGCGGTCGAGAGTGTTCTACTCGTGGGGTGCGCGTGGTACACGCGACACTACCCCCAACTGCTGCCCCGCAAGCGCGTCACGACCATGGAGATCGATCCGGCCAAGGCGGCGTTCGGTGGGGACCCGCATCTCGTCGCCAACATGGCCGACATTGCCGATCACGTCGCGGCGGAAAGCCTCGATGCCGTGATCTGCAACGGCGTGCTGGGGTGGGGGCTCGACGAGCCCGATGCGGTGGAAGCGGCCTTCGCCGGCGCGACGGCCTGCCTCAAACCCGGCGGCGTTTTCCTGTTGGGCTGGAACGATATTCCTCCACGCAACGGCTGTCCCCCGGATACGATCGCCGCGCTCGACGGGTTGGAACTCGCCGATATCCCCGGCCTGACGACCCACTCCCTGATCGCTCTCGAGCGTAACCGACACTGCTACCAGGCCTACCGCAAGCCGCAGGGTGGCTGATCAGTCTGTTTGATCAGCCAGTCTTGACCCCCATCCAGAACACCGACCAGATGCCTTCGAATCGGCGCTCCAGTTCGTGTCTTTCGTACATGAACGTCTCCGAGAGCAGGCCATCGACAACGCAATAGAACGCGGCAATGAAGTGGTCGTCGGCCAACGTCGAGCGTAGTGCGCCGACTCGGTGGCCCTCCTGCACGAATTCGACGAGACGCCGATCGATCCGGGATTCGCCCTTTGCGGTGATGGCCTCGGTTTCGGCGATGAGGTCCAGCGGGGGAAACAGCAGGAAGCGCTTGTAGAACACGCCCTGGTGCTCGCGGTAGGCAAACGTGGCGCACTGCTGCAGCAGATGGCGCAGCCGTTGCTCGAACGGCGCCTCTGCCATGTCCGCGAGACTGGCATCGATCAGTGCGATCATGTCGTTGTCGGCGTCGCGGGACAGTTCCAGAAACAGCGCCGCCTTGCTGTCGAAATGGTTGTAGATCGACGGCTTCTTGATGCTGGCGGCCGTCGCGATCTGGGCGAGCGTCGTCCCCTCGTAGCCATGGCGAGCGAACAACGAGAGGCCGATCTGTTTGAGGCGGTCACGGGTGTTCAAAGGTCGTCTTCCGGTGAGTCTGGAGAGCCGTAGCTTGCCGAGTTCTGTGGGGATGAGTAAACTAACGACCGTTAGTTAGTCTCATTTCCAGTAGACGGTCAAGCCATGATTCAACCCCAATGGATGATTCTCCCGCTCGCCGGTCTGGCCGAGGTCGGCTGGGCCAGCGGGCTCAAGCATGCCGACTCGGTCCCGACCTGGGCGATGACCGTGGCGCTGGCGATCGTCAGCCTGTGGCTGGCTTCGATTGCCGTGCGCACCATGCCGACCAGTACCGTTTATACGGTATTCGTCGGTCTGGGTGCCGTGGGTACGGCCATTGCCGACTGGCTGTTCTTTGGCGTCGCCTTTCACTGGCCGGTGCTGGCGTTCATCGTGCTGCTGCTGGTCGGCGTGATCGGGCTACAGCAGGTGAACGACTGATGGACGTCACGACACTTCACTGGCTGGCACTGCTCGCTTCCGGCGGTTTCGAGATCGTCGGCGTCGCCGGGTTCGACCGGCTCAATCGGGGGCAGCGCTTGCCGGGTCTGGCGCTGCTGGTCATCGGCTTCGGTAGTTCGCTGGGACTGCTGTCCATCGCCATGCGCTCGATCGACATGGGCGTGGCCTACGCCATCTTCACCGGCATCGGCACGCTCGGCAGTACGCTGATGGGCATGCTGCTGTGGGGCGAATCGCGACGGCCGCTACGGCTCGCTTTCGTGGGGATGATCGTCGCGGCGGTGGTGGGGTTGAAGCTGGCGAGCTAACCAGCGCGACACCGGCGAGCCGCGATGGCTGGCTCTATCGGCCAGCGGCGCCTACGCTGACAGCTTCTTTGCCACTGCCTGATCAGGAGCTTCTTCATGCATCCGATCGTCCACACGATCATCGTCGGGATCATCAGTTATCTGGTTCTGATCGCCATCATTCGCCTGTCCGGCAAGCGCACGCTGTCGAAGTGGAACGCTTTCGACTTCGTGGTCACCATCGCGCTGGGTTCGACGCTGTCGACGGCACTGGTCTCGACGCAGGTCTCGCTGGCGCAGAGCATCACGGCGTTCCTGGTCATCGTGCTGCTGCAGTTCGCCATCACCTTCTCCTCGGTGCGCTCGCGCGAGGTCAAGAATCTGGTCAAGTCACAGCCGACATTGCTGCTCTATGACGGTCAGTATCGCCACGAGACCCTGCGCCGCGAACGCGTGGTCGAAGCCGAGGTCATGGCGGCCATTCGGGAGAACGGCATCGCCGATGTCGAGAGCGTGCACGCCGTGGTGCTGGAGACCGATGGCACCTTTAGCGTCATTCCTCAGGCCGGTAGCAGCGATTCGGCACTGTTCGGTGTCGCGGGGCTGCCGGCGCGCTCGAAAGCGGCATCGGCATCGGCAGCCGCGCAGTCTGGCGCTAGCGACTAGCGTCAGCTCGTCTCGTGGGCTGACGGGAGTGCATCTTCCGCGTCCAGAAAACCGCCGGACTGGCGACGCCATAGCCGCGCGTAGAGGCCGTTTTGGCGAATCAGTTCGGCGTGGCTGCCCGCTTCGACGATGCGGCCGCGCTCCATGACCACCAGTCGATCCATGGCGGCGATGGTGGAGAGGCGATGGGCGATGGCGATCACCGTCTTGCCCTCCATCAGCCGGTCCAGATTCTCCTGAATCGCAGCCTCGACGTCGGAGTCGAGTGCCGATGTCGCCTCGTCGAGAATCAGGATCGGCGCATCCTTCAACATCACGCGGGCGATGGCCAGGCGCTGACGCTGGCCGCCGGAGAGCTTGACGCCGCGCTCACCCACGTGGGCATCGAAGCCCCCCTTGCCCTCGGCGTCGTGGAGCGACTCGATGAAATCCGCCACGTGAGCCTGCTCGGCCGCCTGCCACGCCATCTCGTCGGTGGCGTCGGGACGACCGTAGCGAAGGTTGTCGCGCACCGAGCGGTGCAGCAGCGAGGTGTCCTGGGTGACCATGCCGATCTGCGCGCGCAGGCTCTCCTGCGTCACCTCGGCGATATCCTGCCCGTCGATCCGAATCGCCCCACCTTCCAGGTCGTAGAATCGCAGCAGCAGATTGACCAGGGTCGACTTGCCTGCGCCCGATGGCCCGATCAGGCCGATCTTCTCGCCGGGTCGGATCGTCAGCGAGAGATCGTCGATGACGCCGCCGCCCTTGCCGTAGTGAAAGCGAATGCGGTCGAAGGCGATTTCGCCGCGGCCGATGGCGAGTGGTTCGGCGTCGGGTTCGTCCTCGATCCGGCGCGGCAGTGACAGCGTCGCCATGCCGTCCTGCACCGTGCCGATGTTCTCGAACAGCGCCGAGACCTCCCACATGATCCACTGCGACATGCCCCACAGCCGCATCACCAGACCCAGCGCCACGGCGACCGCACCGACGCTGACAGCTTCGCTCAACCATAGGTTGAGCGAGAGCCAGCCGACGCTGAACACCAACAGCGCGTTGAGCAGATAGAGCAGGCCGTACAGCCCCGTCACCAGCCGCATCTGGCGGTGCACGGTCACCAGGAAACCACTCATGCTCTCCTTGGCGAAGGCGGCTTCCCGCTGGGCATGGGAGAACAGCTTGACGGTCTGAATGTTGCTGTAACTGTCGACGATGCTGCCGGTCATCCGCGAGCGGGCATCGGCCTGGGCCTGGGAGACACGCCCCATGATCGGCACGAAGATGCGCAGCAGCAGGATGTAGCCGGCAAGCCACACCACCAGGGGAACGGCCAGACGCCAATCGGCACTGCCCACCAGAATCAGCGTGCCGATGAAATAGACGCTGACGTAGTTGAGCACGTCGAACAGCTTGATCACGCACTCGCGGACCGCCAGCGAGGTCTGCATCACCTTGGTGGCGATGCGTCCGGCGAACTCGTCCTGATAGAAGTGCATCGATTGCCGCAGCAGGTAGCGATGGGCCATCCAGCGAATTCGCATGGGGAAGTTGCCCATCAGCGTCTGCTGGCTGAACAGCGAGTGCAGCCAGACAAGGCTGGGCAGCAGGACCAGCACGATCAAGGCCATGCCGGTCAGTTTCCAGCCCTGGTCGGCGAGAAAGGTCTCGCGATCCTGCCCCGCCAGCCAATCGACGATGTTGCCGAGGAAGCCGAACATCCACACTTCGATACCGGCGATCAGCGCCATCAGCACCGTCGCCGCCATCAGGTATGGCCAGGCGCCGCGGGTGTAGTGCAGGCAGAAGGCGATCAACGTGTCCGGCGGGCGCTGCGGTTCCTGCGGCGGGAAGGGATCGAGACGGTTTTCGAACCAGCGAAACATGGCAATCCTTGAGGGTAATAGCGACGGACTGGCGCCCGTTCATCGAACGACGCTGCCAGTCGTAACGATCCTGAGGCTCGTTACCGAGCCTAGTGTCGTTATCGATCATAGTGTTCGTGGGAACTTTGGCAATCCGCGGATCGAACTTACGGCCTCGAGATCCTCGTCACGCCTTGAATGGCAGAACGGCCGTGTAGATGGCCAGGAAATGACAGACGCTGCCGCCGATCACGAACAGATGCCAGATCGCGTGATGGAAGGGAATCGCGCGGATGGCGTAGAAGATCACGCCGACGGTGTAGGTGATGCCGCCGGCGACCAGCAGCGCGATGCCGCGATCGGAGAGACGATCAGCCAGGTCGCCGGAGGCGATCACGATCAGCCAGCCCATGATCAGATAGATGAACACCCGCAGTACGCTGAATCGATGCGGCCACGCCAGCCGCAGGGCGATGCCGCCGAGCGCCAGGCTCCAGATGACAGCGAACAGTGCCCAGCCGGTCGGGCCGCGCAGGTTGACCAGCAGAAACGGCGTGTAGGTGCCGGCGATCAGCAGATAGATCGCGCAGTGATCGAAGGCCTGGAACACGCGCTTCAGGCGTGGGCTGCGGAAACCATGATAGAGCGTCGAGGCGGTATAGAGCAGCAGCAGGCAACTGCCGTAGAGCGAGACGCTGACGATCTTCCACGGATCGACATGGGCGGCGATGCTGGCCAGTACGATCAGCACGATCATGCCAACGAGACTCAGCGCCGCGCCGATGCCGTGGCTGATACTGTGTAGCCATTCTTCGAGCCGCGAGAACTCGGCTTCCGGCTGGCTCACGGTCGCCCGAGCGGCTTCCGGCACGGCTGACTGATTCGATGGGGTGTGTGACATGGTTTCGAAACCCCTCGGCGCTCACGTGAGTATGCATCGATCGGTATGCATCGGTTGGTATGCATCGGTCGGCGGCAACCCGGGCGGCAGGGTTCGGAAGTTGTCGGGCTGGGCGATGCGCTCGGCATTCACTCTGTCGATGCATGATGACGATGATATGACGTCGACAGAAGTCTGCAAACGCTCCGGCAGTGCGAGAGACGAGAAAAATCAGGCGTCGCGTTCGATGTCCACGTCGCTGGCGGGGGTGAAATCGTCCAGATCCATCATGTGATTGAGCTTGCCGACCTTGGTGGTCAGGTAGTGCTCGTTGAACGGATTGCGGCCGGTGGTGATCGGCAGGCGCTCGTGGATCTCCACGCCGTCGCCCGCCAGCGCTTCGACCTTGCGCGGATTGTTGGTCATCAGGCGCAGCGACTGGATGCCCAGATGCTCGAGCATCGGCACGCAGATATCGTAGCGGCGCTGATCGGCGCCGAATCCCAGCCGCTCGTTGGCTTCGACCGTGTCGGCGCCGTCGTCCTGCAGAGCGTAGGCACGGATCTTGTTGAGCAGGCCGATGCCCCGGCCTTCCTGACGCAGATACAGCAGGGCGCCGCGGCCTTCGTCGGCGATCCGCTTGAGCGCTTCCTGCAGTTGATAGCCGCAGTCGCAGCGCATCGAGAACAGCGCGTCCCCGGTCAGGCACTCCGAATGCACGCGGGCGAGAACCGGCTCCGGCGTGGTGACGTCGCCAAGCGTCAGCACGACGTGTTCCTTGCCGGTCGCTTCTTCCTGGAAACCGTGCAGCATGAACGTCGCCCAGGGCGTGGGTAGTTGCGATGCGGCAATGAAGCGGATCGTCACGATGACCTCGCGATATGAGGGGCATTCGGATGCTCGAACGTCAGATGCTTGACCGAAAACGCCGACAATTAAAGGGCCGGCATTATAACAGGCCTGCCGGTCGATCCGTTACAATGCGGACAAATCTCGACATCCGAAGGCCGTTATGACCTCTGATCACGATCGCCAGCCCCAGGCGCTGCAAAACGACCGCCTGCTGCGGGCGCTGGCTCGCCAACCGGTCGACCGCACGCCGGTCTGGATGATGCGCCAGGCCGGCCGCTATCTGCCGGAGTACCGTCAGACCCGAGCCCATGCCGGCAGCTTCATGGATCTGTGTCGCAACGCCGAACTGGCCTGTGAAGTGACGATGCAACCGCTCGAGCGCTACCCGCTGGACGCGGCGATCCTGTTCTCGGACATCCTGACCATTCCGGATGCCATGGGGCTCGGGCTCTACTTCGAGACCGGCGAAGGGCCCAAGTTTCGCAAGACGGTGCGCACCGCCGCCGATGTGGCCGCACTGTCCGCTCCCGACGCCGAGCGCGATCTCGGTTACGTGATGAATGCCGTCAGCACGATCCGCCGCGAACTCAATGGACGCGTGCCGCTGATCGGTTTCTCCGGCAGCCCGTGGACGCTGGCGACCTATATGGTCGAAGGCGGCTCGAGCAAGGACTTCCGCCATCTCAAGGCGATGCTCTACGGCGATCCCGATACGCTTCATGCGCTGCTGGGCATTCTGGCGACCGCGGTCACGGACTATCTCAACGCCCAGATTCGCGCCGGCGCTCAGGTGGTGCAGATCTTCGATACCTGGGGTGGTGCGCTGTCGACGCCGGCCTATCGTGAGTTCTCGCTGGCCTACATGCAGCGCATCGTCAGCGGTCTGATCCGCGAACATGGCGGCCGTCGCGTACCGGTGATCCTGTTCACCAAGAACGGCGGGCAGTGGCTCGAGTCGATCGCCGACAGCGGCTGTGACGCGGTAGGACTGGACTGGACCACCGAGCTGAGCGACGCCCGACGTCGCGTCGGTGACCGTGTCGCGCTACAGGGCAATCTCGATCCCAACGTGCTGTTCGCGCCGCCGTCGCGGATTCGCGAGGAAGTGGCGCGGATCCTCGAGAGCTTCGGGCCGGGCGAAGGCCACGTGTTCAACCTGGGCCACGGCATCAGCCAGTTCACCGATCCCGATCACGTGACAGCATTCATGGATGCGTTGCATGAGCTCAGTCCCGCCTATCACCGGTGAGTCTATGGGCAACGAACCCGGCGCCAGAGAACCGGTCGGCGAAGGATTCGGCGACGGCCTACTACTGTTCGACGCCGACTGTCCGTTCTGCCGGCGTTCGGTGCGCTGGCTGCTGGCTCGCGAGCGCCGTGACAGACAGCTGCGTATCGTCGGGCTGAAAAGTGCGGTCTCCCGTCGACTCGGCGAGCATTTTCAGATCGATTTCCCGAGCACCGACAGCATCTGGTACGTCGCCGAGGGCGGGCTCAGCCGCAACAGCGATGCCGCCTGGCGCCTCGCCACCCGGATGGCGGGACCGTGGCGGCATGTCAGCGCGCTACGCCAGGTGCCGCGGCCGCTGCGCGAAAGGACTTATCGGTTCATTGGCGATCATCGCCACCGGTTGGCATTCGCTGGCGCCGAGCGTCTCGAGGGTCACGAGCGCTGGCTCGAATCGCTGACGCCCGACTTTTGCCGACGCTGCGGGCTGCCGCCCGAAATCGGCGACCAGGGCTGACCCAGGCAGAAATGGGAATGGCAACCGAGACAGCAACCAGGAGCCGACGAAGATGCGCATGAGCCGGTGGCAGACATGAGCCGGTGGCAGAAAGGATACGCCCTGGCGACGCTGATCTGGATGGCGGGTATTGCCTGGGGCAGCTTGAGCCCGGCCACCGACCTGCCGCAGCACCTGCCGTGGGACAAGTTCAACCACTTCATCGCTTACGCCGTCCTGGCAGTGGGCCTGCGGCTCAGCGGAAGCCGCTGGCGAGTCGCCTGGGTCGTAGCGATCGCTTTCAGTATCGCTATCGAAACCCTGCAGCTCTGGGCGCCGGGACGCCACGGCGGCGACTGGGGCGATATTCTCGCCAATGCGATCGGCGCGAGCGTGGGTCTGCTGGGGCTGTCACTGGCCGGAATCATGAATCGGCGGCGTTAGCGATCCGGCTTTAGCGATCCAATCGACGTTAACGCTCCAACAATAGTCGAAGAGACCGTTCTCTTGCTGTCCGGCGGCTTTGTGACGCCGGGCATCAATCTCGCGCACCATTTTGGTGCTTTTGTTTCTTTTAAGCACTGTTTTGCAACAAATTGTTCTTTATCCGATGAGTCGGGAGACGGTTAGAAGCCGCGGAGTCAACCAGCCGCAGCGCTAGAGTAGCGTTGAAACAGAGTTTTACTGCCTGGAGCGCGAAAGTGGAACGAACTTTGCTAATTTCATCTGGGCATGTCTCGACATGCACTCAAAATGATAACGCGAGGGAGTTGATTCCATATGCGCCACAAGAATAAAAGCCTGATTGTACTGCCAGCCGCCATGCTAGCCGCGGCCGCCGTCACTTCTGTTCAGGCAGCCACGCTGGATGATGTCAAAAGCAGCGGCGAGTTCACCTGCGGCGTCAGCACCGGGCTGACCGGATTCTCGTCACCCGATGAGAACGGCAAGTGGACCGGGATCGACGTCGAAGTCTGCCGTGCCGTTGCCGCCGCCGTGCTGGGCGATCCGGAAAAGGTCGTGTTCTCCCCGTTGACCGCCAAGGAGCGTTTCACCGCGCTGCAGTCCGGCGAAGTCGACGTGCTGTCGCGCAACACCACCTGGACCGCCACTCGCGACAACTCGCTGGGTCTGAACTTCGCCGGCGTCAACTTCTATGACGGTCAGGGCTTCCTGGTCCGCAAGGATCTGGGCGTCAAGAGTGCCACTGAACTGGGCGGTGCCTCGGTCTGCGTGCAGTCCGGTACCACCACCGAGCTCAACCTGGCCGACTACTTCAAGTCTCACGACATGCAGTTCCAGCAGGTCGCGTTCGATACGTCCGATCAGTCGGCCCAAGGGTTCGACAGCGGCCGGTGTGACGTGCTGACTTCCGACTCCTCGCAGCTGGCGGCGTTGCGCCTGCAGCTGGCCGATCCGAAAGGCGTCGAGATCCTGCCGGAGCGTATCTCCAAGGAGCCGCTGGGCCCGGTCGTGCGTCAGGGCGACGATCAGTGGTTCAACATCGTCAAGTGGACGCTGTTCGCCATGCTCGACGCCGAAGAGCTGGGCGTGACCAGCGACAATGTCGACGAGATGCGCGACAACCCGCCGAACCCCGACGTGGCACGCCTGCTGGGCAAGGATGGCGCTTTTGGCGACCAGATGGGCATCAGCAACGACTGGGCCTACAACATCGTCAAGATGGTCGGCAACTATGGTGAAGTCTTCGAGCGTACCGTCGGCATGGACTCGCCGATGGAACTCGAGCGCGGTATCAACGCGCTGTGGACCGATGGCGGCATCCAGTACGCCCCGCCGGTTCGCTAAGCGTTAAACCGTCCTCTCGACACCGCGTCCCTTCGGTCTGAGCGCCGGGGCGCGGTGCCTCTCAACGCTCGAGTAGAGACAACTCATGCTGCGTCCATCCACTACCCTACCGCGACGGGGGCGGGGCCCCTTGTGGCGAAATCCTGCCATCCGCGCCCTGATCGTCCAGGCCGTGCTGTTTCTGGTTCTGGCGGTTTTTATCGGTTATCTGGTTCACAACACGCTGCTCAATCTGGAAGCCCGCGGTATCCATACCGGTTTCGGCTTTCTGGAAGGGCGGGCCGGTTTTGCGATCCCGCAGACGCTGGTCGAGTACACCAGCGACAGCACCTACGGCAAGACGTTCGTCATCGGACTGCTCAATACGCTGCTGGTGTCGGCGCTGGGCATCGTGGCCGCCACCATCATCGGTTTCGTGGTCGGTATCGCTCGGCTGTCGCCCAACTGGTTGTTGGCTCGCCTGGCGACGATCTACGTCGAGACTTTCCGCAACATCCCGCTGCTGGTCCAGATCCTGTTCTGGTACTACGCCGTGCTGCGGGCGCTGCCATCGCCGCGACAGAGCCTGTCGCTGTTCGATGTCTTCTTCTTCAACGTCCGCGGCATGGTGATGCCCGATCCGCAGCCGCTGGACGGTTTCGCCGCCACGCCATGGGCGCTCGCGCTCGCGGTCGTCGGTGCGATCCTGTTCGGACTGTTCGCCAAACGGCGTCAGGCCAGCACCGGTCAGGCGCTGCCGGTCTACTGGATCGGCGCGGCTCTCATCATCGGCGTGCCGCTGATCGTGTTCCTCGCCACGGGCTCGCCGCTCGAATGGGTCGTGCCGAAACTGACCGGTTTCAACTTCCGTGGCGGCATCAATATCCTGCCAGAGCTGTTGGCGCTGTGGCTGGCACTGTCGATCTACACGGCGGCTTTCATCGCCGAGATCGTACGTTCGGGCATTCTGTCGGTCTCGCATGGGCAGACGGAAGCGGCGCGCTCGCTGAGCCTGCCGGAGGCCATCACTCTGCGCAAGATTGTCATTCCGCAGGCGATGCGCGTGATCATTCCGCAGATGACCAGCCAGTATCTCAACCTGATCAAGAACTCATCGCTCGCCACCGCCATTGGCTACCCGGATCTGGTCGCCGTATTTGCCGGCACCACGCTCAATCAGACGGGGCAGGCGATCGAGATCATCGCCATGACCATGGCGGTCTATCTGGTCATCAGTCTGACGGTGTCGTTCCTGATGAACCTCTATAACGCGCGCACGCTGCTGAAGGAGCGTTGACATGACGACTGACTCTACCTTCCGCACGGAAATGATCGAAGCGCGTGAAGCGCCGAACCAGAGCCGTGGCGTGATCGGCTGGTTTCGGGCCAATCTGTTCAATGGGCCGATCAACAGCATCGTGTCGGTCGTGGTGATCTATCTGATCGCCCGCCTGGTCTGGCCCTTTCTCGAATGGGCGGTGATCGATGCCGACTGGATCGGCACCACGCGCGACGCCTGTACCGGTGACGGCGCCTGCTGGGTCTTCATTTCCGCCCGTTTCGAATCCATCATCTACGGCTTCTATCCCGAAGCGGCGCGCTGGCGGGTCGATATCGTCTTCGCGCTGTTGGCGATTCTGGTCGCCTGGCTGGCGATCCCCGGCACCCCGCGCAAGAAGTGGGTCGCGCTGTTCACCCTGATCGTTTTTCCGATCATTGCCTACTTCCTGCTGGTGGGCGGCTCTTTCGGCCTCGAATACGTGCCGACCCGGGCCTGGGGCGGATTGATGCTGACCCTGACGATCGCGGTAGTGGGTATCGTGGGGTCGCTGCCACTGGGGATCATCCTGGCGCTGGGACGGCGCTCGAAGATGCCCTTCGTCAAGGGGATCTGCGTGATCTTCATCGAGTTCTGGCGCGGCGTGCCGTTGATCACGGTGCTGTTCATGGCCTCGGTGATGCTGCCGCTGTTCGTGCCGGGCAATCTGGACTTCGACAAGCTGCTGCGCGCGCTGATCGGCATCATGTTCTTCTGGAGCGCCTACATGGCGGAGGTCATCCGCAGCGGCCTGCAGGCGATCGGCAAGGGTCAGAACGAGGCCGGGCAGGCGCTGGGGCTGAGCTACTGGCATCGAACCGGCCTGATCATCCTGCCGCAGGCGCTGAAAATGGTCATCCCGGGCATCGTCAATACCTTCATCTCGCTGTTCAAGGATACCTCGCTGGTGCTGATCATCGGCCTGTTCGACCTGCTGGCGATCATTCGCGCCGGGCTGACCGACTCGAACTGGCTGGGCTTCTCCACCGAGGGCTACGTGTTCGCGGCCGCCGTGTTCTGGGTCTTCTGTTTCAGCATGTCCCGCTACAGCCAGTACATCGAGCGCCGTCTGAATACCGGCCATAAACGGTGAGTGCGATGAGCGACTCCGCACCCATGACCTCACAGAACAAGATTGTCATCAGGAAATCATTGCCATGAGCGAAGCAACAGCGTCTCGAACCACCGCGCCCGGCAGCGACGGCCCGATGATCGAGATCGATCATCTCAACAAGTGGTACGGCAGCTTCCATGTGCTGCGCGATATCAACCTGAACGTGGCCAAGGGCGAGCGCATCGTCATCTGCGGCCCTTCGGGGTCGGGTAAATCGACGATGATTCGCTGCATCAATCATCTGGAAGAGCACCAGCAGGGCTCGATCGTGGTCAATGGCGTGCCGATGACCAACGACGTCAAGCGGATCGAGCAGATCCGCCGCAACGTCGGCATGGTCTTTCAGCACTTCAATCTGTTTCCGCATCTGACCGTGCTGGAAAACTGCTGCCTGTCCCAGATCTGGGTGCAGAAGAAGCCGAGAGCCGAGGCGGAAAAGACCGCCATGGAGTATCTCGAGCGCGTCCAGATCGCCGATCAGGCGCTGAAGTATCCCGGCCAGCTCTCGGGCGGCCAGCAGCAGCGGGTGGCGATCGCCCGGGCGCTCTGCATGCGCCCCGAGGTGATGCTGTTCGACGAGCCGACGTCGGCCCTCGATCCGGAAATGATCAAGGAGGTGCTCGACGTCATGATCGAACTGGCCCACGAAGGCATGACCATGCTCTGCGTCACCCACGAGATGGGCTTTGCCAAGACCGTCGCCGACCGGGTGATCTTCATGGATCAGGGCCAGATCATCGAAGAGGCGCCGCCGACCGAGTTCTTCAACAATCCGCGCTCGGAACGCACCCAGCTGTTCCTCAGCCAGATTCTCGGGCATTGAAATAGTCACTGAGGGCAGCGACATATGGGTATCGAGAAACTCTTCGTCAACGGCGCACCGCAGCCGATCGCGCCGTTCTCCCACGCCTGCAAGGTCGGCGATCTCGTCTTCATCACGGGGCAGATGCCGACCGTGCCGGAAACCAACGAGATGCTGCTGGGGACGTTCACCGAACAGACTCATCGGGTGATGCAGAACCTGGCGATCGTGCTGGATGCCGTCGGCAGCAGCTTCGAGCATGTCGTCCAGAGCCGGGTTTTCATCACCAACATGGGGCATTTCGAAGAGGTGAACGGCGTCTACGCCAGCTACTTCGAGAACCCGTTACCCACGCGCACCTGCATCGGTGTCACCGGCCTGGCCGGTGGCGCCGATGTCGAGGTGGACATGATTGCCTGGATACCGCCTGCCGCCTGAAAGACGGCTGTCCACGTTTCGACGACGCCCCGCTCTTCAGCGGGGCGTCGTCGTTTCCGGACCTGAGGGAAGGCAACAGAGGAAAGGGAGCGAAGAAAAGGGAGCGAAGAAAAGGGAACGGGGGGATGAAAGAAGGGAGGAAAGAGAGCGTCGGGAAGGTTGAGCGCCGGACGAATCTCTACCACGCTAGGAAGCGTACGATCCACGGACCAGGAGAATCGATCATGGACAAGACCTTAGTCGTCGTCGCCGACGCAGCACGTGCCCGAATCTTCGCACGAGCGGCGAAATCGTTGCAGGAGATCGAGACGCTGACGCACCCGGAGTCCCAGCTGCATACGGGAGACCTGCGGACGGGGGGCGAGGGTTCGGCCACCTCCGGGGCCAGCCAGCGCCAGACCGGCAACGACAATGCCACTTCCGAGAAGCAGGCATTGGCCTTCGCCAAGGAAGTCGCCAGCTACCTGCGCGACGCGCGAACCCAGGGCAAGGCCGATAACTTCGTGCTGATCGCCGCGCCTCAGTTTCTGGGTCAGCTGCGTGAAAAGCTCGACAAGCCGACTCTCGATTGCGTGACCCAGACGCTCGACAAGGATCTCTCGAAGGCCAGCGAAGACGAGATCGCCGCCAAGCTCGATTGATTCCGCTAGCCGGCGGTTCTTCTTTCAGGGGACCGTCGGCAGCTCGATCTCATCGCTACGTTGAATGCCGGCAGTCATCTCCCGGCACAGCCGTAGAAATTCCCGCATTCCGGTGGTCAGGTATTTCTGGCGGTGCCAGATGAAGGCGAACCGGCGCGTCAGATCCAGCTCGGGTGTGGCGATCGGCACCAGACTGCCGCGGCGAAAGGCGTCTCTCAGTGCCAGCCGCGAGACGCAGCCGATGCCGAGGCCAGATTCCACCGCCCGTTTGATCCCTTCGGTATGTTCCAGCTCCAGCAGGATGTTGAAGCGGCCCCGCCGGTGGCGCATGGCGTGCTCCAGCGTCCGGCGCGTCCCGGAACCTACCTCGCGCATGATCCAGGCCTCACGCAGTAGCCGTTCGACATCGGCGCTGCCCTCGCTCGCCAGCGGATGGCGTGGCGAGCAGAACACGGTGAGGTCGTCTTCGATCCACGGTTGAATGACGATATCGTCATGCTGGCAGTCGCCTTCGATCAGCCCCAGATCCAGCTCGTGCAAGGCGATACGCTCGACGATGGACGCGGTGTTGCGGACCTGAAGCCTGACCCGGCTTTCGGGGTAGCGTTGCATGAAGTCGCTGATCAGCAGCGTCGCCAGATAGTTGCCGATGGTCAGCGTGGCGCCCACTTCCAGTGAGCCGATGCCGGATTGACCCTGCAGCAGCTCCTCGATCTCTTCGCCCCGATCCAGCAACGCCACCGCCTTGGGTAGCAGCTGAAAACCCAGCGCATTCAATTTGAGACGCTTGCCGAGCCGATCCAGCAGCTGGCAGTCGAACTGCTTTTCGAGCTCCGATAGAGCGGTGCTCGTTGCCGACTGCGACATCGACAGCGTCTCGGCGGCGCGAGACACGCTCTGCTGCTGAGCGATGGCCACGAACACCTCGAGCTGACGCAGGGTATAGCGCATGCCGGCATCCTTTATCGGTTCTGTGGATATAGGTTATCCAAATAATCCACTTAACAGAATACCGCGTTTTTCTTATAGTTCGACCATCTACTCGGCATCTCGGTTATGCCTTTTCGCTATTATCGTTCGTCGTTATCGCAAGGACCCGATCATGAGCAAGTTTGCGTTGGAAGAGGTGTTGAGCGTTCATCACTGGAACGACACGCTGTTCAGTTTCCGCACCACACGCGAGCGCAGCCTGCGTTTCAAGAACGGGCAGTTCGTCATGATCGGCCTGGAAGTGGACAGCAAGCCGCTGGTGCGCGCCTACTCGGTCGCCAGCCCCAATTACGAAGATCATCTCGAGTTCTTCAGCATCAAGGTGCAGGACGGCCCGCTGACATCGCGTCTGCAGCACCTGAAGGTCGGCGACCAGATCATGGTCAGCCGCAAGCCGACGGGTACGCTGGTCTGTGACGATCTGCTGCCGGGCCGCAACCTGTACATGCTCTCCACCGGCACGGGTCTGGCACCCTTCATGAGTCTGATCCAGGATCCTGAAGTCTACGAGCGCTACGAGAAGGTCGTGCTGATTCACGGCGTACGCTCGGTCAGCGAGCTGGCCTACGCCGACTTCATCTCCAGGGAGCTGCCGGCGCACGAGTACCTGGGCGACGAGATCCGCGAGAAGCTGGTCTACTACCCGACGGTGACGCGCGAGGAGTTCCACACCATGGGGCGTCTGACCGATCACATTCGCAGTGGCAAACTGTTCGAGGACACCGGCCTGCCGCCGCTGGACCCGAAACAGGATCGGGCGATGATCTGCGGCAGCCCGGCGATGCTCGAGGAGACCAGCGGCCTGCTCGACGAGCTGGGCTTCGCCATTTCGCCGCGGATGGGCGAGCCGGGTGACTACGTCATCGAGCGCGCCTTTGTTGAAAAGTAAGGTCGAGAAGTAACCCTAGTCACGAGCTACGAGCTACGAGCTACGAGCTACGAGCTACGAGCTACGAGCTACGAGCTACGAGCTACGAGCTACGAGCTACGAGCTACGGGCTCCGAGCTACGGGCTCCGAGCTATGGGCTCCGAGCAAAATCAAAAATCGGTTTCGAGTTCCGAACGAAAGATGCCAGCGACGATATCGTCGCTGGCATCTTTTCGTTCAAGAGCAACATTTTGCGGCTCGCGGCTTTAAACGGCGTCCTTGCCGGTCTCGCCGGTACGAATACGGATGACCTGCTCCAGCGGCGAGACGAAGATCTTGCCGTCGCCGATCTTGCCGGTGTTGGCCACCTTGGTGATCGCGTCGATCACCTGGTCGCTCATGGAGTCGTCGACGGCGACCTCGAGCTTGATCTTGGGAAGGAAGTCGACCACGTATTCGGCACCGCGGTAGAGCTCGGTGTGGCCCTTCTGACGACCGAAACCCTTGACCTCGGTCACGGTGACGCCCTGCACGCCGATCTCGGATAGAGACTCACGCACGTCGTCCAGCTTGAACGGTTTGATGATGGCGGTAACCAGTTTCATGGAAGTTCTCCTCGCATGCGATAGGCGGATGATGTGCGCTCAAGTCTTGGAGTGGCCTTACGGATGCCATACGACTGTTAGTTTAAGCATACACCGCCGATCGCGGGAATTAAAAAAGGCCCCCCGAAGGGGGCCAGGGGAGCACGCCAGCTCACTCGGTGTGTCGGCTCACTTCTTGCCGACGTTGAATTCAGGATAGGCTTCCATACCGCATTCCGCGATATCGACGCCTTCATATTCTTCTTCTTCGGAGACTCGGATACCCATCACTGCCTTGATGATGCCCCACACGATCAGGCTGGCAATGAAGGTCCAGGCGAAGATGGTCACGATTCCCAGCAGCTGCGCAGCGAACGTCGCATCACCGTTGGAGAAGGGCACCGCGATCAGGCCCCAGATGCCGACCACGCCGTGAACCGAGATCGCGCCGACCGGATCGTCGACCTTGACCTTGTCCAGCGTCACGATGGCGACGACCACCAGCAGGCCGCCGACGGCGCCGATCAGTGTCGCGCCAAGGGCGGTGGGAGCCAGCGGCTCGGCAGTGATGGCCACGAGGCCAGCCAGCGCGCCGTTCAGCGCCATGGTCAGGTCGGCCTTGCGGAACCACAGCTTGGCCAGGATGATCGCGGCGATGACGCCACCGGCAGCGGCCGCATTGGTATTGACGAAGACCTGGGCGACGGCATTGGCTTCACCGACATTGGAGACCATCAGTTCCGAGCCACCGTTGAAACCGAACCAGCCCAGCCACAGGATGAACGTGCCCAGCGTCGCCAGCGGCAGATTGGAGCCCGGGATCGCGTAGATGGCGCCGTTCTTGCCGTACTTGCCCTTGCGTGCGCCCAGCAGCAGAACCCCGGCGAAGGCGGCTGTCGCGCCACACAGGTGGACGACACCGGAACCGGCGAAGTCCTGGAAACCGGCTGCGTCGAGGAACCCACCGCCCCATTTCCAGTAGCCCTGAACCGGATAGATGAAGCCGGTCATGACGACGGCGAAGAGCATGAACGCCCACAGCTTCATGCGCTCGGCAACGGCGCCGGAGACAATCGACATGGCAGTAGCAACGAACACGACCTGGAAGAAGAAGTCGGAGCGAGCGGAGTAGTAGACATCGCCGCCGCTGGACATCACGTCGTCGACGCTGTGTTCCGCACCGATCAGGAAACCCAGGTTGGGGAAGAAGCCGCCGCTCTCGCTCGAGTACATGATGTGATAGCCGACCAGCAGATACATGGTGCAGGCAATGGCGTAGAGAACCACGTTCTTGGTCAGGATCTCGGTGGTGTTCTTGGCACGGACCAGCCCCGCCTCGAGCATGGCGAAACCGGCCGCCATCCACATCACCAGAGCGCCCGTCACCAGAAAGTAGAAGGTGTCGAGTGCGTAGGAAAGTTGAACCACTTGATCATTCATTCTTTTGTCTCCTCGTTCCGCGCCGTCAAACGGCGTCGGCCCCGCGTTCCCCGGTTCGAATCCGGATCACATCTTCGAGTGGCGTGACGAACAGCTTGCCGTCGCCGATCTTGCCGCTGTTGGCCGCATTGCGAATCGAGTCCAGCACGCCATCGACGCGCTCGTCGTCGACGGCAACCTCGACCTTCACCTTCGGCAGGAAATCGACGACGTATTCCGCGCCGCGATAAAGCTCGGTATGGCCTTTCTGGCGACCAAACCCTTTCACTTCTGTGACGGTGATGCCCTGCACGCCGTTATCGGCCAATGCTTCACGCACATCGTCGAGCTTGAAGGGTTTAATAATGGCGGTGATGAGTTTCATCCCTTTACCTCTCCCATAGTCGAGTCGGCCCGTAGTCGAGTCGGCTTGCGCCCTTGGGGTATACGCATGAAGCGTGCCAGCTGAGTTTTAAGATATATAAATCAGCTATCTATCGTTATTTTTATGGCTTTTCGTGTTACCGCTACCGATCGTGCAACTCTGAATTGCACCAAAATAATGCACGTCTCTTTCGAGGCCGCACCTTTCGTGAGCAGCCGGATCCGGGCGGTCGAGCGCAGGCGTTACGGCACAACTTTGCGTATGCTGAACGGCAAGCCATCAAGGCATCCGACCCTCAAGGAGATAACGTCATGTCGGCACAGGATCGATTCGAACGTCTGACCAAGCAGCTGGGCGACAAACTCCACGGCGCGTCCCAGGCGCCGGGAGATATCCAGCGCAACATGCAGGGCGTACTCCGCGGGGCGATCGAGCGCATGGAGATCGTTTCGCGAGAGGACTTCGATATCATGATGGAGGTGCTGCAGCGCACGCGTGAGCGTGTCGAAGCGCTGGAAGAGCAGGTCGCGGCACTGGAAAATACTCTGAAGAGCGAGCAGGCGGCGCAGCCCAGGGTAGAGCCGGTAACCCCGCCCGCGGACGACGTGGATGGCAGTGCTCACGGCAAGAAGCCCTGATCGAGCGCGGTCACGAAGATGTGTCATCGCTGGATGACGGACAATCGGGAAACCGCTTACCGGGGCCGACAATGGTCACCAAAGGTTGCGAAAACACGTAACAATATGTAGTTGTGTTGGTTGAGGAGGCGCCGCCCGGCGACTCTTTGGCCTGCGGCGACCGCCCAGGTGCCGACCTGGGAGACGACATGACCCTTGCCATCGTGCGCGCTCGCGCCAGCCTCGGACTCGAGGCGCCGGAAGTCTTGATCGAGGTTCACCTCAGCAACGGTCTACCGGGGCTGACGCTGGTCGGGCTTCCGGATGCCGCGGTCAAGGAGAGTCGCGAGCGGGTACGCAGCGCGCTCATCAACGCGGGTTTTGAATTTCCCTCACGTCGCATCACGCTCAATCTGGCGCCCGCCGATCTTCCCAAGGACGGCGGGCGTTTCGATCTGCCGATCGCCCTGGGCATCCTGATGGCGTCCGGCCAGGTGCCGGTGGAATCTGCAGCGACCCTCGAAATCGTCGGCGAACTGGCCCTGGATGGCTCGCTGCGCCCGGTCACGGGCGTACTGCCCACGGCCTTGGCGGCGCGCCGGGCCGGGCGGGGGCTGATCGTTCCGCTAGCCAATGCCGACGAGGCGGCGCTGGCCGATGGCGTCGAGGTGTTCGCGGCGGGGCATATCCTGCAGGTGGTGGGGCATCTGCTGGGTCGGGAAAAACTCCCGGTGCACCAATTTGAGGCGCCCCACCAGTCGCGCGTGGCACCGCCGGACATGGCGGATGTCAAAGGCCAGCACCAGGCGCGCCGGGCACTGGAAGTCGCCGCCGCCGGCGGTCACAACCTGCTGCTGGCGGGGCCGCCTGGCACCGGCAAGACCATGCTGGCGAGCCGTCTGGCCGGTATCCTGCCACCGCTGACCCAAGACGAATCGCTCGAAGTCGCGGCCGTGCGCTCGGTCTGCGGGCTGCCGATTCTGGAGCGTTGGGGCCAGCGGCCGTTCCGCAACCCGCATCATACGTCGAGCAGCGTGGCGCTGGTGGGCGGGGGTTCGCGCCCGCGCCCCGGCGAGATATCGCTGGCGCACCAGGGCGTGCTGTTTCTGGATGAACTCCCCGAGTTCGACCGCCACGTGCTGGAGGTGCTGAGGGAGCCGATGGAGTCGGCGCAGATTCTGGTCTCCCGGGCCAATCATCAGCGCCGCTTTCCGGCCCGCTTCCAGCTCGTCGCCGCCATGAACCCCTGCCCCTGCGGGCACCTCGGCGACCCGCGCAAGCGTTGCCACTGCAGCGCCGCGCAGATCCAGCGCTATCAGTCGCGGCTGTCCGGGCCGCTGCTGGATCGCATCGATCTTCAGGTCGAGGTGCCGGCGCTACCCGCCACCCAGTTGACCGACCAGACGCCGGGGGAGTCATCCGCCAGTGTGCTGGAACGGGTGCTGGCCGCCCGCCGGCGCCAGCAGGCGCGAGGCTGGCTCAACGCCCGCCTGCCGGGGCCCGAGCTGGAGGCGGCGTGTGCGTTATCGACGGACGAGCGCCAATGGTTCGCCAGCGTGCTGGACCGGCTCAATCTCTCGGCGCGCGCCTATCACCGCGTGCTGCGAGTGGCGCTGACTCTGGCCGATCTGAGCGGTGAGGCGCGGGTCGGCAAGGCGCAGCTGATGGAAGCGATCGGCTATCGCCAGCTCGATCGGATGCTGAACGCCAGCGACCCCATGCGCGCCTGACGTCAGAAAACGTCGATCAGCTCTCGGCTCTCGGCACCGCGGCAAGCGTTGCCAGTCATCCTAGATCGACTCAATCCTTCCGCGCACGCTTATCATCGCGTGCCGGCGAGTAGCGCTACTCCTAACCGATCTGAGTGGTGGAGAGCGGGTCGGCAATTCGCAGCTGGCGGAGAAAATCGGTTATGGCCAGCTGGATTGGTTCTTGATGATTGTATCTTGAACTTCCCATTCGGGCGTTTCTACCTCTGTGAGGATGCGCATTATACGAAGCGCTTATTGACCTCATCACGGCGCACGACTTTTACTAACGGCGGACGTGCAACCGTTTGCGCACTTCTGGTCATTACAACAGCTGTTGTTCACGCGCACCTCAACACAATGGAGAGCGAATGATGATGCGTAAATTGATTATGGGTTTACTCGCCCCAGCGCTTCTGACCTTGTCACAGCCCGGTATGGCCGCCGAGAAGACGATCCGGATCGCAACCAGTGTTCCTGCCGAGCACTACCTGACCCGGAGCGTCCAGCGCTTCGCCGATGAAGTAACGAAGCGTACTCACGGAGATATCGAGTTCCAGGTCTATCCGGCCCAGTCGCTGGTTACCGACCAGCAGATGGATCAGGCCGTGAATAATGGCACCGTGGATATCGGTGTTGCCTCGGCGTCTATTCTCGCCGGCACTATTCCTGCTTTTAACATCTTCGCGGTGCCATTTTTCTTCGATACACCGGAAAAACTCGAAAAGTCAGTAACGCCGGGTAGCCCGATTCGTGATCTGCTCGACAACGAGATGCACAAGAAAGGGTTTGTGGCGCCTTTTTGGATTCCCTATGGCTCGATCGTTCTGGCTACTCGCGACCAGCCTGTGCGTGTCCCCGACGATATTAAAGGTATGAAGATCCGCACTTTTGGTTCCACGGTCAGTGACTTTATCGAGTCGGTCGGCGGGTCGGCAGTAGTGACCAGCGGTGGCGAACAGTTCCTAGCTCTGCAGCGCGGTATCGTCGACGGCGGCCTGACCGGCTGGCCCTCGGTGCTTGATCGCCGGCTCTATGAAGTTACCGATTACGTCACCGCGCTCAACCATATGTACGAGACCCACTTCGCGCTGATGAACCAGCAAGTTTGGGACGGGCTTAGTGACGGGCAGCGCGAGGTCTTCAAGAAGGCCGGCCAAGATCTCGAGGCGGATCTCACTAGGGAAATCGTCGAGGAAACCGAGCAAGTCAAGAAGGACCTTGCTGGTCGTATGACCGTGATCGAGCTTGACGACAAACAGCGCGCCAAATGGCAGGAAGCTTCGCGATCTGTAGCCGATAATTTTTATAAGAACGGTGATGAGGCTTCACGTAAGGTCTTCGAAGAAGCTGTAAAGATCCAATGATTCAGGTCTTGACCTCCTGCGCCTATGCACGCTCGCGCGCTTTGCTTGATCGGCCGCGAGCGTCCGTATTGTGAATGCAATGAGAGAACAATGATGTCCCGCAACCGCTTTGAAACCATCCTCCTCGCTTGGCGGCGATGCATGCGTGGCTTAGGCGAGGCCGCCTCGTGGATCTACTTTTTGATTGGCATCGCCGTGGCCTACGAGGTCGTGTCACGCTACTTTTTCTCGAACCCTACCGCCTGGGTCGAGGAGATGTCTCGCGTCGGCATGGTCTGGGCGACCTTTTTGCTACTGGCTCCATGTCTCAACCAGCGTCAGATGATCGCGATCACCCTATTACGCAACAGTGTGAGTGGTCGCGTTGGGCTGGCGCTGGATTTTCTGCAATTACTGGCGTTGTTGGGTGTCGGTGCATTGGTCGGCTGGTTCGCCTTCGTACAGATGCTTCAGTCGATTGAAGTCGGTCGGTTCACGGCAACCGGACTCTCGTTGCCTTACTGGATATTTCATTTGTCTCTGGTCATCGGTTTTGTACTGCTTGCGGTCCAGGCGTTGCTCGAGATGGCATGGATCGGCATGACCGGCGAACGCCTCTCCGATCCTCAAATGAGCGGGGATACACACTGAAATGGATACCCTGGTCATCCTCTGTGGGCTTCTCGCCCTCCTGCTGATCGGCATTCCCGTCGGCATCACGCTAACCCTTATGGGGATAGCGCTCATTCTCTCGCTCGGAGTACCGCTAGCGAGCATCCCCCAAGAGTTCCTGGGCTCGACCAATAGCTTCATCCTGCTGGCCGTGCCGGTATTTCTGCTGACTTCTAACATTCTGCTCAAGGCCGGAGTGGCGCGGGATTTGTTCGACGCGGTACAGAGCTGGCTCGGTCACGTTCGCGGTGGGGTCGCGGTGGCAACTATCGTCTCCTGCGGCATCTTCGCAGCAATTTCGGGCTCGTCGGTCGCGGTAGCGGCGATGATCGGTACAGTGGCGATACCCGAAATGACCAGCCGTGGCTACGATCGACGCTTTGTCATGGGTACGCTGGCAGCCGGAGCTACCCTCGGTATTCTCATTCCACCGTCGATTCCGCTTATTGTTTACGCGGCAGTGGCCGAGCAGTCCACCGCCAGCATGTTTCTGGCTGGCATTGGGCCGGGGTTGTTGCTGATCACGCTATTTCTGCTCTACTGCGTGTTTCGCTCGTTTACAGGCGGTGCGCCGATGGTCGAAGCCCAGCGCCTGTCGCTGGAGGCGCGACTGCGCGCTTCGGCTCGGGCGCTGCCGACCATCGCCATTGCGCTGGTAATGATCGGCGGAATCTATGCTGGGGCCTTTACTCCGACCGAATCGGCAGCCGTTGGGCTAGTACTGACGCTGGTTTACGTTCTGGTTTTGAAGCGCACCATCACCCTGCGCGAGTTGCGAGAGGCAGTGGGAGAAGCGGGTCTGACGACTTCGAAGCTGTTGCTGATCATTGCCGGCGCCAATGTTTTCGGCAAAGGCATTATGCTCTACCGCATTCCCTATGAAGTATCGAGCTGGATCGCCGCCAGCGTGGCAACGCCGTTTATGTTTTTCCTGATCGTGATGATGGTGCTGCTGGTTCTGGGGCTGTTTCTCGAGGGGATCGCGATGATCCTTATCGTTCTACCGATTCTATTGCCTTCGCTGAGCGTGCACGGCATTGATCCGGTTTGGTTCGGGGTTTTCTTTGTCTTGATGATCGAGTTGGCGCTGATTACGCCACCCGTCGGTATGAACCTTTTCGTCATACAGTCAGTGGCAAACTCGCCATTAAAAGACGTGGTGCGGGGGGTCCTGCCTTATGTGGCGATCATGTTGGCGACTGTATTCATTATCTATTTCTTCCCACAAATAGTGCTCTATATTCCATTTTATGGCTGAGCTCCATGCTCGAACCATGAAGTAATCGGGTTAATTGCCACTTGAGCCTCGGATGATGAGCTCCCCTTTGAGACTAACCGTTTCATCGGGGAGTCGCGGGTTTTGAAAGCGGCTGGCGAGCATGGCGAAAGCCCGCTCGATCATCATCGGCAATGGCTGTTCGATAGTCGTGAGGTCGTAAATGGGACGAGCAGAAGTAGATAGGCCGTCAAAGCCGACTACCGCCATATCATCGGGTACGAGCACGCCCTTTAACCGCAGTGCGTCAAGTAGCCCCATGGCCATGACGTCACTGAGCGCGAACACGGCATCCGGACGACGGGAGCTGGTTAGTTTGGCGAGTTCCACCCCGGCCTCGTAACCCCCTTCGTAATGGGACTTTCCATCGTATCGATGCTTGAGTTTGAGTTCAGAGCGAGCTAGTTCGTCAGTGAAAGCGGATTCACGTTCCTGAGCGGTCGAACTGTAGGAAGAGGTCGTTACAATGGCAAATTTTTTCCGCCCCTTGCCGATTAACAATCGCGCCAGGTCTCGACCGCCAGAAGCATTGTCGCAAGTTACGGCGCACCCATGTTGTAGAGCCACGCGATTAACCATGACGAGGGGGACTGCGTTCTTCTCACAGACCTCTGCGACTCTTGAGCTTTGTGTTGCAGACGATACCAGGCAGCCATCGACTTGGTAATGCAACAATGCTTCAGTCGTACGCAGTTCAACCGGTCCAGAGCCCGCGTGAATAATCAGAAAACGATAACCTAATGCCTCGGCTTGCCGTGTCGCCTCATGCATCAGCTCGGTATAAAACGGATTCGTCGACGGTCCAAGTACTAACCCATAGAGACCGCTCTTGCCCGAAGAGAGCGTCCGAGCCAAAACATTGGGAGTGTACCCTTGCTCTTGCGCCAGCGCGAGAATGCGCTTCCGAGTCTTCGTGGAGATGCGCGTGTCGCCGCGTAGTGCCCGAGTCACTGTGGAGGGGGCTACCCCCGCCATTTGCGAGAGTGTGACGATGGTTGCGCGACGGTTGGCTGATGTCATGAGCGTCTACTTTGTGTGGAGTCACCAGGTCGAGCTTAACGTAAATGATGAGCTGACCCTATGCCCTTGGTAATTCGCGGCACCTAAAGCCGCATGTATTAGCCTTATTGCTAATAGGAAAGCGCTTGTACGGAGAAATGCTCAGCCATAGACTCAGTTTCGTTATGCACACGTTTGCGCACGTATGCGTTAATTTTCGAATTGCGAGGTCGAGTCCCATGGTGGAAACGAAACGTCAGATGAAAATGGTGGGTTTCCTACAAGCCCAGAACTGTTCCATTGCACCAGGTTCATGGCGTCATCCGGCAAGTGCCACGGATTTTTTGACGCCGGAATATTTTCAACGCATCGGTCGCGTTCTGGAGGAAGGCAAGTTTCATCTAGCTTTCTTTGACGACCGCCTTGCGATGCCTGACATCTATCAGGACGACCATGGTGAGGCTGTCGAGAACGGCGTGCGCGTCGTCAAGATGGATCCCGTGTCGATCATATCGGCTATTGCCATGGCGACGAGTCGAATCGGGCTCGGCATCACTTACTCGACAACCTATTACGAGCCATTTCATGTTGCTCGCCTCTTTGCAACGCTCGACTTGATGAGTAAAGGACGCGCGGCGTGGAACGTGGTGACCTCGCTGAATAACTCCGAGGCGGCCAACTTCGGGCGCACCGAGCATTTGTCCCACGATCTGCGCTACGAGCGTGCCGACGAATTCCTGGAAGTCGTGCAGGGCTTATGGCGCAGCTGGGAGGATGATGCGCTTGTCGTCGATAAGCAGAGTGGTAAATTCGCCGACGGCAGTAAGGTTCACCGTCTCTCTCACAAGGGGAAATTTTTCTCGTCCCGCGGCCCGTTACCTGTGCCACGTTCACCTCAGGGCGAGCCGGTCCTGATTCAGGCCGGCCAGAGCGGTCGGGGGCGTCAGTTCGCAGGCAAGTGGGGTGATCTGATCTTCGTCGTCTATCCCAATCTCGAAGTGGGTAAAAAACAGTACGCAGCGGTCAAGCAGGAGGTTGAAACCGCGGGGCGTAACCCGGACGACGTGACGATCTGTCCCGCCTGCTATGTCTGTGTGGGTGAAACTCGTGAGATTGCCGAACAGAAGCGTGAATACATTCGTGAATTAGCCAAGCCGATCGATGCCTTGGTGCTGTTATCCGAGGCGCTCAATTTCGATTTTAGCAGTAAGCCGATGGACAGCGAGTTCACCGACGAGGAGCTGGAAAAACTCTCATGGACTGGATTCCGCGAGCGAGTGGTTGAGCTCAGTGGCAAAGCCAACCCGACCGTTCGCGACTTCGTGTATTTCTCTGGACGCGGGACCATTGGCGAATTTCCGATCTTCTGCGGTACGCCCACCGAAGTGGCCGATCAGATGGAGCATTGGTTCACCCAGCGTGCCTGCGATGGTTTCGTCCTCGCCGCTACACATACGCCTGGGGCGTTCGAGGACTTCACCCGCATGGTTGTCCCGGAACTTCAGCGCCGCGGGCTCTACCACAAGGATTACCCGGGGACCACGCTGCGTGACAGCCTTGGCCTGAAAGTGCCCGGCCGTTCGACATGAGCGATACGAACGAACCGATGCAGTTATCTATCACTCCTTGTTACGAGAGGCTGACATGAAAGAGTTTCGAATGTTGTCGACGAGCGGCATCCTCGGCTACGGCTTTGCCGAGGAGTCGCTCGAAATCGGAATGTCGTGGGAGCCGCATGTCATCGGCTGCGACGGCGGCAGCACCGACCCTGGGCCATACTATCTCGGCGCTGGCAAGTCGTTCTGTTCACGGATGTCGGTCAAGCGCGACCTGCGCTTGATGCTGAAAGCGGCCATTAAGGCCGGTATTCCCTGCATCGTGGGTACCGCCGGTGGCTCCGGAGGCGAGCCACACCTGAAGGACATGGCCGCACTGGTCCGCGAGATTGCCGGCGAGGAGAAACTCTCCTTTAAAATGGCGCTGATCCATGCCGAACAGTCTAAGGAGGCTGTCAAGAGCTGGGTCGACGCCGGGTTGACGCGATCTTTGGCGCGAATGCCTGCGCTGGATGCCGCGCGCGTCGATCGCGCTGAGCGAATTGTCGCCATGATGGGCCCGGAGCCGTTCGCGAAAGCGCTCGACGACGGCGCGCAGGTCATTTTGGCCGGTCGCAGCAGCGACCCAGCCCAATGGGCCGCGCCAGCGATGCGCGCGGGCATGAATCCCGCGCCTTCCTGGTACGCCGGCAAGATGCTTGAGTGCGGTGCCGAACCCACGGTTCCCAAGGAGCCAGACTGTATCTTCCTACGGGTTCGCGACGACCATGTGGTATGTGAGCCGCCCAATCCGATTCGCCGCTCCACGCCACTGGCGGTCTCCAACTTCGCGTTGCATGAGAATGCAAGCCCTATCCATCACACCGAGCCGGGTGGCCTGCTCGACACCAGTGGCTGCCATTTCGAGCCGGTCACCGACCGCGCTGTGAAGATCGATGGCATGGCTTGGCAGGATGCCGAACGCTATACCGTCAAGCTTGAGGGTGTCGAGAGCATGGGCTTTCGGACAATCACCCTATGCGGAACCCGTGATCCGGTGCTGATAAGCCAGATTGATGACTACCTGGCGGTGCATCGCGAAAAAGTTATGAATAAGGCCGAGTCCTTCGGGGTTTCCCGCGAGGACTATTCGCTAATCGTCCACTGCTATGGCCGCAACGGGGTGATGGGTGACTGGGAGCCTAAGAAGACCTTTGACGCGCATGAACTCGGCTTTGTCGTCGAAGTCGTCGGTAAGACACAGGAGATAGCCAACGCCGTGCTCGCTATGGCGCGGACGTCGATGCTCCATGCCGACTTCAATGGGCGATTGTGTAAGGAGGGTAATATGGCCTTCCCATTTAGCCCTTCGGATATCGAGATGGGTGAGTGTTATCGCTTCAGTATTTTTCACACCGTCGAGCTCGATGATCCCTGCTCCATTTTCCCTATCGACTACGAAGAGGTTTAACGGTCATGGCTTTGATCAAGGACATCGCACAGATTTGCAAGAGCAAAAATGCCGGGCCTTTCTACATCACCATCGATGTACTTTTCGAGAACCCGCAGACCTACGCCAGAGTCAAGGAAACTGGCGTACTTTGCGCTGCACTTTTTTCTCGGCTCTACGGAGTCGAAGAGAAGGACGTGCTGTTCACGCCCTACGATACGGCTTCGGCGTTTAAAGCGACCCTACCTCGCGCAATTCCCGCCGGAGATTTAGGCGATACCGACGTCTACGGGGCTCAGCAGCATGCTCCGTTGCTCGATGTCGATATACCCATCTCGATGTAGTGGATAGCGCCTGAAGAGGGCACTCCGCTCCCAGCGATACAACGACTACTGCTCCAGTCCCGCGACCGAAGATTGTCGGCGGGCCGGAAAAGTCATGGCCTGAAGAGGTGAGTGACAATGACAACCAAGACATCCGATATCCGTAAAGTCGCGTTGGCTAGTTATATCGGCTCGACCTTGGAATGGTACGATTTTTTTATCTTCGGCACCGCTGCCGCGTTGGTCTTCAACCAATTGTTCTTTCCAGATTTCGATCCCCTGACAGGCACGATTGCTGCCTTTGCAACCTTCGCTGTGGGATTCATCGCGCGTCCATTGGGCGGCATCGTCTTCGGTCATTACGGCGATCGCATTGGGCGTAAGGCTATGTTGGTCCTTAGTTTGACCATGATGGGCGGCGTAACCTTTCTGATCGGATTGGCACCTACCTATGCATCGATCGGTATTTGGGCACCGGTCCTGGTCACGCTGCTGCGATTCCTACAAGGATTCGCGGTTGGGGGAGAATGGGGCGGGGCAACGCTGATGGTCGTAGAGCACTCTCCACAGAGTCGGCGAGGCTTTTATGGAAGCTGGCCGCAGATGGGCATTCCGTCGGCATTGCTGCTTTCATCTGGTGTGATGGCTACGGTTAGTGCCCTACTCACCGACGATCAGTTCATGGCGTGGGGTTGGCGACTACCGTTTCTTTTCAGCGGTGTGCTATTGGTGCTGGGTATCGTACTACGCAGAAGTCTTTCTGAGTCGCCAAGTTTTCGCAAGATGCAGGAGAGTGGTGAACGCGAGAAATTACCTGCAGCCCGAGTATTTCGTCAGCATGGCCGTAAGACGTTTCGGTTAGTGGCTTCCCAGGCCGCAGAGAACGTCAGTTTTTACGTACTGGCTGTCTATTCGCTTTCCTACCTGACATCTGTGGTAGGCATGGAGAGATCGACCGCGCTTGAGTCGCTGATGATAGCAGCTGTCTTCTGTGTAATTGCGCAGCCGATCTTTGGCGCACTCTCCGACCGGATCGGACGGCGGAAAGTCTTCGCTGGAGGTATGGTCTTCAACGGCCTCTTCATTATTCCGTTTTTCTTGTTGCTCGACACGCAAAACGCGATGGCAGTGACGGTCGGAATGACGGTGGCTATCATCTTTGGGCAAGCGACAACCCAATCCACGCAGCCAAGTCTGTTCGCTGAGCAGTACGACGCCTCCATGCGCTATAGCGGTGTTTCCATTGCCTACCAGTTCGCCACCGTGATTTGGAGTGGGCCAACTCCCATCATAGCTGCAACATTATGGGCGTGGACCGGAAGCTGGGTTCCACTAACACTTTATATCATCGCCGCAGCCTGCCTCTCTGTGTTCTCGATCATTCCGTTGCGTGAAGCGGCGGGAGAGCCGCTGGAGGCCGCTGATGGCAGTATCAAAGATCCGTCTGGGCGAATCCACGACCAAGGAATATCTATCCCCACGAAATCTAATGTTTCACCCGGCGGCATACAAGATACTGGAGGAGTATCATGAACGATGAAAAACGTGTCCTGAGAAACGCTCTTGGAGCATTCGCCACTGGGGTGACAATCGTCACCACTAAAACTCTCAACGGCAGCGATCTGGGGCGAACTGCCAACAGCTTCAGCTCGGTATCACTCGACCCGCCGCTGATTCTATGGAGTCTTTCGAAAACGTCGTCGTCATTCGAATCCTTCAAGCAAGCAGCGTATTTCGCGGTACATATTCTTTCTGCGGACCAAGATTCGTTGTCGGGTGCCTTTGCTTCGTCGTCAGCCAATCCGTTCGATACCGTCGCGGTAGAGCGGGGGCATGATGGTATACCTTTGATAGAGCAGTGCTCGGCACGCTTCGAGTGCAAGACGACCTATCAGTATGAGGGAGGCGACCATATTATCTTCGTGGGTGAGATAATTGGTTTCCAGCACTCGGCAACACCCCCGCTATTGTTCCACGGTGGTCGTTACGGTCGGCTAGTCAGTCACCAGCAGGATGAACTGGCATTCGCTCGTCGAGCCGAAAGCCTCTCTCCTGAGGACTTCATCTACCTAGTCTCGCGCGTTTTCTACCGCATCCGTGAAGAGGCGGTCGCCGAGCGCAAGCGCCGCGGCTGGAGCGGTGCCGACTACGCTGTACTGACGCTTCTCGGCCACCAGGATGGACGAGCACTTGAGGATATCTATCGAATTGGTCGTGCCAGAGGAGACGAAGTAGGGCGCGACACGCTCGAGGATCTTAAGAGCCGTGGCTTCATCAAACTGGACGATACCCCTGGCGATGCTAGTTCAAGAGCCTGGCTCACGCATGATGGCCGCCGTGCGATGATCGAGATCGTCGCCCTGCTCAAATCATCCGAAGCACAGTGCCTCGCCCCCATCGATGATAACGAGGTCCGCATACTTAAACAGCTGCTTGGCAAGCTTGCCATCGATGGCGCGGACTCGGGTTGGCCACCCATGCCAAGCAGGGCTGGGGATGAATTTGTGGCAGCGGTCAAAGATGAAGGGGCTGAGCCATGAAAGACTTCCATGTTGGGGGCATTCGCTTACGCGCCGTGCGCGAGATGGAAGATCGCTCTTTCGAAATTCATCAGTTTTTTCCAACTTCCGACGAAGCCAGTCTGGTATCGGAAAGTGACTGGCTCAAACCGCCGTTTCTCGACCCTGAGACTCGCTGTATCACGTTGAGCATTCACACTTGGGTGATAGACACTGGCTGGCATCGTGTACTGGTAGACACCTGTGTGGGCAATGATAAGGAACGCCATACTAGAACGCACTGGACGAACCTAAATACTCCTTTTCTCGATCGTTTGACTGCGGCCGGAGTACCTCCAGAAAGCGTCGACTACGTCTTCTGCACGCATCTACACGCTGATCATGTGGGCTGGAATACTTGTCTGGTCAATGGTGAATGGCGCCCAACCTTTCCCAATGCCACCTATCTCATTGGGCGAACCGAATTCGACTATTGGGCAGCGGCGCTCAAAGACGATGACGGTACCGGCCATCATCTCGCTGCTTATCGTGACAGCGTGTTGCCGGTGATCCAGGCCGGACAGGTTGAGGTAGTGGATGATGGGTTTATGCTCGACGATTGCCTAAGTGTTCATCCGGCGCCGGGCCACACCCCAGGACACGTGGCTATCTGGCTGCGTTCGCGCGGCGCCTCCTGCGTCTTTACCGGAGACGTGATCCATCATCCCATCCAGATCCGTCACCCTGACTGGAGCTGCATCGGCTGCGAGGAACCTGAGCAGGCCAATGCCACGAGGCGAAGGCTGATCGACGAGATCACTGATACCTCAACGCTTCTCATGACGGGCCACTTCATTGCGCCTCACGCCGGTCGTGTCCGTACGAGCAGTGGAGCGATCGAATTCGAGTTCGCCGACGATGGCGAGACATGGAACCGGGACCACCCACGAGTCTTACGTTTCTCGCCGGTCGGTTAGGGCTTCTTCCTGTTTCTCACCATCAGTTACTTACTGGAGACTGACATATGAAAACTCGCGCCGCCGTACTGCGAGATATGAAGCCCGCTAAACCCTACAGCGTGAGCCGACCGCTCGAGGTCGTGAACCTCGATCTCGATTCACCTGGTCCTGAGGAAGTGCTGATCAGGATCCGCGCCGCCGGACTCTGTCACTCCGATCTATCCGTCATCAACGGCAATCGACCGCGCCCAATGCCAATGGCGTTAGGCCACGAAGCGGCTGGCGAGGTGGTGTCACTAGGTGACAATGTCGATGACCTGAGCTCAGGCGATCATGTGATACTTACCTTCGTCCCCAGTTGTGGACACTGTCTGCCTTGCGCCGAGGGCAGACCGGCGCTTTGCGAACCGGGGGCCAAGACGAACAACGCTGGTACTCTACTCTCGGGTGGGATCCGGCTGCGCGAAGATCTATCACCTGTTCATCATCATTTAGGGTGTTCTGCCTTCGCCGAATACGCGGTTGTGTCGCGACGTTCCCTAGTCAAGATCGATGAAGACCTTCCTTTCATCGAAGCCGCGCTGTTTGGTTGCGCTGTACTCACCGGGGTCGGTGCAGTCATCAACACGGCGAAGCTCCAAGCCGGCCAAACAACGGCTGTTATTGGTCTGGGTGGTGTCGGCTTGGCAGCGTTACTGGGCGCGATCGGTGCCGGGGCCTCAGAAGTTATTGCGGTAGATATTTCCGATGAGAAGTTGGCGGTCGCACGAGAGATGGGCGCGACGGAGACCGTTAACGCCACTGATAAACACGCCATTGAAAAGATTCGAGACCTGACCCGTGGCGGAGTAGATATCGCCCTTGAGTTTGCGGGTTCTGAGAAGGCGCTCGAAGACGCTTATCGCATGACGCGCCGCGGTGGCATAACGGTAACCGCAGGTCTGCCTGCGCCGCACGTCAACCTGCCGGTGAATGTGGTCAGTCTGGTTGCTGAAGAGCGCACGTTGAAGGGCAGCTATATTGGCGCTTGCGTTCCGATACGTGATATATCGCGCTACGTGGCTCTTTATCGTGCTGGCAAACTGCCTGTGAACAAGTTGCTCAGCGGTGTCATTTCCCTTAGCGAGATTAACGAAGGCTTCGACCGGCTCGATCGTGGAGAAGCTATCCGTCTTGTGGTCGAACTCTGAGAGAAAGCTTGAATATGGCGGAGTGTCTAAAGGCGCGCTGATTTAGCTGACATCATCGATACTTGATAGCCAGCGTCTCGAGCCTTCCCGGCACCAGGGCATCGTCGAGCGCACTGATCCGCAGCGCGTGGCCCAGCGCCGGGTGCGCCGGGCGGTGAATCAGCGTGCCTTCCGCCAGCAGGTTTCGATGAATCGCAGCGGCCTGCTCGGCGTCCTTCAACCTCAGGGTGACGAAGTTGGTGGTACTGGGCAGTACCTCGGCCCCGTGGTTCCGCAACCACTGACTCAGCGCCTCGCGTCGATCGACCACTGCCGCCACGTGTTCGCGGGTTTCGTCGGGATGGGCCAGCACGGTTTCCGCGGCCGCCAGCGCCAGCGAGGAAACCGCGTAGTGAATCCTCACTTTCATCAACATGGCGTGGGTTTCCGGCGTTGCAATGGCGTAGCCCACGCGCAGGCCGGCGAGTCCGTGGGCCTTGGAGAAGGTGCGCAGCCGAATCACCCCGGGCCAGACGGCGTTGGCGGCCGGCGACCACGCATCGCCACGAAAATCGTGATAGGCCTCGTCGAGGACCAGGGTGCAGTCTTCCGGCAAGCGATCCCGCAGCGCCACGACGTCAGCATCGCTGTGAAGATGGCCGCTCGGATTATCCGGATTGGCGAGATAAACGCCCCGGGCCTGCTCGCGGGTCGCCGCGGCCGCCAGCGCCTCGAGATCCGGCGCCAGATATCCCGGGCCGCTGGCGTATTCGACTTCGACCTGGCGACAGCCTTGGCCGCGCACGAAGTAGCTCCAGGTCGGGTAGGTGCCGGCGCTGGTGATGACCGTGTCGCCCGCCTCGCACAGCGCCCGCAGCGTCAGCGCCATCAGGCTGTCCGCGCCCGCATCCACCAGCAGCGCCTCCATTGGCAGCTCCAGACTTTCGGCCAGCAGCTGTCGAACCTGCCACGCCTCGGCGTCGCCGTAGGTGCGGGCAAGATCGGCCACTTCACTGCCAAACCGTGCGGTCAGCGCCCGGTGGGGCATGTCCAGCCCCTCGTTGGAGCCGATGCGATGAGGGAGTGAATGGCCCAGGCGTCGCTCCAGCGCCTGCAGACCGGGGAACGGATTATGGGGGCCGTCCTGATTGACGAGGTGGCGGGCAAAGCGGGACATGGGCATCTCAGTCATGGCGATAACGGTTGCGACGGAAGATAGCAATTGAAGACAGCAATTGAAGATAGTAACGGAAGATGGCGATTGAAGATGGCGATCAAGGATAGCCATCGAGAAAGGTCGAGGATAACGGTTGATGCCAGCGAACGATCGTCGGCGTCTATATGGTGCCGATCAGGACCCGGCTGGCAGGGCGTCGAGATCCACCGCGCCGCGGGCCTGCCACCGCCAGTGGGACTGTTCGTCCCCCGGGCGGGACAGATCGAACTGCAGATGATAGGGCTGCAGAATGCGGTCGCTCAGCCGCAGCGGCGGTGCTTCGGCGCTCAGTCGAGCCTGGAGCAGCCACTGTTCGCTGGTGCTCCGCGACATCGACGCGGGAGCCCAATCGAGTACGTGAGGGGCCTTCTCCTGACTCAGCAATCCCCGCGCCAACGCTTCGTTGAGCGCCTCGGGGGAGATCGGCAGAGTGGCGTCGACCTCCGCTGGACGCAGCAGAATCGTTACGGCCGAGGCGTTCTCGGCATCCCAGGGCGGGGCCTCGAGCAATCCTATGGCCGCGCCGTCTGCCAGGCCTCGCAGCGCTCGTGTCTCCCGATTACCCGGGGCGGGCTCGCCGAAGCCGGCGCAGCCGCTCAACAGGATGAGCACCAGACCGGCAAGCGCCAGTCGGGTGAGCATCGGGCGGACAAGCCCCGAAGGGGTGATCCATGACCTCATGGTGCTGTCACGGAATCGGGTGGATGCGCGGCGGCGAAGCGGGTCAGGAAGTCGTCGAGCGCCTCGAACAGGACGCGGCGAATCGGCTCCGCTTCGTTGACCAGATGGTGGCGGGCTTGGGGATGACGCACCACTTGAGCGCGCGGAAACTTGCGTCGTAGCGCCTTGAGGTTCCAGCTCCAATCCACGGTCAGATCCTGTTCTCCCTGCAGAATTAGCACCGGCAGCTCACTGGGCGGGCGCTTCAGCAGTGTCGGCATCCAGCGGCGCATCGCGGTGACCCAGGTCAGCGCCAGGTGATCGTCCTGCAGCGGATCGTGAAGGCGCAAAAAGTCGGCAAAGTCGAGATTGGTGGTGTTGGCGCGATACTTTCGGGGAATGGTATCCACGAACGGACTGGCGATACGGTGTAGCCAGCGCGACTGGTTCCAGCCCCAGGGCCGAACCAGCGGCGCCAGCAACACCAGCCCTTGCCACGGCGCCTGCTCGCCGCGCGCCAGGGCGTCGGTAGCGACGATCGAAGCTCCCGTGCTCTGGCCGATGGCCAGCCATGGCCCCGGCGCCAGGTGTCGCTCGGCGATCTGGTGCTCGACGCTGTTGAAGCACTTCACGTAGTCGGTAAAGTCATCGATAGTGGCGCGAGCGCCGCTGGAAAGCCCGTGGCCGGGCAGGTCCCACATCACGACCTGCCAGCCGAGCGCCAGCAGCCGCTCCAGCAGGTGGCCGTAGAGCCCCAGGTGGTCGAAATAGCCATGCACCACGAAGATCGTCCCGCGGGGAGCGGGCGGGGCCCATACCTGAGTCCACAGGTCGAAGGTCCGGCCCTGCTCGCCCTCGGCCTGCAGAAAGCCGGCGTGAAGTTGCAGGTTGTCGTTGGCACTCAGCAGTGGCATCAGCCGGTAATGATCGAGATAGCCAGCGAGTGGCGAATCGGTGGGGGTTTCGATGTGCCGGAAGGGGCCGATAGCCTTGAGTCGTGAAAAGTCGAGCATGCATGTGTCTCCTGATTCGACCATGCTACTCGTCGTGCGCGGCCGAGACCATGACATGACGCAGATGAGGCTCGGAGATCGTTACGGGAACTTGCGGGAGATGACGAAGCTGGCGGGGGTGACGAAGGTCGAGGAAGACAATTCGCGTCAGGCTGATTATTATCGGGGAACAGTTTTATGGAAATATTTTCCATAAATGAATTTCGGACACGGCGGCGAGAACAGGATGGCACGGCGAAAGGCTGGTACGTTGAAATGACGGCCGGAACGAGGTGCCGATGCCACTGCCGTGACCTGATCGCTCATCGATCTGGAGACTGACATGACAACCGACAAGACAAAACGTAGCACGCATCATCGTCTGCAGGTAGCCAACGTGCTCGAGCGCTTCATCGTCGATGAAGCCTTGCCGGGCACCGGTATCGAGGCCGAGGCGTTCTGGACCGGCTTCGATGCGCTGGTTCACGATCTCGCGCCCCGCAATCGGGAGCTGCTGGCCGAGCGTGATCGTCTCCAGGCCAAGCTCGATGAGTGGCACCAGGCCAATCCGGGCAAGATCGAGGACATGGCGGCCTATCGCGCCTTCCTCAAGAAGATCGGCTATCTGGTCGATGCGCCGGCGAGCGTCGAGGCCACCACCACCAACGTGGATGCCGAGATCGCGCGTCAGGCCGGCCCTCAGCTGGTGGTACCGGTCAACAATGCCCGCTATGCGCTGAATGCCGCCAACGCCCGCTGGGGCAGTCTTTACGACGCTCTCTACGGCACCGACGTGATCAAGGAAGAGGACGGCGCCGAAAAGGGCAGCGGCTACAACCCCGAACGCGGTGCCAAGGTGATCGCCTACGCTCGCAACGTGCTCGACATGGCCGCGCCGCTGGCGACCGGTACGCATCGGGATGCGATCGGCTATGCGATTCGTGAAGGTCATCTGACGGTGAAGCTGGAAGGTGGGCGCGACACCGGGCTGAAGAATCCCGGCCAGTTCGTCGGCTTTCAGGGCGATGCCGCCTCGCCGGACGCCATTCTGCTCTCCAACCACGGTCTGCATCTCGAGATCCAGATCGATGCCGGGCACCCGATCGGCAAGACCGATCCGGCCCACGTCAAGGATCTGCTGGTCGAAGCGGCAATCACCACGATCATGGATTGCGAGGACTCCATCGCCGCGGTCGACGCCGACGACAAGACGCTGGTCTATCGCAACTGGCTCGGGCTGATGAAAGGCGATCTCGAGGAGCGCTTCGACAAAGGCGGCAAAACCGTGACCCGGCGGCTCAATCCGGATCGCGACTACACCCTGCCGGACGGCAGCTCGCTGACGTTGCCGGGCCGCTCGCTGATGTTCGTGCGTAACGTCGGGCATCTGATGACGACGCCGGCCATTCTCGACGGCGACGGCAACGAAATCCCCGAGGGCGTGCTGGATGCGGTGATGACCTCGCTGATCGGTATCCACGATCTGAAGCGCGATGCGGAAACCTCGCTGGGCAATTCGCGCGCCGGGTCGCTCTACATCGTCAAACCCAAGATGCATGGCCCGCAGGAAGTGGCGTTCGCCGACGAGCTGTTCGGGCGCGTCGAACAGCTGCTGGGGCTGCCGGCGGATACCCTCAAGATGGGGATCATGGACGAGGAGCGCCGAACCTCCGTCAATCTCAAGGCCTGCATCGAAGCGGCGTCCTCGCGCGTCGCCTTCATCAATACCGGCTTTCTCGACCGCACCGGCGACGAGATGCACACCGCCATGAACGCGGGGCCGATGTTGCGCAAGGGCGACATGAAGGGCAGCCAGTGGATCGGCGCCTACGAGCGCAGCAACGTGCAGATCGGGCTGGCCTGCGGGCTGCGCGGGCGCGCCCAGATCGGCAAAGGCATGTGGGCGATGCCGGACCTGATGGCGGCGATGCTCGACCAGAAGGTGGGCCATCCCAAGGCTGGCGCCAATACGGCCTGGGTGCCGTCACCGACCGCGGCGGTATTGCACGCGCTGCACTATCACCAGATCGACGTGGCCGCGATCCAGCGCGACCTGGAAGATCAGGGCGAAAGCGATCTGCTCGACGATCTGCTGACCGTGCCGGTCGATCCCGAGGCCGATTGGGGCGCCGACGAGATTCAGCAGGAGCTCGACAATAACTGCCAGGGCATCCTCGGCTACGTGGTGCGCTGGGTCGAGCACGGGGTCGGTTGCTCCAAGGTGCCGGATATCCACAATGTCGGGCTGATGGAAGACCGTGCCACGCTGCGAATCTCCAGCCAGCACATCGCCAACTGGCTGCATCACGGTATCGTCGATGAAGCCCAGGTACGCGAAACGCTGACGCGCATGGCCAAGGTGGTCGACGAGCAGAACGCCGGCGATTCGGGCTATACGCCGATGACCTCGCACCTGGAAGACTCCACCGCGTTTCAGGCCGCCTCGGATCTGATCTTCAAGGGTCGCGAGCAACCTTCCGGCTACACCGAACCGTTGCTGCACCACTGGCGCGCCGTGGACAAGACGAAGCACTAGGCTACGAGCTACGGGCTACGGGCTACGAGCTACGAGCTACGAGCTACGAAGAGCGCCAGCGACATCCGTCGCTGGCGTTTTACGTGGCAACCACCACATTCTGGTTTTCGCGGCTCGCGGCTCGCGGCTCGCGGCTCGCGGCTTCCGTCTTCCGTTTTGCCTCTGTGACTCGGTGATCGCTTGCGCTATCTTGACGGCTACGCCGTCCCCCCGTCGAATCATGCGCCGCCCGCCGAGCCGCTCTGGGAGAGTCCGATGACCGTGATGACCGCCGCCGAAATCGAGGATTTCCTCGACGATGTCTTCCCCCAGCGCCAAGGCACCATCGAGGCCGTCGATCACATGCGGGCGACCATGAGTCTGGCGATCGAGGACGAGCACCTGCGTCCCGGCGCCTGCGTCTCCGGGCCGTCGATGGTGAATCTGGCAGACGTCTGTCTGTTCGTCGCGGTGCTGGCCCAGATCGGGCCGGAAGCGATGGCGGTGACCAGCAGTCTCAACTGCCACTTCCTGCGTCGGGCTCGCGGCGACCGGGACCTGATCGCCAACGCCCGCATTCTCAAGCTCGGCCAGCGTCTCGCCGTCGGCGAGGTCCAGCTCTTCTCCACCGGCGACAACGAGCCCGTGGCGCTGGTGACGGCGACCTACGTGCTGCCGGATCGCGATGATTGAAGCCGTCACGCCGTTGGCTTTCGCCAGCGAGGCCGTGATTGAAGCGAGGCCGTGATCTAAGCGAGCTTCTGATCTACGCCGCGGCCGGTCGCTGACGCCAGGCGCTCCATGCCAATACGAGCCAACCCGCCATCAGCAGCAGGCCGCCAAAGGGCGTCACGATCCCTAGCACTCGCATCCCGCCGAGCACCAGCAGGTAGAGCGAACCGCTAAACAGCACCATGCCCGCGAACCAGAGCCCGATGGCCAGCGTCTGCCCGCGCAGCGCGCGCTGGCCTTGCCAGGCGAGAACCGCCATCACCGCCAGCGTGTGCCAGGCCTGATAGCGTACGGCGGTATGAAATACCTCGAGATTACGCGGCGAGAGCGTATCGGCCAGCGCGTGCGCGCCGAAGGCGCCGGCGGCCACGATAATGAATCCGCTCAGGGCGGCAGCGATCCAGCCCCACTTTTGGTGCATGTTGCGACTCCTCGAGGGCGACTATGCTCAAGTGAGCGTCAGTCGCGGAATTGACGCCTGCTAGTCTAGCGCGTAAAAAACCGCCTCGGCAGCCGCGTCTGCCAGCGCTTGCGACGTCATCGTTCTCCATAAGGATCTCCGAAATGGAATTCATCAACACGCTTCACGACGCGGTTTATGCCGTGATGACTCCGGTCAGTGATTTCGTCTGGACCTACATCCTGCTGTATCTGCTGCTGGGTGCTGGCGTTCTGTTTACCGTGCTCACGCGCTTCATGCAGTTCCGGCTGTTCGGGCACATGGCCCGCGTCACCTTCAACAGCCGTGGCTCCGGCAATGGCGTCAGCGGTTTCCAGGCCTTCGCGACCTCCCTGGCGGCCAGGGTCGGCACCGGTAACCTGGCAGGCGTGGCGATTGCGCTGTGGGTCGGCGGCCCCGGGGCGATCTTCTGGATGTGGATGACGGCGCTGGTGGGCTTCGCCACCTCGTTCATCGAATCGACCCTGGCCCAGACCTACAAGAAGCGCAACGAGGATGGCGTGTTCCGCGGCGGCCCGGCCTACTACATCGAGCGGGCGCTGGGGCAGCGCTGGATGAGCGTGCTGTTCGCGATCTTCCTGCTGATCGCCTACGGCCTGGCTTTCAACGGCGCCCAGTCCAACACTATCGCTCAGGGCCTGTCTCAGGCGTTCTCGATTCCCAACTGGATGACCGGCGTTGCGCTGGTGATCATCACTGCGCTGGTGATCTACGGCGGACTCAAGTCCGTCGCGCGTACTGCCGAGAAGATCGTGCCGATCATGGCCATCGGTTACTTCCTGGTAGCGCTGTACGTATTGATCGTGAACTTCAGCGAAGTCCCCGCGATGCTGGAGCTGATCATCAAGAGTGCCTTCGGTTACGGCCCGGCCGTCGGCGGTGCGGTGGGTTATACCATCAAGATCGCGATGGAGAATGGCATCAAGCGTGGCCTGTTCTCCAACGAGGCCGGTATGGGTTCTGCGCCCAACGCCGCCGCCCAGGCGGACGTCAAACACCCGGCGGCTCAGGGCCTGGTCCAGTCCTTCGGCGTGTTCATTGACACCCTGGTGATCTGTAGCTGCACCGCGGTGGTGATTCTGCTCTCCGGCGTCTACGAGCGTCTGATGAGCACCTCGCCGGGTCAGGATATCGTCGGCATTCAGCTGACGCAGGATGCGATGGTCGACCACCTCGGCAGCTTCGGCGAGATCTTCATCGCCATCGCCATCTTCCTGTTCGCCTTCACCTCGATCATTGCCAACTTCTCCTACTCGCAGATCAATATCGAGTATCTGTTCAAACGCCATTCCAAAATCGCGGTCTCCGTATTGCGCGTTGCCGTGCTGGCGATGGTGATGATCGGGTCCGTGGCGCAGCTACAGTTCGTGTGGGACTTCGCCGATCTCGCCATGGGGCTGATGGCAACGACCAACCTCATCGCGATTCTGCTGCTGTGTCCGATCGCGCTGCGGGTGCTCAAGGATTACGAGCGTCAGCGCAAGGATGGCATCCGCGAGCCGACATTCGATCCCAAGAAGGTGCTCAAGCGGCCCGAGCAGACCGATGCAGACGTGTGGCCGGCGAAAGAGAACGCCGAATAAGCGCGGTATGAGCATGGCGGGGCGCGACGGTTGATCGTCGACGCCCCGCATCCTGTCTTGAATTGCCGGCCGCGACACCTGAGCCGGGTGCCTGATCTGGCTTGAAGCGCTACAATGCGGCGGCGTTTTATACGCGCCCGAAACCGCGCGATGCTTGCCGCGCCCGCAACCGCGCGATGTTATTTACCGCGCCCGCACTCGCGGCGATTGATAGCCGCGCCCGGACCCGCGCGATGTTGTTTACCGCGCCCGGACCCGCGCGAAAAGCACGTGTTTGCAGGCGCCGCTTGATATGCGCGCCCGCGCCGGTGCGGAAAGCGCTCGATTCGCCCCAGGGAGGCCGCGATGCAGATTCAGCTCAACGGTGAGCCCCATCCGCTCGATGGCGAACCCACGCTGGTCCAGCTGGTCGACTCGCTCGGCCTGACGGGGCGGCGTGTCGCCATCGAAGTCAACGAAGAGATCGTGCCACGCAGCCTGCATGCGCAGACGCGCCTGAACGACGGCGACCGCGTGGAGATCGTGCACGCTATCGGCGGTGGCTGATCGCCGCCAGGTTCATGACCAGGAGTCATCCATGTCGCAGCTGATTCAGGACATTCCGTTGATCGTGGCAGGCCGCCGTTTTGCGTCTCGCCTGCTGGTCGGCACCGGCAAGTATCGCGACTTCGACGAGACCGCCGCGGCCATCGAAGCCAGCGGTGCCGACGTGGTGACGTTCGCGGTCCGGCGGACCAATCTGGGTCAGAACCCGGGCGAGCCCAATCTGCTCGATGCGGTACCGCCGTCGCGCTATACGCTGCTGCCCAACACCGCCGGCTGCTACACCGCCAAGGATGCCGTGCGCACCTGCAAGCTCGCCCGCGAACTGCTCGACGGTCACAACCTGGTCAAGCTGGAGGTGCTGGGCGATGAAAAAACGCTCTACCCCAACGTGGTCGAGACGCTGGCCGCGGCCGAGACTCTGGTCAACGACGGCTTCGACGTCATGGTCTACACCAGCGACGATCCGATCGTGGCCAAGGAGCTGGAAAAGCGTGGCTGCTGCGCGGTGATGCCGCTGGGCTCGCTGATCGGCTCCGGCAACGGCCTGCTCAATCCGGCGACGTTGGCGCTCATTCTCGAGCACGCCGACGTACCGGTGCTGGTCGATGCCGGTATCGGTACAGCGTCGGATGCGGCGCTGGCGATGGAGATGGGCTGCGACGGCGTGCTGATGAACTCAGCCATCGCCCACGCCCGGCATCCGGTGATGATGGCCAACGCCATGCGCAAGGCGATCGAAGCCGGACGCGAGGCCTTTCTCGCCGAGCGCATGCCGCGCCGCCAGAGCGCCAGCCCGTCTTCGCCGTTTGCCGGGCGCATCAACGGCTGAGTCTCCTTGAACGACTTGAACTGTGATTGACGTACTTTTGATCGACGTACTTCGATCGACGTACTTTCGATTGACTTGAACAGGGCCGCCAGCGACCGGCGGCCACTCCCATTTCCTTTGCCTGTTGACGCCTTCGCATGACTGACAAGACGACGCCCGAGACCGAATCCACCGCCGAAGGTACGCCCGAGACGCCCGTGCGTCGTGGCATCAAGAGCTACGTACTGCGGGCCGGTCGCATGACGGCGGCGCAGGAGCGCGGCCTGAACGACGTGTGGCCCAAATGGGGCCTGACGCTGGCCGACGGTCGCCAGGATCTCGAGCAGCTTTTCGGCCGCCGGGCGCCCTGCGTGGTGGAGATCGGCTTCGGCATGGGCAAGTCGCTGGTCGAGCAGGCCGAGACGCACCCCGAGACCGACTTCATCGGCATCGAGGTTCACGCGCCCGGCGTGGGTAAGCTCCTGGACGAAGCGGACAAGCGCGGGCTGACCAACCTGCGTGTCTACCGCGAAGACGCACTGGCGGTGCTGGCGGACTGCCTGCCGGAAGCGAGCATCGATACGCTGCAGCTGTTCTTTCCCGATCCGTGGCCCAAGAAGAAGCATCACAAGCGGCGTATCGTGCAGCTGCCGTTCGTCGAACTGGTGCGATCTCGCCTCCAGCCGGGTGGCAAGCTGCACATGGCGACCGACTGGCAGGCCTACGCCGAATTCATGGCGGAGGTGATGGCCGAGGCGCCGGGATTCGTCAATACCGCCCCGGCGGAAACGGCGCCCTTCGTCGAACGCCCCGGCTTCCGACCGCTGACCAAGTTCGAGCAGCGCGGCGAGCGCCTGGGCCACGGCGTCTGGGATCTCATCTACCGCCGCGATTGATCGACTGGCCGAACGGAGTCAGTGCGCCCAGCCGCCGATATGTCGGAACCGGTGCTGGGCGGCCAGTGTCAGCAGGACACCCGCCAGCGCCAGCGCCATGCCGCCCAGCTGCAGGGTGTCGACGCCTTCGCCGAACATCCAGGCACTCCATAGCAAGGTGACCGGCGGGGTGAGATAGATGGCGCTGGACACGGCGCTGACACCCATGCGGCGCAGGCAGAGGGTAAAAAAGCCGTAGCCACCGAAGCTTGACAGCACCACCAGCCAGCCCAGCGTCTGCCAGGTGATCAATTCGCTGCCCGGGCTTTCCAGCTGGCCGTCACTGAGCGCCGCTATCAGAAAGACCAGGCTCGCCGCGCCGAGCTGCGCCGTCAGCGTGGCCGGCATGCCAAGCCCGGACGGGCGTCGGGTGGCGAGCACGCTGCCCAGCGTCACGCTGATCACCGACAGCAGCGGCAGCGCATAGGCCCAGCCGCTGGCGCTGCCCGTTCCTTGCCAATCCCCCGCGACGCACAGCGCCACGCCACTGGCCGCGATTCCTAGACCGAGCCAGGCTGCCATGGGTAGCTGCTCGCGGAGCCACAGCGTTGCGATCACCGCTGCCAGGATGGGCTGCTGGGCGGTGACCAGTGCCGTGGAACCCGCGCTGACTCCTTGGCCGACGGCCAACATCACAAACAGCAGATAGCCGCCCATGGTGAGTGCGCCGACGCTCATTTCTCGCAGCCAGCCGCTCAGCGTCACCGCGCGCTGGCGGCTCAGCGACCACCATAGCGCGGCGACCAGCGTGGCGATAACGAAGCGCCAGGCAAACAGATCCATTGCCGGCAGCGACGCCTGACTCGCCAGTCGGCTGCCGATGAACCCCGAGCTCCAGCAGATGATGAACCCCGTCATCAGCGCGATGTTCAGCGATAGATTGCGCATGCCAAGCCCTCCCGTCCGGTCGAAGTGGCTTGAGTCTGCGCGCTATGCAGAGTTCAATGAATCGAATAAAAATCCATCAGGGTTCAATATGATTGAAGGCAGCCACACGCTGGATCTGGAGCTCCTGCGCACGTTTCAGGTCGTGGCGCAGACGGGGTCGCTGGCGGCGACGGCAGAGGTACGCCATCGCACGCTGAGCGCGATCAGCATGCAGATGAAGCGGCTGGAAACGGAGCTGGACGTGCGCCTGCTCGATCGCGGATCTCGCGGGGTGACGTTGACCTCGAGCGGCGACGTGCTGCTATCTGAAGCGCGGGAACTGCTGCGGGTTCACGACACCCTGGTCAGCCGTTTCAACGGCGAACGACTGAGCGGGCGCGTACGCCTGGGAATCCCCGAGGACTACGCCCGCGAGCTGCTCGATGACACGCTGCCGCAATTCATGGCGCGCTATCCGGGAATTCTGCTGGATGTCACCACCGATACCAGCGGCCGTCTCGCCAGGGCGCTCGGCAAGCGCCAGCTGGACCTGGCGATCGTGCTCGATCATGCAATGGGGCTGGAAGGCGGAGAAACGCTGTGGCATCCCACCCCGGTATGGGCGGGCCCGGTGCAGGGCGCGCTGCATCGAGAAACGGTAGTGCCGCTGGCGGTGCACCCCGAGCAGTGCCCCTATCGACATCTGGCGACCGAGGCATTGGACGCCGCCCAGCGTCCGTGGCGGGCGATCTTCACCAGTACCAGCATTCACGCCGTGGAGAAGGCGATCGAGACCGGCATGGCGATCGGCGTGCTCGACCGCGAGCGCGTGACCACGGCGATGCGCGCGCTGGACGAAAGCGACGGCATGCCACCGCTACGCCGTTGCATCGCCAGGCTACATTTCGCAAAGGCAATCGACAACGCATCGCAGCCGGCGGTCGACGCCTTGGCACAGCTGCTGCGCGAGAGACTGCGGGGTCGCGGACCCTGGCAGCGCGACGCTCTGAGCGGGCGCGATCCCGGGCAGAAAACGCGAGCCTGAAGCACGAGTCTAAAACAGGAACATAAAAAAGCCGCCCTGGGCAGGGCGGCACTAAGGACCGTGACTAGCTTGATGAGGAGATGATCAGGGCAGGAACCTGACATTCGCTGCGATGATCAGTGGCGTTTGGCGGCGCCACGATGTAAAGGTAATCATTCTCATTTGAGATTGCAAGCGTAACGAGAATCCTTTTTATTTGCGCCGATCAACTCGCGCCGACTGCGTGCAATAGAAGCGGCAAGGTCGCCATTGCCAGCAGTGTCTGGCCGGTAATCACGGCCGCCATCAACTCCGCGTCGCCCCCCAGCTGACGGGCCAGGATATAAGCCGATGTGGCGGTCGGC
>NZ_MSDP01000020.1:0-154867 GCF_001937155.1 Salinicola sp. MH3R3-1 | reverse complement strand
GCACGTTGATCGAGAACGTGCCGTCGGCCTTGAGCGTGCCGGTGTAGGTTTGATTGCCGACCGTCAGCGTCACGCGATCGCCGCTGGCGTATTCGCCGCTGACCTGGCCGCTCACCGGGATCGATTGGTTGGCTTCGGCCGCGTTGACGATATTGTCACCGGCGATGGTGTCCAGCGTGATCCCGAGCGTCGGCGCGGCGGTATCGACGCCGTAGGCGTGCGTCGTCGTTGCCGTGCCGGTATTACCGGCGGCGTCGGTGTGAGACACGGATGCACGGATGCTGTCGGTGCCAGCATTCGCCAGCACCGTTCCCGGTACCGCCACGCTGAAGATGCCATTGGCCCCAACCGTCGTGGTGTAGTTCTGGCCGCCCACGGTGACCGTCACCGTATCGCCCTGGGCCGCGTCGCCGCCGGCGGTGCCACTCAGGGTAACGTTCTGCCGCGATTCGGCGGCATTGATCACGTCATCGCCAGCCACGGTGTCGAGGCTGATCGAGACGCTCGGCGCGGTGGTATCGACGCCGTAGGCATGTGTCGTCGTCGCCGTGCCGGTATTGCCGGCGGCGTCGGTGTGAGACACGGATGCACGGATGCTGTCGGTGCCGGCATTCGCCAGCACCGTTCCCGGTACCGCCACGCTGAAGATGCCATTGGCCCCGACCGTCGTGGTGTAGTTCTGGCCGCCCACGGAGACCGTCACCGTATCGCCTTGGGCCGCGTCGCCGCCGGCGGTGCCGGAGACGCTGACGTTGCTCTTGGCTTCCGCCGCGTTGATGACGTCGTCGCCGGCCACTGTATCGAGGCTGATCGAGACGCTCGGCGCGACGGTGTCGACGTCATAGCTGCCGGCGGTATTGGCGCTGCCGGTATTGCCCGCCGCATCGGTGTGGCTGACCACCGCGCTGACGCTGGAATTGCTCGCCAGCTGTGAGCCCGGCACGTTGATCGAGAACGTGCCGTCGGCCTTGACGCTGCCGGTATAGGTTTGATTGCCAACCGTCAGCGTCACGCGATCGCCGCTGGCGTATTCGCCGCTGACCTGGCCGCTCACCGGGATCGATTGGTTGGCTTCGGCCGCGTTGATGACATTGTCACCGGCGATGGTATCCAACGCGATGCCGAGCGTCGGCGCGGTGATATCGACGCCGTAGGCATGTGTCGTCGTCGCCGTGCCGGTATTGCCGGCGGCGTCGGTGTGACTGATGACCGCCGTGACCGTCGAGCCCGCCACGCTGGCGAGGAGGCTGCCTGGCACCACGACGCTGAAGGTCAGATCGTCAGCGACCGCCGCCTGATACTGTTGGCCACCGATAGCGACGGTAACAATATCTCCAGCGACGGCATCGCCGCCCGCGAGCCCCGTCAGTGTCACGGGCTGCCCGGACTCTGCGGCATTGACGACGTCGTCACCCGCAATCGTGTTCAACTGTACGGTTGGCGCCGGCGCGTCGACATCGACACTGTAGGGCCGCGTCGATGTCGCCGTGACCACACTGCCTTCACCGACATGCGTCAAGGTCGCCGTTGCCGATGGAAATTGCGCTAGCAGGCCTCCCGGAACGACCACCGAGAAGCCAAGATCCTCGCCCAGAACCGTAGAATAGGCGACGCCACCAATCGTGACCGTGACCTGATCACCAGCGACGGCATCACCGCCGCCTTTACCGCTGAGCGTAATGCTCTGTCCCGACTCCGCCAGGTTGACGATATCGTCGATCGCAATGGCATCGAGATTGACGCTGACCACCGGTGATGGCCCCATACCCTCACCCGCTGTCGAACTGGCTTCAGGGCTGAAGCTCGCGGGCGTTACCGTCACTCGACCGAGATCCGAGGCAGACGCCGCATAGCGGTAGGTGCTGGACTCTTCACGTCCGATTCGAGCGATATCGAAAGGTGCGGAGAATCCGCCACCCTCCGATAGATTCCCGCCACCGTCTGCCCCGGCGCCGGCTGCAGGCGCTTCCTGAATCGCGGTCGGATCCTGACCGGACGCAATGGCCGCTTGGAGCGATGCCACATCGGGATCCGCGGAAGCGGGGTCCGCTGCGATGACCGTGGCAACGCCTTCGATGATCTGCAGAGTCACCGGTTGCCCGGCGTTCAACGGCAGGATCGTTCCGTCGGCAAGCACAAGACGACCACCATCCGGGGCGAACAACGAGGCACCTTCTGGAATCGCCATCCCCTGAACCACGGGCTTGCGGGGATCCATCAGGAAAACATTGCCATCCACTCGGACGATAGTGACGAGAGCAGCCATCGGTATCTACCTCAGCAATCTGGAAAAGCGGAGACGAAGTAAACTTCATCAATGCGCAAAATGTAACCGTTTAGTATCCAGGATCAACATAATTTTATTTATGCCCTGGTACGTTCTCATTAATTGTCGCGCGACTTTTTACAAAGCTTAGCAAATAGAGACTCTTGCGAGAGGTTAACTGGTATCCGTCCGATCAAAGCGCCAATTAGCATGCCAACGGTGAGCGTTATATGATCGATCAAGGCCAGATTTTCACTTTCGATGCCAACAGCGAGCCCTTCCATGTCCGATGTCATCCCCGCCGGCCTGCGCCGATACTGCTCTTCCCGCGTTCAGGAAATGCCCGACAACCAGATCGTCGCCGTCGCGGATCTAGCCCGTCATGACGCCTCGGTCGTGAGGCTATGGATCGGTGAGGGAGATCTGCCTACTCCGGATTACATCAAGCAGGCGGCGGTGGATGCACTGGGACAGGACGATACCCGCTACAGCTACTCTCAGGGCTTGCCCGAACTTCGCCAGGCGCTCTCCGACTACCATCGCCGGCACTGGCAGGTCGATGTCCCCAGCGAGCGCTTCTGTGTTTCCATTGGTGGCATGAACGCCGTCACCATGGCGATGCAGGCGATTCTCGACGAGGGGAGCGAAGTCATCATGCCGACGCCCGCCTGGCCCAATGCCCGGCAGATGATCGAGATCGTCGGCGGCGTGAACGTATCGGTCCCCTTCGATTTTTACCCCGACGGCAGAATCGAGCTCGATCTGGACAAGCTGTTCGCGAAAGTGACGGACCGCACCCGCGCGGTTTTCATCAACTCACCTTCCAATCCTACGGGCTGGCGCATGCCGCTCCGGGACATGGAGCGGTTGCGAGACTTCTGTCGGGAGAAAGACCTCTGGATCGTGGCCGACGAGGTCTATAACCACTTCGTCTATGAGGATCGAGGTCAGGACGGCGGGCAGCAGCCGAGTGGATACGGCCCGGCGGCCTCTTTCCTGCAGATCTGCGAGCCGGACGAAAAACTGCTGGTCACCAACACGTTCTCCAAGAACTGGTGCATGACCGGCTGGCGCGCGGGCTGGATCGTGTTCCCGCACGGTATGGATCAGCTTTTCGCTCGACTATGCCAGTACAACACCACGGGCGTGGCATCGTTCATCCAGCGGGCCTGTATCGCGGCGCTGGAAGATGGCGACGCCTTCATCGCTGAACAGGTCGAACGCTGTCAGGCCTCGCGGGATATCTTGGTCGAGGGTCTGGCGGCGCTGGACAACGTGACGGTGTTTTCTCCGCAGGGCACCTTCTATCTCTTTTTCAAGGTGCACGGTCTGGGCGGCTCGAGCCTGGACACGGCCAAGCGGATCCTGCGGGAGGCCAAAGTCGGCGTGGCGCCAGGCAGCGCTTTCGGCCCGGAAGGCGAAGACTATCTGCGGATCTGCTTCGCCATCGACCCCGCGCTTGCCAGGGAAGCACTCGATCGACTGGTCCCGTTTCTGGCCGCACTGGCTGACGCATCGCAGAACGCCACTGCCTGATGGCTTGCCGCCCTGAACGAATCTGCCCGGCATCGTGGGCCGGGCAGTCGTGACACCAGATTCGAAACCGATCAGCAGCTCGACAATCGCTTCAACAGCTCGCTGCGGCGCTCTTCAGACATGAACGCGACCTCGATGGCATTGCCCGCCAACTCCCTGAACAGATCGCGATCCCAATCGAACGCCTCGAAACAGGCGATGTAGTTCTCCAGCACCCCGCCCCCGAAATAGGCCGGATCATCGGAATTGAGCGTCACTTTCACCCCCTGCTCGAGCATCGCCGGTAGCGGGTGGTCGGTCATCGCCTGGACGACCTTCAATCGCACGTTGGAAAGCGGGCAGACCGTCAGCGGAATCTGCGACTCACGCAGCCGTTCGACGAGTTCGGCATCCTGCAGGCATGCGACACCATGATCGACCCGGCAGATATCGAGCACATCCAGCGCTTCGCTGATATAAGCCGCCGGGCCTTCTTCTCCGGCATGCGCCACGCGGGGAATGCCCAACGCCTTGGCCCGTTCGAATACGGCTGCGAACTTGGCGGGCGGATTGCCCATTTCCGCACTGTCGAGACCGACGGCATCGATCAACTCGTAATAGGGCGCCGCTTTCTCCAGCACGTCCATCGCATCAGTGGCATCGCGATCACGCAGGAAACTCATGATCAGCGCCGTTGTCATGTCCCATTGACGCCCGGCATCCCGCATGGCGCGTCGTAGGCCTTCGAACGGCACCGCCAGCTCGACACCTCGACTCAAGTGCGCCTGCGGGTCGAACGACAGCTCGACATGCACCACGCCCTCTTCCTGTGCTCGTCCCAGATACGCCATCGCCAGGTCGTAGAAATCCTGCTCGGTGCGCAACACCCGCATCCCCTGGTAATAGAGATTCAGGAACGACTGCAGGTCGCTGAAATCGTAGGCCGCCCGCACTTCGTCCACTGTCGCGTAGGGGAGAGAAACGTTGTTGCGCGCCGCCAGCGAGAACATCAGCTCCGGCTCCAGCGAACCCTCGATATGTAAATGCAGTTCGACCTTGGGTAACTCACGCAGCCAAGTCTTCACGAGCGCTCCTCGCCATTGGAATGGATGCGACTCAGGATGCCGAAAATGACACGAGGAAGAAAGCCGACCGTCCTACACCCGCGTTGCGAGCACCTTGATGCCCAGTGCGATCATCGCCACACCCAGCACCCGATCGATCCAGTGGCTGAAACGCTTGAACGCGCGATGGATCGGCGGCGTGGAGAGCAACAAAGCCACCGCCGAGAACCAGCCGAGCTGGATCAGCATGATCCAGGCGCCGTAGATGGCGATCTGGTAGAGCGGCATATCGGGTGACAGCACGATGGTGAACAGCGAGACGAAGTAGATCGGCGCCTTGGGATTGAGCGCGTTGCAGAGAAATCCCATACCGACGGTGCGCAGCGCCGAACGGGGCGGCGCGACGGCCACCGCGCTCGGGCTCGCTTCAGTGGAGGCCGGACGCGAGCGTAATCCCTTGACGCCGAGATAGAACAGGTAGGTTCCGCCCAATAGCTTGATCGCCCAGAGCGCCTCGGCGGAGTTGGCGATCACCGCGGCAAGCCCGAAGGCGGAGTAGACGATGTGAATGGACAACCCCAGCGCGATGCCGAGACTGCACAGCAGCCCGACGCGCTTGCCGTGATTCAGTGTCTGCTGGGTCACCAGCACGAAGTCCGGCCCCGGCGAGGCAGCCGCCAGTAAATGCACGAAAGTGATGACGATCAGGCCGTGTAGCATTTCCATGACGATTCCTGAGATGCTGGAAAGAAGACGATTGAGTCGGTGCCAAACCATGATCGAATATTTTCGCCAGCAAGCCTACTGCAACCTGTGGTCGAACCATCGGCTGTTGAAGGCCTGTGCCCGCCTGTCCGAGGACGCGTTTCAGGCGCGACGAAGCAGCTTCTTCCCGTCGATTCACGCCACGCTCAACCACATCCTGATCGTCGACGCCTACTATATCGATGCCCTCGAAGGCGGCACGCTGGGCCAGCGCGCCTTCGATGACGAGCGGCCCTACTCTCGTGTCGACACGCTGTGGCCCGCCCAGGAAACACTGGATAGACGCTTGATCGCGATCTGCAATGCACTCGACGATGCCCAGCTGACCGCCGACATTGCACTCGAACGGGCAGATCGCCGGCAACTCGAACCGGCACATCGCGTGCTGGCCCACCTGTTCGTGCATCAGACCCATCACCGCGGCCAGGTTCATGCCATGCTCTCGGAGACCGACGTCGCCCCGCCGCAGCTGGACGAATTCTTCATGCGGGAAGAAGCCCCGCTGCGGCGGGAAGAGTTTGCGACGCTGGGCATCAGCGAAGCGCAGGCGTGGTCTTCGCGTCGCTAGGGCCGATCAAATCGACTGCCGATGCGCCTCGGCCAGTTCCGCCATGCTGTTGAAGCGGAAGTCGACCGTCGGCATGTCGCCGGGGTTCATCGTCGCGCCGAAACCTTCCTTGTCGTGGCGGCGGTAGATCCAGCAGTTGGCGAGGCCATTGCGGTTGGCGGGCTGATGATCGTGGAACATGCTCTCGGCGGTATGCAGAATCTTCGACTTGTCGATGCCGCGCTCGCCGAGCTTTTCCAGCATGTAGTCGAAGTTGCGCTGTGCCGGCTTGTAGGAGCCGATGTCTTCGGCGGTGTAGACCGCATCGAACTCGACGCCGAGCTTGCGCTGGCTGTAGGCAAAGCTCTCGTTATCCACGTTGGAGAGCACCACCAGCTGGTAGTGCTGCTTGAGGTAGGCGAGTGACTCGGCAGTATCGGCGAAAGCCGGCCACTGTTTGACGAAGTCGCCATAGGCCAGGCACTCGTCGTGGCTCACCGCCACGCCCCACTCCTCCGCCAGACGCTTGTAGACGACCGCCAGCAGTAGCCGATACTGCAGATGCGGCGTGTAACGCTGCTGGGTCGACTCGTGCCGGGCGTGCGCCTCGAGAATCTGATCGCGGCTCAGGTTCCGGCCGGTTCGTGCGAGTAGCGGCTGCAGCCCGGCGACCATGCCGCTCTCCCAGTCGATCAGAGTGCCATAGACGTCGAACGTCAGGGTGGTGAAATCGGTCAGTTGCATGAGGGTCTCTCTCTTCTGTGTCTGATCATGTCTGGCACGGTTCTGTGGACATCGGGCCGGAGGTTCGAATGCGTCCTTCGATTATCTGTCGATCACCAATCGGCATCGGCACTGAGCAGGCGCATCGCGACCTGTAGCTGCAGCCGGGTGTCGACATCGTTCAGGTCCATGGCAAGCGCCGTCTCCAGCCGCTCGATGCGATAGCGCAGGGTGCTGATATGGATATCGAGGGCACGTGCCGTCTGCGCCAGCTGAAAACCGCTGTGCGACAGTGCCGTGAGCGTCTCGACAGCGCTCTGCCGTCGCGCGCCATGCCCCAGGGCGCGTGAAATACGCTCGAGAAACAGTCGTCGTGCCTCACCGTCGCCTTCCAGTACTCGGCTGAACAACAAGGTTTCGAAATCCCGGCGCTCGCCGGCCTTGAGCGAGGGCAGCAGTCGGGCCACGTCACCGGCACCCTCGGCGATGGCTGTCGCGCCCTGCACCTCACGACTGATCGCCATGGCGGCCTCGCCGTCGCTCAACGCCCGCCACAGCACCTCGGTCGAGACCTCGGCACGCATCAGGAACAGCAGCTGATTGAGCGACACGGAGATCAACCGTGGCAGGCCGAGCGCCTCGAGACGATCGCCCAGCCGGCGCTCCCACCGTTCGCGTCGTAGTAAACCTTCCCGGCTCAGCGGTACCGGCTCGTTGAGCAGAATCGCGCAGACGTGATAGCCGGCGTGAGGATCCCACCCATGCAAAGACGCCCGCTCCAGCGCCGCCGGCGTGGCCTCGAACCGACCCTCGAGCAGCGAGTCGACGAAGGCGTAACCCAGCCGGGTTTCCTGCGCCTGCAGCGCCTGCTGGTGGGACAGGTGGAGCGCCGAGATCAACGCGGCCTGCTCGGCCGCCCGCTGTTCGAGCTCGCTGATCGGAGATACCGTCTCATCGATCCACAGCATGGCAGCCGGCGCCCCCTGAATTCGGACCGGACAGGCCAGCAACCGGCCCCCGTCCCTCTCGCCGAGAGAGCGAGCCGTGGCCTCGTCCAGAAACTGCGCCTCGCTCAGCATGGCCGGCGTAGGCTGGCGCATGGCATCGAACTCGGCACTGCCGCCCAGCCATTCACCCTCCAGCCCGGTGAAGAGCACGTCCCGCTCGAGCAAAAGGCTCAACGCCGTAGCGATGTCGCCCAGGCTCCGCGCCGTCAGGGCCGAACGGGTGAGATCACGATGAATGCGTTCCGCCCGGGCGATCAGCTGGCCCTGCCGTGCAATCAGCCAGGCATGCACTTCTTCGGTGATCTGGCTGAACGGCACGTCCCAGGGAATTTCCAACAGCGGAAAGTCGAGCGATTCGGCCACGCGCCGACTGGTCTCCGGGAAGGCGGTCAGAAACCGCGGCACCGCCAGCGCCACACCGGCCAGACCCTTTTCGACCAGCGCCTCGATCAGCGCTCGCTCGGCCTTCGGATCGTCGGGCCAGTGATAGCCGGTGGTCAGCAGTAGCTGGCCTTCACGAACCCAGGCGATGATGTCGGGATGATCGACCATATGGACCCATCGCAGCGGCCGCCCCAGCGAGCGCTCGCCGGCCACCACCCGAGCATGGCGCAAATTGGTTTCCCGCAGCGCCGTGGCAAGGTCGAGTTCGATCGGTAACCGCGCGCCGACGGGCGCTTCATCCCGGTTCGTCATCAGCCGTCCAGTCGCGTCGAGACGAACTTGAGATCGAGATATTCGTCGATGCCGAAGCGGCCGCCCTCACGGCCGAGACCGCTATCCTTGACCCCACCGAACGGCGCCTGCGGTACGGAAGGCGCACCGTCGTTGACGCCGACGATGCCGTAATCCAGCGACTCGGAGACGCGCGACGCGCGGCCCAGATTTCGCGTCCACAGGTAAGCGGCGAGCCCGAACGGCGTGGCGTTGGCCGCCGCGACCCCCTCTTCCTCGCTGTCGAAGACGATCAGCGGTGCCACGGGGCCGAAAGTCTCTTCCTGCATGATCTGCATGTCGCTGGTGACGTCCGCCAGCACCGTCGGCGCGACGAAGAAGCCGTCGACATCCCGCGCCGCCGTCAAACGCTTCGCGCCCTTGGCCAGCGCATCGTCGATGTGAGACTGCGCCTTGTCGCGCCCGGCCTGGCTGACCAACGGGCCGATCTGGGTCGACTCATCTTCCGGCTGGCCGACGCAGAGCGCGTCCACCGCAGCGGTCAGACGCGCGGAGAACGCCTCGAGAATGCCACGCTGTACATAGATGCGGTTGGCACAAACGCAGGTCTGGCCGCCGTTGCGGAACTTGCTCGCCATCACTTCGGTGACGGCGGCATCGATATCGGCATCGTCGAAGACCAGAAACGGCGCATGGCCGCCCAACTCCAGCGACATTCGCTTCATGGTCGCGGCGGATTTGGCGTAGAGATGCTTGCCGACCGGGGTGCTGCCGGTAAAGGTCACCTTGCGGATGCGTCGGTCGCTCATCAGTTCATCGCTGATTGCGGCCGGGCGCTCGGCGGTGATGACCTGGAAAACCTCTGGCGGCCCGCCGGCCTGCTGCCACAGCTGGGCCAGCAGCAGCGCCGTGATCGGCGTCTGCTCCGCCGGCTTGACGATCACTGAGCAGCCTGCCGCCAGCCCCGGTGCCACCTTGCGGGTGATCATTGCCGCCGGGAAGTTCCAGGGCGTGATCGCCAATACCGGGCCGACCGGCTGACGCAGCACGGCGAGCCGCTTGTCCGGATGTTGGCTGGGCAGGATATCGCCGTCGATGCGCTTGGCCTGCTCGGCGTACCACTCCAGGAAGCTGGCGGCGTAGTCGACTTCGCCCCGCGCTTCGCGGATCGGCTTGCCCATCTCCCGCGCCATGGTCACGGCGAGGATCTCCTTGGCCTCGAGCATCGCCTGGTGCCAGGCCTTGAGCAGCGCCGCGCGCTCGAAGACGGTGGTCTTGCGCCAGGACTCGAAGCCACGCTGGGCGTTGTCGGCGGCAAGCCTGGCCTGTTCGACACCGCAGTCGGCGACTTCGGCAATCACCTCTCCGCTTGCGGGAGAGCGCAAGGCGTAGCGCCCCGTGTCGGTGGCATCGAAGCCGACGATGGCGGCGGGATAGTAGGCGGCATCAGCGGGCGCTTTGAGCGATGCGAATTGATTCTGAAGAGACGATGATGAAGGCGTTGATGAAAAGGACATCGATCCGGTTACCTGTTCGAAAAGTAGGAAGTCCAGCCATCCTACCTCCGCGACAAGACGAATACTTCCTGCATAAAACAGGATTTAGCTGTCACCAATACCCACTCAAGACAGGAGAATTCAAACCACTTCGACCTTCGAGGCATCGCTCTCATTCATTCGAGCGCGCCATGCCCGACCCGGGTCGCCGCTGGTGACCAGCGTGTCGAAATCGGACAGGTCGGCGAAGAACGCTGCTCTCATGACATCTAGCTTGCTCTCGTCGGCGACCAGGATACGTCGTTCTGCATGTTCGATGGCGGCCTGCTTGGGTGCCACCTCATGAAAATGGAAGCAGCTGGCGCCCTTGTCGACATGGACGCCGGCTGCGGAAATCAGCGCCTTGTTGATACCCAGACGGCGGATCGCCGTGGTGACGTCCTGCCCGCCGAAGGATTCCGAAGCGGCGTAGTAGAGGCCCCCGAGCACGACGAGGCGCATATTGGGCATATCGCGCTGGCTGAAGGCGTTGGCGACGTTGAGCGCGTAGGTGACGATGGTCACGTTCATGTCGCGCGGCAGCAGTGCACATAGCGGCATCAACGTCGTGCCGCAGTCGACGAACACGGTATCGCCCTCTTCGATCATCGATGTCACGGTCTCGCAGAGACGCTGCTTGGCCTTGGCGTAGCGGTCCTTCTGGGCATCGAGGCTGTAGGCGGCGGTGAACTGGGGGTTGTCGGCCATGACCAGATGCCCGCCAAAGGAGACGATGGCACCATTGCTGGCAGCGATATCCCGCCTCACCGTCATCTCGGAAACGTCGCACAGCGTTGCCGCCTCGGCCAATGGGAGGGTTCCACTGCGTCTGATCGCCTCGCGAAGTCTTTCCAGCCGTACCGCACTGCGACCATTCATGACCTTCTCCCGATGTTGTCGGCCCATCGACCTTATCCCCGATCTCTCTCTGGAACGCAACGAGGAGCCCGGAGGCTCCTCGTCGATAACGCCCATCGCTGTCAGATAGGAGCGTTTAGACCAGAAATGTCAGATCAGAACTGTCGGACCAGTGCTGCTAAGCCAGAACTGCCAAATCAGAACTGCCAGCCGACGCCGAAGTAGTAACCCCAGCCGGTGGAGCGCAGCTCGAAACCATCGCCGTGGCTGTTGGGGAACGGCGCCATTTCTCCATCGTTCCATTGGCCACCGTTATGGAAGTAACGCGCCACTGCCATGAACCGCAGATGCGTGAACTGGTACAGCAGCACGTTGGTGGCCACGGTCGACTCGTTGGTACGGGTCGGGTCGTTATCGCCCAGATCCGAGGCGAAGTCATGGTTGGTGAAGCCGACGTAGACCAGTGAGGCACCGTTATCGAAGCTGCCCAACGGGTAGGAGTAGTTCAGCTGCGCGCGATAGCCGTCCCACGAGTTCTCGTTGGCGGCGCCGTAGTTTTCCCACTGGCGACGTTTGTAGAAGTTGAACGAGAGCCCCAGCGGGGAACCGGTCTCGATATCGGTGCCCAGACCGGCATAGAGCGTGTTCTGACGGCTTTCCGTGGTGTGACCCCAGTCGAAGATGTAGTCGAAGGCGACGAACCACTCCTTGAACGGGCCGACGCTCAGATCCTGACCGGTCATGTCGTCGATCGACAGCCGCGGTTCCAGCTCCATGAACACCGGCGAGCCCTTGTCGAAGATCCCGCTATCCGCGGCGTTGCCGGTACCGAAGAACTTGGGAAAATCGATATAGCCGTAAAGATCCAGCGGCCCTTTACGCCCGAAAAACTCGTACTCCAGATAGATATCGTCGACCTGCTGCGGCCCGAAGCGAATGTTCTTGCTGCCGATGACCGTGACGTTCTGGTGGTACCAGTCGGAAAGATAGGGACCCTCGGCCGTCTGCCCTTCCGACGTTGGTCCTTCGTCAGGCGCCTCCTGCTCGATGACCGGCGCCTCGCCCTGATCGTCTGCCCACGTCGGCGCGGCTGCCAGCGTCATCGACCCTATGCCTAGCGACAGCGCCAGCAAGCTGGCACTTCTCCCCGTCGACCACACTCTCGTCAACGACACTCTCGCCGACCACGCGACCGGCTGCGCGATTTTCTCTACCATGCCATCCCCCTACTTTGTTGTTATGGCGTGTTGGTTCCCATTTTGTGACTATTCTTACATTCCCGGCTTTGCACCTCGACCGGCATTCTGCCTCGCAACTATCGATGACGAGTTGCTGAAAAGCCCCAAAAAACACTATATATGGGCAATAAGTCGCCTTTCGCTACTCTATGAGCTTGTGACGATAAAAACAACAAGTGACGAACAAAACCAAAAAATGTTAAAAAGATCTCAAGAAATCGCTCTCTCCCATCGAGTTTTCTACCTACCGGGACCAACACCAAGGACAACAACATGACACTCATCATGGGTCTGGTCGGCGTCGTCGTGCTGCTGCTGATCGCGCTGATCTTTTCGAGCAACCGCAAGGCGATCAGCCTTCGCACCGTCATCGGCGCCTTTGCCATTCAAGCCGGCATCGGTGCCTTCGTGCTCTACGTGCCGTTCGGCCAGGCCGTGCTGGGATCCGTCTCCAGTGCCGTCAGCCAGGTCATCAGCTATGCCAACGACGGCATCGGCTTTTTGTTCGGCAACCTCGCCGATCCGACCAATGTCGGCTTCGTCTTCGCGATCAAGGTGCTGCCGATCATCATCTTCTTCTCGTCGCTGACGGCCGTTCTCTACTATCTGGGCATCATGCAGTGGGTTGTGCGGATTCTGGGTGGCGCGCTGCAGAAGGTCCTGGGCACCTCGCGCACCGAATCGCTCTCCGCCACCGCCAATATCTTCGTCGGCCAGACCGAGGCTCCGCTGGTGGTACGCCCGTTCCTGGCCAGCATGACCAAGTCCGAACTGTTCGCGGTGATGTGTGGCGGGCTCGCATCCGTTGCCGGTTCCGTTCTCGCCGGTTACGCCGAGCTCGGTATTCCCATGGAATACCTGATCGCCGCCTCGTTCATGGCCGCGCCCGGCGGTCTGCTGTTCGCCAAGATTCTGATGCCGGAGACGGAGAATCCCGACGATGACACGCGTCAGGCCAAGGACGTGCTGGAAGCCGAGGACAAGCCGGCCAACGTGCTCGACGCTGCCGCATCCGGCGCTTCGTCGGGACTGATGCTGGCCGCCAACGTCGGCGCCATGCTGCTGGCTTTCATCGGCCTGATCGCGATGATCGACGGCATCCTGGGTGGTGTCGGCGGCTGGTTCGGGATGGACTCGTTGAGCCTGTCGATGATCCTCGGCTGGCTGTTCTCGCCGCTGGCGTTCGTGCTCGGCATTCCCTGGCATGAAGCGACGCTGGCCGGCTCGTTCATCGGTCAGAAGCTGGTGGTCAACGAATTCGTGGCCTATATCAATCTGGCGCCCTACATCAGCGGCGACACCATGGTGGAAGCGACCGGGCAAGCGATGTCCGCCCACACCGCCGCGATCCTGTCGTTCGCGCTGTGCGGATTCGCCAACCTATCCTCGATCGCGATCTTGCTCGGCGGTCTCGGCACGCTGGCCCCCAGCCGTCGCCCGGAGATCGCTCGGTACGGGCTCAAGGCGGTACTCGCCGGCACGCTCTCCAACCTGATGTCGGCCACCCTGGCCGGGATCTTTCTGTCGCTGGCCGGTACTGCCTGATCCAGGACAGCCTGATCCGAGATGCATGAACCACGAACGCCATGAGGATCCGGCAGACTCGAGAGGCGTCAATTCGAGAGCGCATGCCGGATCCTGGCCGACTCGGGACACGACAACGGCAGGAGGCCGTCGCTGCCACGCCTAACCAAGGAAACAGGACGATGAACAGTCTCAAGCACGCCGCCAGACAGGCGCTGGCGATGATGGATCTCACCTCGCTCAACGACGACGATAATGACGCCACGATCCAGGCGCTGTGCCGCCGCACCGACACCCCGCATGGCGCTCCCGCCGCGGTGTGCATCTACCCCGCCTTCATCGAGACGGCAAATCGTGAGCTGATCGACATGGGGTTGCGAAATACGGGAGTTCGCGAGCGCGTCAGAATCGCGACCGTCACCAACTTCCCCCACGGCTGCGTCAACGTCGAACGGGCCAGTCGCGAAACCCGCGCCGCGGTAGCGGCCGGCGCCGACGAGGTCGACGTGGTGTTTCCCTACAAGGCCATGATCAACGGTGATACCGAATCGGGCCGCGCGCTGGTCACTGCCTGCCGTGACGCCTGTGGCGATCGGCTGCTCAAGGTGATTCTGGAGACTGGCGAGCTCAAGGATCCCGTACTGATTCGCCAGGCCGCGGATATTGCGCTGGAGTGCGGTGCGGATTTCCTCAAGACGTCCACCGGCAAGGTGCCGGTCAACGCGACGCTCGAGGCTGCCGAGATTCTGCTGACCGCGATTCGCGACAGCGGTCGCGATGTGGGGTTCAAGGCGGCCGGCGGTATCCGCACCGCCGAGGACGCCAAGGCTTACCTGGATCTGGCTGCGGGCATCATGGGCGAGGCGTGGCTGACGCCCGCGCATTTCCGCTTCGGCGCTTCCGGTCTGCTCGACGCGCTGCTCGCCACGCTGTCGGATGAAGACATCCAGCCGGCCACCGACGGCTACTGACAGCTTCGTTCGTTCACAGGCGGAGAACGCCATGCTGACGCAGGAAATCATTCGTCGTAAGCGCGACGGCCAGACACTCGATCGCAGGATGCTCGATCTGGTCATGCAGGGCATCGCCGATGAGCGTATCGGCGACGCACAGATCGGCGCTTTCGCCATGGCCGTCTATCTCAACGGCATGAACCGGGACGAGGCCGTGGCGCTGACCGAGTCGATCCGGGATTCCGGCCAAGTGATGCGCTGGGCCGATCTTGATCTCGACGGCCCGGTGCTTGACAAGCACTCCACCGGCGGCGTCGGCGATCTGGTTTCGCTGGTGCTGGGGCCCTGGATCGCCGCCTGTGGCGGCCATGTACCCATGGTCTCCGGGCGTGGCCTTGGCCATACCGGCGGTACGCTGGACAAACTCGAGTCGATTCCCGGCTACGACGTCACCCCGTCCGACGCCACCTTCCGCAAGCTGGTGAAAGAGGTCGGCGTGGCGATCATCGGCCAGACCGGCTCGCTGGCACCGGCCGACAAGCGCCTCTATGGCGTGCGCGACGTCACCGCCACGGTTGAGTCGATCCCGCTGATCGTCGCCTCGATCCTGGGCAAAAAGCTGGCCTGCGGTCTCGAGACCCTGGTGATGGACGTCAAGGTCGGCAGCGGCGCCTTCATGCCGACCGCAGAAGCCTCCCGCGAGCTGGCCGAGGCGATCGTCGCCATCGGCTGCGGTGCGGGGACGACAACCAGCGTGCTGCTGACCGACATGAACCAGCCGCTGGCCGACTGTGCCGGCAATTCATTGGAAGTCTTCGAAGCCCTGCGGTTGCTGCGCGGCGATGGAAAGCGGAGTCGGCTTTATCAGGTCACTCGGTCGCTGGCCCAGGAAATGCTGCTCCAGTCGGGCCTGGCCAGTGATGCCGAAGATGCGAGTAAGCGTCTGGACCTCGCTCTCGATTCCGGCGAGGCACTGGAGCGCTTCTCGCAAATGGTGCACGGTCTCGGCGGCCCAAGTGATCTGGCGGAACGCGCCGAACACCACCTTCCCACCGCACCGGTCACAGTCGATCTCGACGCTGACCAGGCAGGATTCATCAGTGCCATCGATACCCGCGGGCTCGGCCTCGCCGTGGTCGAACTGGGCGGCGGCCGGCGCAACGCGGGTGATGCCATCGATCACCGCGTCGGTCTGTCACACATCGCCGCGCTCGGCCAGCGTGTCGAACCTGGCCAACCGCTGCTTCGCATTCATGCCGCCGACCGGGCCGATGCCGAATCCATCACCCAGCGCCTGCGTCACGCCTTCACCTTGAGCGAGACGGACGATGCCACCATTCCCCCGCTGATCCACGCCACCCTGCGCCAGGAGGATCTGTAATGGGCCAGACATCGAACACGCTCGCATCGAAGCGCGCCATCCTGCTGGTGCTCGACTCCTTCGGCATTGGCAACGCGCCGGATGCCGCCGACTATGGTGATTTCAGCTCGGGAGATTCCAGTTCGAGCGATGCCGGCTCGGACACGCTCGGCCACATCGCCCGCTATCGCGCCGATGCCGGCCGCCCGCTCCATCTACCCAACCTGGCTCGTCTCGGCCTCTATCACGCCCACCGGCTGAGCACCGGCGACTGGGCGGCGGGCGCCGATGTTCCCGAAACCGTCGAAGGGGCCTACGCCTGCGCCAGCGAAATCTCCTCCGGCAAGGACACCCCCTCTGGCCATTGGGAGATCGCCGGCGTTCCGGCGCTGTTCGAGTGGGGCTATTTTCTCGATCGCGAGAACAGCTTCCCGCCCGAACTGCTTGAAGCCTTGATCGAGCAAGCCGATCTGCCCGGTGTGCTCGGCAACTGCCAGGCCTCGGGTATGCCGATCCTCGAAGCGCTGGGGGAAGCGCATATCGAGAGTGGCAAGCCGATCGTCTACACCTCGGCGGATTCGGTGTTCCAGATCGCCGCACACGAAACACACTACGGTCTCGAGCGGCTCTATGCGCTCTGCGAGATCGCCCGCGAACTGCTGATGCCCTACAACATTGGCCGGGTCATCGCTCGCCCCTTCGTAGGCGAGACGTCTGAAACGTTCGAGCGCACGGGCAACCGACGCGACTACGCCATCGAACCGCCCAGCCCGACCGTGCTGCAGAAACTGCATGACAGCGGTGGAACGGTGCTCGGGGTGGGCAAGATCGGCGATATCTACGCCCACTGCGGCGTCAGCGAGGTGCGCAAGGCGCACGGTTTTGAGGCACTGTTCGACGCCACGCTAGACGCCATCGATGACGCCGGCGACCAGACGCTGGTGATGACCAACTTCGTCGATTTCGACACGCTCTATGGTCATCGCCGCGACCCGGAAGGTTACGCCGGCGCGCTGGAGGCATTCGACCAGCGACTACCGGAAGTGCTCGCCAAGCTCGAGCCGGGCGATCTATTGATCCTGACCGCCGATCACGGCAACGACCCCACCTGGCGCGGCACCGATCACACCCGCGAACAGGTACCGGTTCTGATGGCCGGTAACGTTATCGCTCCCGGCGATTACGGCCGCCGCGACACCTATGCCGACATCGGCCAGACGCTGGCCGACCATTTCACCTTGAGCGAGATGGAATACGGCCGATCGATGTTGAAGGAACGCACAATGGCGAAAGACAGCCCCCAGAACGGAGACGAATGAGATGGCCACGCCGCATATCGAAGCCCAGTCAGGCGACTTCGCCGATACCGTGTTGATGCCCGGCGACCCGCTGCGCGCCCAGTTCATCGCCGAGACGTTCCTGGAAGACGTCGAATGCGTCAATCGCGTGCGCAACATGCTCGGTTTCACCGGCACCTATCGGGGCCGCAAGGTCTCCGTCATGGGTAGCGGCATGGGGATTCCCTCGATCTCGATCTACGCCAAGGAGCTGATCACCGAGTACGGCGTCAAACGCCTGGTCCGCGTCGGCTCCTGCGGTGCGGTGCGTGATGACGTCGCGGTCAACGACATCGTCATCGGCATGGGCGCCTGCACCGATTCCGGCGTCAATCGCACCCGCTTCGGCGGTCACGATTTCGCCGCCATTGCCGATTTCGATCTCACCCGCCATGCGGCGGATGCCGCTCGCGAACGCGGCACGCCCGTGAAAGTCGGCAACCTGTTCTCGGCGGATCTGTTCTACACCCCGGATGGCGACTTCTTCCAGACCATGAAACGCCACGGCATTCTCGGCGTCGAAATGGAAGCCGCCGGTCTCTACGGCGTCGCCGCCGAATTCGGCGCCCGCGCCCTGACGGTCTGTACGGTTTCCGACCATATTCTCAAGGGTGAAGCGCTAGACTCCCAGGCTCGCCAGACCGGCTTTCACGAGATGATGTCGATCACGCTCGATGGGCTGCTTAGAGACGACCAGGAGACTACGCAATGACCATGACGAGTCAGGTCGAAGTACCCGCCGAAATTCGAAAGGCCGCGCTAGCCGTTCGCGGAAACGCCTACGTGCCCTACTCCGATCACCCGGTCGGCGCCGTGTTGATCAGCGAAAGCGGCAAAACTTATACCGGCTGCAACGTCGAAAGTGCCAACTACAAAGGCCTCTGCGCCGAGGCCAGCGCCATCGCCGGGCTGGTCTCCAGCGGCGAGCGCCAGATCCGTACGATCTACGTCATTGGCCCCGGCGAACATCTCTGCACGCCCTGCGGCGACTGCCGCCAGCGCATCCGCGAATTCGCAACGCCCGCGACCGAGATCATCGTCCTCGATGGCGACGGCGCCCCACTCAAGCACTACACCATGGACGAGCTGCTGCCCGACTCCTTCGGCCCGGAAAATCTGAACAAGAGCTCGGGGATGCGCTGAGCCTTGAGTGCGAACGTGGTTTTCCGCCCGGACGACATGTCGAAGCAAGGCGTGATGTGTAAGTCGCTGGAAGTTTAAAAATCAGTCTGACTCACCTCGAAGACCGCAACGGCTCCAGCAATGGCGAGAGCCCGTTGTGGTCGATCTCCTGCATCAGCGCCAGCAGGTGCCCGATTTCCCCATTGGGAAAGCCTTCCCGGGCGAACCAGTTGAGATAAGGGCCAGGTAGATCGGCGATCAACCACCCTTCGTACTTGCCGAACGGCATCTTGCGGCTGACCAGTTTCTTGAGGTCCTCCGGCTCCATATCGCCTCCTTTTTTCAATATTTCCGCCATTCTACCCCAGGCATCGAAAGCGACGAATCACCACATCATGCGTCTAGCGCATGCCCTCATTCCCAGATGCCATTTGCTCAACCGGGCTCTCAAGGGGTTAGGTTATGTTGCCATGAGCAATACGCATTGGCGTCTACGACAACGATAACGGGAGACGGGTATGCAAACTTCGCTTCGGCCGCTGGTATTTTGGCCGACCTTTTTGATACTGCTGGCCGCAGTGATTGCCAGCTATGTCGATCTGGATGCGTTTCTGGCGACCGCCAGCGCACTCAACGATGCCGTTCTGACCAATTTTTCGTGGCTATTCAGTTTGGGTAGCGTCTATCTGCTGATCATGGCGGTGGTCGTCTATTTTTCCCCACTGGGCCGCATCCGCATCGGTGGCCGCGACGCCACGCCCTTGCTGTCCCGGCTGCGCTGGTTCTCGATCACGCTCTGCACCACCCTGGCCGTGGGCGTGCTGTTCTGGACCACCAGCCGCTCTATCATTACATGGGCCCACCCGCTTCCAGCGGTCTGGAAGCGGGTTCGAGCGACGCCATGCTGTTTGCAATGTCGACCATGTTTCTGCACTGGTCGTTCACGCCTTACGCCATTTACGCGGTACCGGCGCTGATCTTCGCCCTTGCCTTCTACAACCTGCGCCTGCGCTTCTCGATCTCGAGCATGCTGGAGCCGTTTTTCGGCCCCGGGGTCAAACGCTTCGGCGGCCTGATCGATGCAATCTCGCTCTACGCGCTGGTCGCTGGCATGGCATCCTCGCTAGGAACCGGAGCGCTGACCCTTGCCGGCGGCGCGGGCCAGTATCTCGGAGGAGAAACCAGCCCACTGCGGCTCGGCGTGGTCATCGCCATCATCGTGGTGACCTTCGTAATTTCAGCCGCCAGCGGCCTGCAAAAAGGGATCGCCAGGCTATCTTCGCTGAACGCCATTCTGCTCGCGATTCTTGGGGTATTCATGTTCATCGTCGGGCCGACGGTGTTCTGTCTAGCCCTGGGTGTCGAATCGTTCGGCGTCTATCTCGACAATTTTTTTACCAAGAGCCTGTTCACCGGCGCCGCGAGCAATGACCAGTGGCCGCAATGGTGGTCGATCTTCTACTGGGCGGTCTGGTTCGCTTGGGCGCCGGTGGCGGCGCTGTTTCTGGGCAAGATATCCCGGGGCTACACCGTTCGCGAGTTCCTGCGCGTCAACCTGCTCTACCCGGCGCTGTTCGCCAGCGCATGGATTCTGATCTTTTCAGGTACCGCTCTCTACTTTCAGGCTCACATCGACACGGGCGGCGCCGATCTCTATGCCGTACTCAACGATCGCGGCGTCGAGAACGTGCTCTATGAGCTGTTCCGTCAGTTGCCATTCTCAGAGGTATGGATTCCGCTGCTACTGTTCATCGCCTATATCTCCTACGTCACCGCGGCAGATTCGCAGACCGACGCCATCGGCAATCTCTGTACTCGCGGCCTGACCGCCGACTCCGATCTCAATGCCGGCGTCCCGATGAAAGTGATCTGGGGTGTGATCGTCGGCGTGGTCTCGTGGGTCATGGTCAGCTTCGTGGGGATCGACGGCATCAAGATGCTCTCCAATCTGGGCGGATTGCCAGCCATGCTGATCGTACTGCTTGCCACCGGCTCGCTGTGGATGTGGCTCAAGCATCCCGAGCGGCTCGATACCGCACCGACCCGCTCGCCCCTTACACGCACTGCCAAGGACGAGGCATGAAGATCAGACAGGACTTTCCGCACCGTATACGCGAAATCGAGAACCAGTGGATCATGCTGGCCGACGGCACGCGACTGGCTGCCAGAATCTGGCTGCCGGAGGATGCCGAAACAACCCCGGTGCCGGCGATCCTCGAATATCTGCCCTACCGCAAGCGAGACGGTACAGCAGTACGTGACGAGCTGACTCACCCCTACTTCGCCGGCCACGGTTATGCCAGCGTGCGCGTCGACATGCGCGGCAACGGCGAGTCCGACGGTCTGATGGAGGACGAGTACGCGCCCCAGGAACATGCCGACGCGCTGGAAGTGATCGACTGGATCGCCACGCAGCCCTGGTGCGATGGCAAGCTCGGCATGATGGGTATCTCCTGGGGCGGCTTCAACGGCCTGCAGGTCGCCGCGCTGCGACCCGCGCCGCTCAAGGCGATCATCACGCTTTGCTCCACCGACGACCGCTACGCCGACGACATCCACTACAAGGGCGGCAACATGCTGCTGGAGAATCTCGGCTGGGCAGCGACCATGCTGAGCTTTTCCGCGGCGGTGCCGGACCCACTGCTGGTTGGTGAACGCTGGCGGGAGATGTGGAAGCATCGTCTCGACAACATGCCTTTGCTGGCAGAGACCTGGCTGAACCACCAGCATCGGGACGACTACTGGAAGCATGGTTCGATCAACGAAAACTATGGCGACATCGAAGCCGCCGTCTACATGATCAGCGGCTGGGGCGATTCCTACATCAATACGATTCCGCGCATGATGGAGAATCTTTCCTGCCCGAAGAAAGCGCTGCTGGGGCCGTGGATGCACAAGTACCCGCACTTCGCGATTCCCGATCCGGCGATCGGCTTTCTGCAGGAAGCGTTGCGCTGGTGGGATTACTGGCTCAAGGACGTCGACACCGGGATCATGGACGAGCCGCCCTGCACCTTCTATCTGCAGGATGGTGTGCCACCGGCGCCAAAGTATCTCGAACGACCTGGCCAATGGGTGCGCATCCACGGCTGGCCTGCGCCGGCCGACGAGGTCGAGACGATCACGCTCAACCTTGGCGACCATGGACTGGAATCCGGTGGCTGGCTGAGTGCCGATCGGTTGATCGCCTCGCCCCTGACCGCGGGCTCGCTGCAGGGCGAATACATTCCGCTATGGTTCGGCGCCGATTTCCCGCCGGATCAGCGTCGCGACGATGGCCTATCGCTGACTTTCGATTCCGCGCCATATACCGATGGCCTGGATATTCTAGGCCAGCCGACCTTGTCGGCCACGTTAACGAGCAGCCAGGATTGCGGTCAGCTGCATGTGCGGCTGTGCGACGTCGCGCCGAGCGGGGAAAGTGCCTTGATCACCTACGGCACGCTCAATCTCAACTTGCGCGACGATCCCGGCACGATCACGCCGCCAGTCCCCGGCGAGCCAATGAACGTGCGGCTGCCGCTGGATCTGATCGGCTACCGCCTGCCGAAAGGACACCGCCTGCGGGTGGCGCTCTCCAGCGCCAGCTTCCCGCTGGTATGGTCGCCGCAAAAACGTGCTGACCTGACTCTCAAGGCCGGGTCGCCAACGCTCGAACTGCCGCTATCGAAGGTAGACTACATTCCGGTGCCGTTCGAGCCAGCGGAGAGCGCCACCCCGTGCCGAGTCGAAACGCTACGCGCCGGTCAGCCCAGGCGCACGATCAGCGAAGATGTCGGCAGTGGCGAAGTCACGGTGACAATCGAGGACGATATGGGCGACGTCCGCTTCGCTGATCATGGCTTGCGAGTCGAACAGAAGGCGAAAGAGATTTACACCAGCCACCCGACCGACGCCACGCGAACCCGTGCCGATATCGAGTGGCACTACCGCGCCAGCCGCGACGACGGTGAAGGCCGATTCGCGGTAGACGTGACCAGCCGCTACCACCTGCACTGCGACGAAACCATTTTCTACCTGACTGCCGAGCAGATCGCTCACGAGGGCAAGACGCTGGTTAGCCAGAAGTCATGGACGCGCGAGATTCCGCGTACCGCGATCTGATCCTACCTCGCCACACGCAGGCCGCTCTCGGCGCCTCGCGTGTTATGCTCCGGAGCCGTGATCCCATGGCTCCGGATGTCTGCATGACCCCGCGCGATCCTCTTCCGCCGCTATCCTGCCTGCGCGCTTTCGAAGCGGCTGCCCGTCATGGCAGTTTCACGCAGGCCGGCAGCGAACTGCACCTGACCCAGAGCGCCGTGAGCCGCCAGATCAAGCGTCTCGAGATCGATCTCGGCCGACCACTCTTCGAGCGTCATCCTGACGGGCTACGCCTTACACCGGCCGGTGAGCACTACTTTCTGATTGTTCAGCGTCTGCTACGAGAGTTGCGCGACGAAACCGCAAACTTGCGCCGTCGAGGCAACGACCGCCAGTTGACCCTGGCCTCCAGCCCGACCATTGCCTCGATCTGGCTGGCACGACAACTGCCCGACTTTCAGCATGCCCATCCCGATATCGAGATTCGTATCCTGACCGTCGAGGACCCGCACCGCCTGGATCTGACGGAGTTCGATCTCGGTATTTACTATCATGTGAAAAACGAAGTAGACCCGCCCGGCGTGTCCGCCGATGCCATCTTTCCACAGGAGAGCGTCGCCGCCGTCTGTAGTCCGGTTTATCTGGAGCGCCATGGACAGGTCCTCGATCCGGCAGAACTGCTGACCCGGCACACCTTGATGGTGGTCGAGGACCATTATCACGACTGGTTGACCTGGGAGCTCTGGTTCCGGGAGCTAGATCTGACATGGCACCCGCCTACGCACACACTGCGAGCCAATAGCTTCCAGTTACTGATGAACGCGACCCTGGCAGGTCAAGGCGTTACCTTGGGCTGGATGCGGCTGCTGGCTGCCGAACTCGACCAAGGAACATTGGTTCAAGCACTGCCGCAGACGCTACCCAGTCGCGGCCATCTTTCGCTCTTCACGCCCGAACATCGACACCTCACCGAGCCGATGCGCGCGTTCCGGCAGTGGGTGCTAGGCTGAGTGCTGCAGTCAGTCAACGATGAAAAGCTTGGCACCGATTTCCGTCGAGGAACGATGCGCTTCTGCTTGATCGGCAACCTGATAGCTCTGGCCCGGGGCAAGACGAAAAATTCGACCATCTTCCAGCTCGGTGACCAGCTCACCCTCGAGACACAGCAGAATATGGCCCTTCGAGCACCAGTGGTCAGCAAGGTAGCCTGGCGTGTATTCGACGATGCGAACACGCAACGCGCCGAAATGCCGAGTTCGCCACAACGCTTTCCCGGCTTCACCGGGATGTTCGGTCGGAACGATCGTCGACCAGTCGGTCGTCCCGAAGGGGATGTCAGTGAGCTGCATGAATTCTGTCTCGTGAAAGCGGGGAAACTCCACGATGCCATAGGGAGGCCAAGGCGTCTCGCGAATAGCCTCGTCACGCGAAATGACTGACAAATCTCGAGCTATTTATGTCTTCACGACCTGCAGGAGCATGGACAATCATTGAGGGGAACCTACATGACCATCACCATTAGGAAGTGGATGCGACATCACACCGTCAAACAGCTGGCTCGGCTGTTGCTGGAGCCTTGCGATCCGGCCAAGGGGCAGGTGCCCTCTGCGACCGTCACCAGTGATCTGCAGTCGCTTCCTTTACAGGAACGCCACCGCATCGATCTGCTAGTCGCCCGCACCAAGCGCATCCGGGGTCTGCGCGCGCATCGCCGGCTACCTTTTTTCCTGCGCCCTGTCATCGCCGTGCGCTGGGGCTGTTTCAACACGCTCGGTCCAGAGCTCGCGCCGCTGGCCTGGCTGACGCGCGCCTACGTGCGAAACGTACCCGCTGCCATTTCATCCAGAACGTCGCGCGCGATATTTTCTCGATAAAAGCAACACGAAGCACTTCGGGATCAGCCGAAACGTCAAAACCGGCAGTTCAAAGCTGCCGGTTTCTTGTTACCACTACACAACTGGGGTGGATCAGAATCTATCTTCGATACCCGTCTCGTGTGATCGGGTCTGTTGGCCCGGACGCTCATACGGTTGCCACGGTGCCTTGTCGCTACTGCAAAGTTGGAGTGCAATGAACAGACCAAAAGCGGAAAAGGCGATGATGATATAACCCAAACTGAGCAGACTCATTGCGTACCCCACATATCGACATCGTTATCCTCACTGAGTCGCGACGTCATCAAATTCAACGTGTGGAGATCCTTTCCACTTACTTAACGGTACAACTCTACTACAACCTTACAGAACCAATGCTTACCCTTTAGTGGTTAAGACTAACGGCCAAGCTGGCTTGGAATTTTAAAACCTGTGATTCAAGCCGATATTTCTCTGAACCAGCGACAACGAGCTGGTAAACATTGGCTGCAGCCGAGGCTTAGAAGTCGTCATGGCTGGCTCTGTACATTACAGCCTCAAGCGTCCGATCATTCCGAACGATCAGTGAAGTGGCCCTGATCGCCGACGCCCCTACTGCGGATCCGGTGCTCCCGGTGCCGTCACCGGCTCCCTCGGCCCTGTACCGCCGGCAGTCATTGGCGTCTGCTCCATCACCACGCTCATTCTCGGCACGGCGAGGTCGATGCCCTGCTCGTCGAAACGCTGCTTCAGGCGCAGGTTGAACGCGCGGGCCACGTCCCACTGCATGATCGGCGCGGTACGCATGCGAACTCGCAGAATGGCGGCACCGGCGTCGAAACTCTCGATACCCTGCACCTCCAGCGCCGACCAGATGTGATGACGCATCATCGGATCGTTGCGCAGATCCTCGGCAATCCCGCGCACGATCTCGATCGCCTCGTCGATCTTCATGTGATGGGCAATACGGATCCGCATCAATGCGATACCGAACTCTCTCGAGTAGTTCTGAATGCCCTGGATCTGACTGAAGGGGATGATATGCACGATGCCATCCAGGTCGCGCAACTTGACGGTGCGAATGCTCAACGCCTCGACCGTGCCCATGTGCGTTCCCAGATTGACGAAATCATCGATCGCCAGTGAATCCTCGATCAGGATGAACAGCCCGGTAATGAGGTCCTGAACCAGGGTCTGGGCGCCGAAACCGACCGCCAGACCGATGACGCCGGCACCTGCCAGTAGCGGTGTGACGTTAACGCCCAGATTGGCCAGCGCGATGATCACCGCGATCACCGCGATGGTCACGAACACGGTATTACGCAGCAGCGGCGTGATGGTCTGGGCACGCGCGCTGGCATTGACCCGACGGCCATGGCGGCGGCTGCTTCGCAGCAAGGCATGCTTGATCGCGGTGTCGGCCAGAATCCAGATCAGCCAGGCGAGCAGGAAGGTCACCCCCAGCCCGAGCACCCCCTTGGCGATCTGCTGACTGATTCCCGCCGAGCTGCCCACGGCCCACAGCGACGAGCCCCAGACTCGCATCGCAAGCTCGGCGAAGACCAGCCAGCTCAGCAGATGCGCCAGCGTAAAGCCGAAACGCGCCAGGCGCGCCATGTACTCGGACGGGGGCTTATCGCGCACATTCTCGCTACGCCGGTGAATCAGCCCGGTGACCACCAGGGTCGCGATCATGGCACCCGCAGTAATCACCGCCCGGAAGAAGGCACTCCGCGAATCCTCCGCCGACATGATCATGGCGATCAGCGAAACCGCGACCATGATCAGAATCGGAATATGCCAGATTCGACTGAAGACCCGAATCAGCTCCGTGGTCGCGCGACGCTCCTGACGCTGTGAATAGGGCCGGTTGCGAATCAGATGGCGCATGGGCCGGCGGAACACCAGAACGAAGACGCCCAGCAATACGGCAGCGCAGGCATTGGCGAGTAGCGATAGAAATGCCGTCAGCCCCTCACCCAGCGGCCCTACCAGGGCCTCGGCATTGGCTGCGTCGCCCAGTGCGACCAGCGCGCCGAGGGCGAATAGCCAGCGAGCGCCGCGACGACGCAGAATGCGCAGTGCGGTATGGCGGTGGCCACTACCGAACAGCGAGAAGACGATTTCACAGATGGATGAGAAGACCGCGCCGCAGAGCGTGGCATAGGCCGCTACCATGGCCAGCGTGCTACCGACCGAACCGGTGGCAAGCTGATGAACGGTCGTCAACGCCACGCCAAAACCGATGGCTAGCGGCACCACGCGCCGGATGATATGGCGAACCAGCATCCAGGTCGTGGGTTCCGGAGGCAGATGCCACATCAGCCCCAATAGCCCCACGCCCCAACGCCACAGCATGGCGAGAACCACGGTGACGCCGACCCACAGCGCAGTGACCCACAGCAGATCGAGGAAGATCGTCGTCAACCGTTCGCGATCGCTCAACCCCGAGATATCGCTGCCGGCCTGTTCCGCTTTCGCCGACCAGTAACGGATCGGGTTGTCGAGACCGTCCGTCTCCAACGATGAAAACGACTGCGCCAGCGCACCGAGCAGTCCATCCGAGCTCTCCTTCCCTGCATCGACTGCCGTGGCGTCACGCAGCTGCCTGAGATGGTCGAGCAGCGCCTGGCGCTGATCGCTGTCGTCGAGCGTGGCGATGATTTGATCGAGCGAAGCGCGCAGCTCTTGCGGCGACGGGGTCGGGGCCGAACTCGTCCCGCTGGCCTGACCGCCACCGCTCACCAGTGATGACAAGGACTGCGCCGATGCCGGAAGACTGACCATGAACGTCGAAGTCACCAATATCAGGGTCAGTACCCACATCCATCCCCACTGTCTCAATCCGCTCACGTTGACTCCTGTCTGCGCTCCTATCGAGTCTTCGATAGCTTGTCGCCGACATCATGCTATCCAAGACCGCCGGCGACAACGCCAAGCTGGTTTTGAGACTGAAGTCGAGGGGTTCACACTGGGGAAGCGCTGAATAAGTCGGCGAGCGGCGTAAAGCACGAGGCGTACGGAGCACAGGAACCGGAGCCTATGGGGTATAGGTGAGGATTTCGCGCACCGCACAACGAAGTGATTTGCCCGCGCAGACATTTATGCAGTGTTTTCCTAGCGGAACCTAGTACCGGTAGACGGCGGTCTACTGTGGCAGTATGAAACGTCATTCCGTACGGTTTCGTCACCGACAACCACTCCTTATCCAGGAAAACCGGCATGCTCGACAGTCCTCAGACGAGGTCCGAAAACGCTGACTTTCGGGACGAAGCAGCAATCACCCCTTACGACCACTACGGCGAGTTGTTCGAGGCCGTCGCTCTCGCGCATATCTTTCCTGACTCCAAGACCTTCGCCGACGCCATACCTCGGCAGCCACCCGAGCAGATCATGGAAGCGTATGAGCAGCAGCGCAGCCAGCCAGGATTCGACCTCGGCGCCTTCGTGGCCGATCACTTCTACAGCGACGTGCTCCCCGGCAAGGGTTACGAATCCCGGCCCGAGCACGATCTGATCACCCACATCGACAACCTGTGGCCGGTGCTCACGCGCAATTCGCGTCAGCATCCGCGCTGGTCCTCGCTGTTGGCGCTTTGTGAGGACTATGTCGTTCCCGGCGGGCGCTTTCGCGAGTACTACTACTGGGACTCCTATTTCATCATGCTGGGCCTGGCGGCCAGCGGTGAAAATCACCTGGTGCGCGCCGTCACCGACAATTGCGCCGCTCTCATCCACCGCCACGGTCATATGCCCAACGGCAATCGCAGCTACTACCTGAGTCGTTCGCAACCGCCGCTGTTCTCGATGATGGTCGAGTTGACCGAACGCCAGGGGCTGCGCGACGCCATCGACTACCTGCCGCAGCTGGAACAGGAGTATGCGTTCTGGATGGACGGCGAAGAAACATTGGCGCCCGGCGAGAGCCACCGGCGCTGTGTGCGCCTCAGCGAGGAACACTGGCTGAATCGTCATTGGGACGATCGCACCACGCCTCGAGAAGAGTCGTTTCGCGAGGATCTGGAGCTGGCGGGCATCTCCCGCCGCCACGCGGAAGCGCTGTTTCGCGATCTCCGCGCCGGTGCGGAAAGCGGCTGGGATTTCAGCGGTCGCTGGCTGGACGATGTGCAGGACCTGAGCTCGATTCGGACTACCCACTTCGTCACCCCGGAACTCAACGCGCTGCTCTTCCACCTCGAGCAGACCCTGAGCCGGCTCCACGCCGCCGTCGGCGACGACAGCAAGGCAGGAGACTTTCGCCATCGGGCACTACGGCGACGCGACGCGATGGATCACTACCTGTGGAGCGATTCGAGAGGCGCCTATTATGACTACGACTTCACGCGTGGGAGAAGCAGCGTCCACCTGACCGCGGCCTGCGTCGTACCGTTGTTCGTGGGCGCGGCCTCCGATGCCCAAGCGGAGCGGGTTGCCAATATCGTTGCCAACCGACTCCTTGCACCGGGCGGCCTCGTCACCACCGAAATCACCGACAGCAACGAGCAATGGGACCATCCCAACGGTTGGGCGCCGCTGCAATGGATGGCGATCGAGGGCCTGCGAACCTACGGTTTCACCGAGCTTGCGGACGATATCGCCGATCGCTGGCTGGCGCTGGTCGAGGATCTCTATCGCCGCGAGCGCAAGCTGGTGGAAAAATATGTCCTCTACCCTGGAGCGGACTTCGCAATCGGCGGCGAATATCCGCTGCAGGATGGCTTTGGCTGGACCAATGGCGTGACCCGGGCGCTACTCGCTCAGCGCGCTGGGCACCAGTAACACCACGCCCAACGGCGGCAACGTCAGCGACACGCTGGCCGTCTGGCCGTGCAGCGGCGTGTCGAGGGTCTCGACTCGGCCCACGTTGCCCAGATTGGATCCACCGTAGCGCTCGGCATCGCTGTTGAAAATCTCCTCCCAAGCGCCCATCACCGGGACGCCGAGCCGATAGTCGTAGCGCGGCAGCGGGGTCATGTTGGCGACCACCAGCAGCGGCTCGCCGACCCGATTCCAGCGCAGCCAGGCAAATACGCTATTGGTGCTGTCGTCGCCGACCACCCAGGAGAAGCCCTCGGGCTCAGTGTCGCGCTGATGCAGCGGCGTCTTTTCCTGATAAAGCCGGTTGAGGTCGCCGACCAGGCTCTGGATGCCGGCATGATGCGCCTCGCCGAGCAGCGACCAGTCCAGCTCGCGATCGTGGCTCCACTCGCGCCACTGGCCGAACTCGCAGCCCATGAACAGGAGCTTCTTGCCGGGTTGGGTCCACATGATCGAGAGATAGGCGCGCAGGTTGGCGTACTGCTGCCACTCGTCGCCCGGCATCTTGCCGATCAGCGAACCCTTGCCGTGCACCACCTCATCGTGGGAGATAGGCAACACGTACTTCTCGGAGAACGCATAAACCATCGGAAAGGTCAGCTCGTGATGGGCGTACGAGCGATAGACCGGATCCTTGGCGGCGTACTCCAGGGTGTCGTGCATCCAGCCCATGTTCCACTTGTAGGCAAAGCCCAAGCCGCCTTCCGAGGTCGGCTGAGTGACGCCCGGCCAGGCAGTGGACTCTTCGGCAATCACCGAAGCGCCCGGCACCTCTTCGGCGACCACGTCGTTGAGGTGGCGCAAGAACTCGATCGCCTCGAGATTCTCCTGTCCGCCGTAGCGGTTGGGAATCCACTCCCCTTCCTTGCGCGAGTAGTTGCGGTAGAGCATCGACGCCACCGCATCGACGCGCAGCGCGTCGACATGATAGTGACGCAGCCAGTGCAGTGCCGAAGCCAGCATGAACCCATGCACCTCGCGCCGGCCCAGGTTATAGATGTAGGTATCCCAGTCCTGGTGGAAGCCCTCGAACGGGTGCTCGTACTCATAGAGCGCGGTGCCGTCGAAGCGCGCCAGACCGTGCGCATCGGTAGGGAAATGTGCCGGTACCCAGTCGAGAATCACCCCCAGCCCCGCCTGATGACAGGCGTCCACGAAATAGGCGAAGTCCTCGGGCTTGCCGAAACGCCCGCTGGGCGCGAACTGACTCAGTGGCTGATAGCCCCAGGAGCCGCCGAACGGGTGTTCCATGATCGGCAGCAGCTCGACGTGGGTGAAGCCCATCTCGAGCACGTAGGGAATCAGATGCTCGGCCAGATCGCGCCAGCTGTAGGTGAGGCCGTCGTGCCCGCCGTGCTTGCGCCAGGAGGCCGCGTGGACTTCGTAAGCGGAGATCGGCCGGTCGGGCGCCTGGCGTTTGCCGCGCTGGGCGATCCACTCGGCGTCATGCCAGGTGAACGGCGTGGTGTCGGCGACCACCGATGACGTGTGCGGTGGCGTCTCGGTGGCCAGCGCCACCGGGTCGGCCTTGAGCGCGATGGCGCCATGCGCGTCGAGAATCTCGTACTTGTACGCTTCGCCCGGCCCCAGCCGAGGCAGGAACAGCTCCCAGACCCCGGCGGGGTGGCGCAGGCGCATCACATGTCGACGACCGTCCCAGGCGTTGAAATGACCCACCACCGAGACGCGCCGGGCATTCGGCGCCCATACGGCGAAGCGCACGCCGGACACGCCGTCGACCTCCATCGGCTGGGCGCCCAGACAGTGACCCAGATTGCGGTGATTGCCCTCGCCGAGCAGATACAGATCCATCTCGCCGAGCAGCAGATCGAAGGAGTAGGGATCCTCGGTCTGCTGCTCGCCGCCCGACCAGCGGATGCGCAAGGTGTAAGGAGCGACATGCGGCAGGCGACCCGCGAAAAGCCCCGGAACCTGGATGCCGGTCAGGCTGCAACGTGGCTCGCCGGTATCCCGGTCGAGCACGTCCACGCCCAGCGCACCGGGCAGATAGACGCGCAGCAGACGGGCTTCCGCGCTCTCGCCGCCGCAGGCATGCACGCCGAGTAGGGAAAACGGGTTGCCGTGTCTACCCCGAACCAGCGCTTCGGCATCGTCGGGGGACAACCAGAGGGCATCGTCATTGACGGTAGTGACGTTCAGATCGGTCATATGCCCCTCTCATGTGCAGTTGATGTCATGGATAGCTGGTCGACGACGGCTGCCAGGCCGCGCAGCGGCACGCCCAGCCAGGCGGGGCGATTGGCGGCTTCGTAGGCAATCTCGTAGACCGTCTTCTCCAGCACGAACAGGTCCAGCGCGGCACCGGCATCTTCCGCCGCAGTCCAGCGATGGGCGATATCGGCGCTGCTTTGCCAATAGGCGTCGAGGAAGGCGCGTCGGCTGGCCAGCAGATAACGTTCGCCGACCCCCTGGGCCACCTCGATCGCGCTTTCTTCACCGGGCTTGCCGACAGCGGCTTCGTCGAGCTTGGCGCCGGCATAGTCGAAGGAGCGCAGCATGCCGGCGACATCGCGCAGCGGGCTGTCCTTGGCACGCCGCTCGGCCAGCGAGCGGGCGGGCTCGCCCTCGAAATCGATGAGGTAGGCATCGCCGTGGGCAACCAGCACCTGGCCGAGATGCAGATCGCCATGGACGCGAGTCAGCAGACTGCCCCGGGCCCGCTGCGCCAGCGGCTCGACGGCCGCCAGCAAAGCCGTTCGCTGGGCCAGCACCCGCTCGATCCGCTCCTGATCGGCCTCGTCGGCATCGATCCGATGGCGCTCCAGCAGCTCGAGCGCCGTCTCGAGTTGCTCGCGGACGCGCTGCGACCAGGCGGCCACGTGCGTGTCGTCGGCCAGCTCCGGCGCGAAGTCGGCATCATCACTCGGCGACGCCAGCGCTTGGTGCAATTCGCCCAGGCGCTGCCCCAAGGTGGTGGCGAACGCCTCGAGCTCGTCCAGCGCGCTGTAGCCGCTCTCCTCGGCGTTCGGCACGCTCTCCTCGCCCGCCTCGCGAATCGCCCGCTCCAGCGCGCTGCGCGTCCACGACCAGGCATCGCCCTGATTGGCGATGAAGCCCTGCACCAGCATCAGGGTCTGGGAGTCGCCATTGGCATTGCGGCGCGCCACCTCACCGTAAAGCGGCGGTACGTTGGCAAACCCCTGCTCGCTCAGGTAGCGGCTGATCTCGGCCTCGGGATGCAGGCCCGGCTCCAGACGGCGGAACAGCTTGAGCACGACCTGGTGGCCAATGATCACCGAGCTGTTGGACTGCTCGGCGTTGCTGTAGGCGACGTCGACGTCCTCCGGCAATTCCAGTTCGCTCAATGCCGGTGTCGGCATAAAGCGAATCTCGCCGTCAGCGCACGGCAGGTTCGCCCCGCCACGCAGCAGATCGAGGATGCGCAGGGTAAAGGCGTCCAGCGCCAGCGCGTCGGTCAATAGCCCGACATCGCGGCCGTGTCTAACCCGCGCCAGGGCCAGCTGCTGGGCCATGGCACCGCTGCGGTCGTCCTCGCCGAGAAAGCCCAGCGGCAACAGGTAGCGATCGGTGCCCTGGGAGTGCTGAACCTCCAGTTCGCTCAACAGCATGGCGTGCCGGGTGTCCTCGATACGCACGGCATACAAAAGCTTCACCCGGTCAAGGCGTGCCTGCTTGGCGGCGAACCAGCGGCGCTTGGGCAGATACTTGGGCAGCGCCTCGTTCTCCAGCATGCCACGCGACGGAGCGTCGAGAATCTCCTCGAGCTCACGCTTGATGATCAGAGTGACGTAGTCCGGCATCGCTTCGGGGGCCGGCACGTGCCAGGCAGGCATCGCGGTTTCAGGCGCCAGCAGGAACCAGTAGAAGCCGTAGGGTGGCAACGTCAGCAGATAAGGCAGCTTGCCGATCGGCGGGAAGGCGCTACCGCCGACCATCTCCACCGGCACCTGACCGACGAACGCCGACAGGTCGAGCTCCACCGCCTGGGCATTGCGTGCTACGTTGGCCACGCACAGCAGCACTTCGCTGTCACCGTTGTCCAGCACCAGCTCACGCAGATAGGCCAGGATATGGCGGTTGCTGGGATACAGTGGCCGCATGGTGCCGCGGCTGAACACGCGATGCTGGCCGCGCACCTCGAGCAGCCGACGCATGCTGTTGAGCAGCGAATGCGGGTCGCGTGTCTGGGCCTCGACATTGACCGACTGGAAGCCGTAGAGCGGGTCCATGATCGCCGGCAGCACCAGCTTGGCCGGATCGACCCGCGAGAAGCCGCCGTTGCGATCCATCGACCACTGCATCGGTGTGCGAACGCCGTCACGGTCGCCCAAGTAGATGTTGTCGCCCATGCCGATCTCGTCGCCGTAATAGAGCACCGGCGTGCCCGGCATCGACAGCAGCAGGCTGTTGAGCAGCTCGATGCGACGTCGGTCGCGCTCGAGCAGCGGTGCCAGGCGGCGGCGAATACCCATGTTGATGCGCGCACGGCGATCGACGGCGTAATGGTTCCAGAGATAGTCGCGCTCCTTGTCGGTGACCATCTCCAGGGTCAGCTCGTCGTGGTTGCGCAGGAAAATCGCCCACTGGCAGTTGGGTGGAATTTCCGGGGTCTGGCGCAGAATGTCGGTGATCGGAAAACGGTCTTCCTGAGCCAGCGCCATGTACATCCGCGGCATCAGCGGGAAGTGGAACGCCATGTGGCATTCGTCGCCTTCGCCGTTCTCGTTGCCGCCGAAATAGGGCCGCGTGTCCTCCGGCCACTGGTTGGCCTCGGCCAGCAGCATGCGGTCGGGATAGCGCTCATCGAGCGCCGCGCGGATCTTCTTGAGGACCACGTGGGTCTCATCGAGATTCTCGTTGTTGGTGCCCTCGCGCTCGACCAGATAGGGAATCGCATCCAGTCGCAGCCCGTCGACGCCCATGTCCAGCCAGTACGCCATCACCTCGAGCACTTCCTCGAGCACCTGCGGATTGTCGAAGTTCAGATCCGGCTGGTGCGAATAGAAACGGTGCCAGAAGTAGGCATTGGCCACCGGATCCCAAGTCCAGTTGGACGACTCGGTATCGAGAAAGATGATTCGCGTACCGGGGTATTTCTGGTCGGTGTCCGACCACACGTAGAAGTCGCGCTCCGGCGAACCCGGCGGCGCCCGGCGGGCGCGCTGAAACCATTCGTGCTGATCCGAGGTGTGGTTGATGACAAGCTCGGTGATCACTCGCAGGCCGCGCTGGTGCGCCTCCTGGATAAAGCGCTGGGCGTCCTCGAGGGTGCCGTAGTCAGGGCTGACCCCGGTGTACTCGGCGATATCGTAGCCGTCGTCGCGCCGCGGCGAGGGATAGAACGGCAGGATCCAGATCGTGTTGACTCCGAGGCTCACGATGTAATCGAGCTTCTCGATCAGGCCCTGGAAATCGCCGATCCCGTCATCGTTGGCATCGAAGAACGATTTGACGTGTACCTGGTAAATGACCGCGTCCTTGTACCACAACGGATCGTCGAGAAAATCGATGGTCTCGACGGCGTGCGACTCGCTGCTGGCATCCATCATGTTGCCTTTCTCCTTGGCTGATCAGCGCACCGGGTGGATGCGCCAGATGGCGAACGGCAAATGCCACGGTTCCAGTCGGATCGACTGCCACTTGCCTTGCCATGTCCAGCGGTGACCGGACATCAAATCTTCCACGTGCAGTGCCGCCTCGTCGGGAAGTTCGAACTCCCACAGCGGCAGCTCGAAGGCCCCCTCCTGGGCCTCGAACGGATCCAGATTGATCATCACCAGAATGAAGTTGCCTTGGTCATCGGTGCGCTTGCCGAAATACAGCAGACGCTCGTTATGAACGGCGTAGAAGGCCACTCCCAGGTGGGTCTGCAGCGCCGGGTTCTCGCGGCGGATGCGGTTGAGCTGGGTGATCTCGTAGCTGATGTTGCCGGGCGCGGTATAGTCGCGCAGCTTGATCTGGTACTTCTCCGAGTCGAGATACTCCTCCTTGCCCGGCACCGGCTCGCCCTCGCACAGCTCGAAGCCGGAATACATTCCCCACAGCCCCGAGCCCATGGTCGCCAGCGCGGCGCGGATCAGGAATCCAGGCCGGCCGGAAGACTGCAGGAAGTAAGGGTTGATATCCGGCGTGTTGACGAAGAAGTTGGGCCGGTAGCATTCGCGCATCGGCGATTCGTTGAGCTCGCTCAGATATTCGGTCAGCTCGGCCTTGGTATTGCGCCAGGTGAAGTAGGTATAGCTCATGTTGAAGCCGATCTTGCCCAGACGAGTCATAACCGCCGGCCGGGTAAACGCTTCGGCGAAGAACAGCACGTCCGGGTCGCGGTCGCGGATATCGGCGATCAGCCATTCCCAGAACGGAAACGGCTTGGTATGCGGGTTGTCGACGCGAAAGATCTTCACGCCCTCGTCGACCCAGCCCTGCACCACGTCGCGCAGCTCAAGCCACAGCGAGGGCACCGCATCCTCGGCGTAGAAGTCGACGTTGACGATATCCTGATACTTCTTGGGCGGGTTCTCGGCATAACGGATCGAGCCGTCCGGGCGCCACGAGAACCAGCCCGGATGCGCCTCGAGCCAGGGATGATCCGGCGAACATTGGATGGCGAAGTCCAGGGCGATCTCCAGCCCGTGTTCGGCCGCCGCGCTGACCAGGTTGCGAAAGTCCTCGCGGGTACCGAGCTCGGGATGGATCGCCTCGTGGCCGCCCTCCGGGCTGCCGATGGCGTACGGGCTGCCGGGATCGTCCGGGCCGGGCGTCAGCGTATTGTTGCGCCCCTTGCGGTGGGCCTGACCTATCGGATGAATCGGCGGGAAGTAGAGCACGTCGAAACCCATGTCGCGGATCAACGGCAACCGTCTGTGGACATCATCGAAGGTGCCGTGACGCGCAGGATCGTCGGTCTCCGAGCGCGGGAACAGTTCGTACCAGCTGGCAAACTGGGCCGCCTTGCGTTCCACCTCTAGCGGGTAGATCGCGTCGCTGCGCGATAGATGAGGTCGCGCGTCGGCGGCCTGCATCCACTGGGCGGTCGAGGCCTCGAGCATGACGCCGACCCGCTCGCCATCACTGCCACACGCCTGGAAGCGCTGGTGAATCTCGGCCAGCGCCTCGCGCAGCTCGTCTCCCGAGCGCTCGGCGGCAGCCACTACCAGCCGCCGGCCCTCCTCGAGTTCGAGCGACACCGGCACGCCGGCCTGATGCTTCTTGAACAGCTCGTCGCGGTAGGTGCCGAACACGTCCCACCACGCCTCGATGATGAAGGTGTGCCGGCCAACCCGGGTCGGCGTGAAGCTCCCTTCCCAGATATCCTTGCCCAGCGGTCGTACCAGGCGCATCGGTTCGCGATGCCGCTGCCCCTGATCGTCCTGCCAGCTCACGGCGGCGGCCAGCACATCGTGACCGTCGGCGAAGATTATCGCAGAGACCTCGACCGGCTCGCCGACAGTCGTCTTGGCGGCGAAGCGACCGAGTTCGAGCGAGGGGTGAACGGACTCGATGGCAATGCGTGGCGCGTGCGCCGCCGCCAAGGCGGCATCATCTCGCCGAGAGGGTGTAGCCGCCACTTCAGCCGCCGGCTGAGGGGATGAACTCGTAGTCACTGGCGTCTCCTTCCGTCCATGAGGTGGAGTTGCAGTCTGTCCAGCGGCCATGCCACGCGAACCTTCGCGCGGCATGGCCGATTACGGCGCAGCAGAATCCTGAATGCGTTCCCGCATCGCCAGCGAGCGTTCCATCAGGCGATGGCCATCGGTGAGGCCATATCGGCAGACGCCAGGCTCGCGCTATGGTTCGCACTACGCATGGGGAGCTCCGCCCTGCCTCTCGACAAGCTCGAAAAGCGCCAGACTGTGCGCTTCGACGCCGTACTCGCTTTGCATGTCGACACGAACATCCTGGGCGGCCGGATCGAAGGTATCGACACGGCGAACCCACTGATTGCCGCCGGGGACCGTCGGCAACACGAACAGGACGTGCGCCTCGCTCGCATTGATGGCAAGCAGCACCGTGACGTCCTTGCCGGGCGCGCGGATACCCGTGGGCTGGGCGTGACCGTCGAGAACGACACCGATCGCCTTGACGCCGCCTTCATGCCAGTCGCCGTCTTCCATTTCAGTCGTGTCAGGCTTGAGCCAGGTCACATCCTTGATGCCCAGTTCCTCGATCAGGTCGCCGGTCATGAAGCGGCCACGCTCGAGAATCGGATACTGGCGCCGCAGTCGAATCAGGCGCTGGGTGAAAGCCAACAGCTCGCGGCCCTCGTCGGACAGATCCCAGTCGACCCAGCCGATCTCGCTGTCCTGGCAGTAGGCATTGTTGTTGCCGCCCTGCGTGCGACCGAACTCGTCCCCTGCCAGCAGCATCGGCGTGCCCTGGGACAGCATTAACGTGGCCAGCAGGTTGCGCATCTGGCGCATGCGCAATTCCTGGATCTCGGCGTCGTCGGTCTCGCCCTCGACACCGTGATTCCAGGAAATGTTGTCATCGCTGCCGTCCTGGTTGTCCTCGCCGTTGGCCTCGTTGTGCTTGTCGTTGTAGCTGACCAGATCGCGCAGCGTGAAGCCGTCGTGAGCGGTGATGAAATTGATCGACGAGAACGCCTTGCGACCCCGGTGATTGAAGAGATCGGCGGAGGCGGTCAGGCGATTGGCAAATGCCGGCAGCTTGCCCTCGTCGCCACGCCAGAAGGCGCGCATGTCGTCGCGGAAGCGGTCGTTCCACTCCGCCCAGCCAGGGGGGAACTTGCCGACCTGATAGCCGCCGGGGCCACAGTCCCAGGGCTCGGCGATCAGCTTGCACTGCGACAGCAGCGGATCCTGCCGGCAGGAGTCGAGGAAGCCACCACCCTCGTCGAAGCCGTCGGTTTCGCGGCCCAGAATCGTCGCCAGATCGAAACGGAAACCGTCGACACGCATCTCGGAGGCCCAGTAACGCAGGGAATCCGTGACCATCTGCAGGACACGGGGATGCGACAGATTCAGAGTATTGCCGGTGCCGGTATCGTTGATGTAAAAACGCGGCTCTTTGGGCATCAGGCGGTAGTAGGAGGCGTTGTCGATACCCTTCAGCGACAACGTCGGCCCCATCTCGTTGCCTTCCGCGGTGTGGTTGTAGACCACGTCCAGCAGTACTTCGATGCCGGCGGCATGGAAGCGCGCGACCATCTGCTTGAACTCGCTGATCGTCTCGGTCGCCATGTAGCGCGGGTGAGGCACGAAAAAGGCCAGGGTGTTGTAACCCCAGTAGTTGTGCAGCCCCTTTTCCTGCAGATGGCGGTCGTCGGCAAACGCATGAATCGGCATCAGCTCCAGCGACGAAATGCCGAGCTGCTTGAGGTAATCGATGATCTCGGGGGCCGCGAGCCCGGAGAACGTGCCGCGCAGATCCTCCGGGATGGACGGATGACGCATGGTGAAGCCGCGCACGTGCGTCTCGTAGATGACGGTGTCGCTCCACGGCACCATGATTTCGGCCGATCGGCCCCAGGTGAACGCCGGATCAATGACCCGACAGCGCGGCATGAAAGGAGCGCTGTCGCGTTCGTCGAAGCTGAGATCGCCATCCTCGTGGCCGATGGTGTAGCCGTATAACGCATCGTCCCACTTGAGCTCGCCGACCAGTTGCTTGGCGTAGGGGTCGATCAGCAGCTTGTTGGGGTTGAAACGATGCCCCGCTTCTGGATCGTACGGCCCATGCACGCGATAGCCGTAGAGTTGCCCCGGCCGTGCATCGGGCAGGTAGCCGTGCCACACCTCGTCGGTGTACTCCGGCAGCGCAATACGCTCGATCTCCTGGTCGCCGCTCTCGTCGAAGAGGCAGAGCTCGACCATGGTGGCAGTGGCGGAAAACAGCGCGAAGTTGACGCCTAGCCCGTCCCAGGTCGCCCCCAGCGGGTAGGGCAATCCTTCACTGATGCGCGATGGCTGTACCACGCCACCCTGAACGGTCATTTCACTATCCGTGTCGATTTCGTGCCGCTCGGTCATGTCTCGCTCCGTCGAAAACCAGGCAATGCCCGGGTTCCTCAACGCTGGTTGAACGACGATTCACTTTCGTGAGCGTCGCCTTACTCGCTCTTGTTACCGGTACCGCGCGGCTTGCGGGGACGCGTGGCGGGTTTCTTGCTCTCCGCTTCCGGGCTCTTCTTGGTGGCGCGCTTGCGCGGTGCCGGCTTGTCGCCACTCTCACCACTTTCGCTACTCTCGCCACTTTCACTACTGTCGCCACTTCCGCTACTGTCCGCCGTCTTGCGCCGGGAAGAAGACTTGGCCTTTTCCGGCTTGGCATGCACCTCGACGCCGGTATCCTCTTCCTTGCGCGCTTCCGTCTCCGGGTCATCCAAAGGCAGACGCTGCTCATCGATACCCAGTTCGTCGGGCTCGGCCGGGGGATCCTCGCCTTCCAGCGGCGAAGGCTCGTCCGACGCTTCGAGCCATTCGTGTTCCTCCTCCCGCGCGTTCTCGGCTTCGACGATACGCTCGGCCATCTCCCAGTGCCGCGCTTCCTGCCCCTGCTGACGACCTTCCGATTCCCAGATGCGATAGGCCAGCATCCGTACCCGTTGTTCGCGACTCGTCATCGTGACGTCCTCCGTTCTCTTTTCGTCGTAGGGCGAGGCGATCCCTGCCTCACCGGATCCGTTGATTCGACATCGTTATGATCGATGCCTTGCCATGACACGCTTAACGCCGACGCTTGACGCCGACTCTCGATGTCGACTTTGACTGCCGACCCTGACTGGGCAGACACCATGTTCATCATGTCCATAGCCACGCGCCGCAGGGGAAGTCCGACAAATGTTCGTGGAGCGCCAGAGCGCCGGCGGCATGCACGGGTAACGGCGTCAACCAAGGTTCGCCGGCCCCGTTCAGCTCCAAGGCGTCCAGAGGCAACGCGGTATCCGCCCATTGCAGCTGCGTGCCGTCCGGCGTTTTCAGCAGCGCCATCGGCAGCCGCGGGACCACGACCACCAACGTCATGCCCGCTGTCCGGCGAGCGAAAGCGAGCACGTGATCGGCGTAGGCACCGACAGCCGGTAGCGCCACGTATTCCCCCTCGCTGAAAAGCGCCGGATACTGACGCCGCAATGCCAGCAGACGCTGGACGACAGCCTGCTTGACGCCGCCATCACGCCAGTGCCGCCACGCCGACACGGGCATCTCGGCGGCGTCCAGCGCCTCGCGCCGCGCCGCCATGTCGACCGGGCGACGATTGTCGGGATCGACGAGCGACTGATCCCAGAATTCCGTGCCCTGATAGAGATCGGGCACGCCCGGCGAACAGAGCCTCAACACCGCCTGCGCCAGACCGTTGATCGCACCCGGCAGATCCAGCAATGCCGCCGTCTCGGCCAGTTCGCGAGTCAGCTTGTCGCCGGTCAGGGCGCGACGAATGGCATCTTCGCCGGCCTGCTCGTAGCTTTCGTCGGGCGCCAGCCAATGGCTCTGCAGTTTGGCTTCCCGCATTGCTTTCTGCTGCCAGGCGACGAGACGATCGGCGAAGGCGCTCAGCGCCTGGCGGCGGCGGGAGACGAATTCGGACTCCAGGTCCGCCCCGGGTTCCAGCTCGGGGCCGGACTCCAGCCCCAGCGGCCAGGCCGCCAACAGCAGCTGGAGCATCATCAGGCGATCCCCGCCGCTGGGAATTTCGTCGCTATCGTACAGACGTCGATCATGCGCCCAGGCGTGCATTTTCGGCACTATTATTTGGGTCAATTCGCTGAGTGCCGCCAGCCGTGCCCGAACATCCTCGCCACGCTTGTGGTCGTGGGTCGCGGTGGTCAACATGCCGCGTGGGAATCGCCGCAGACGCTCCTGATTAGCCGCATGCAGACGGTGAGGCGTGTAGGCGAAGTGATCTCCCTCGCAGCCGACGTCGTTGCGGGACAGCAGCACCGCCGAGCGATAACCGGCGGTATCTTCCACCGCTTTGGCCGCCAGCGGCGAAGTCAGCTGTTGAAAGCGCGTCATCGCCGTCAGGCGCAAATCCCGCTCGGGCTGTTCGAAAGCGGCCGGGGCACTCCCGCCGAGCCAGTCATCGAGCCGTTCGAGCCAGCCGGCATCGGCCGAGGACAGCCGCGAACGCGCCGCGCACAGGGCCTGGTCGAACGCCTCGGCGTCGAGCTCGGGTCGCCCTTCGAGGTCGGCATAGCTGCGATAGACCGGGTAGCCGACCGCCAGCGCACCGACGACCCGTCGAATCGCCGGCAGGCTGAACTCGCGCGTGCCGGGGTTGGCACTGGCCAACGCGCCGACCGCTCTGACGCAGCGCTCGAATTCGGTCGTCAGCGGGCCGTCGAGCATCTCGCGGCGAGCCGTCTCGACTTCGCCGGCGACCCCCCCCGAGCGACCGCTGATATCTCGCCACAGTCGGGTCAACGGTTCACGCCCGGCCGGGTCATGCTGAACGCCCGAGACTAGGTCGAGAAACTCGTAGCCCGTGGTGCCGTCGACGCCCCAGTCGGTGTGCAGATGCTCGCCATCGCCGAGAATCTTCTCGACATAGATGGGTAGATGGATCGGTGGATGCAGGTTTTCCCCGGCGCTGTCGCCACGCCGTTCGGCAATCGCCTCGAGCCGCGCCCGCAGACGCAGCGCATAACCTTTGGGATCGGCGAGCCCGTCGATGTGATCGATGCGTAGCCCCTCGATCCACCCCCGCTCGACCAGCGACAACAGATAGGCGTGGGAGAGATCGAACACGCTCTCGTCCTCGACGCTCACCCCTGCCAGCTCGGTAATATCGAAGAACCGCCGCCAGTTGAGCGCGTCGTTGGCAGTACGCCAGTGGGCGAGTCGATACGCCTGGCGCTCCAGCAACGCATGCAACCGCCCCCGCCCCTCGGCGGTCGCGGCATCGTGCCGGGCGAGAATCGCGGCGATGGCCGGGTCGTCGTCGCTCGATTCTTGGCGATCACGCGCCGTACGAGCGTCGTCGGGCAGGGCCGCCAGCAGCTCGGCGGTATGCGCCGGGTCCAGCGGAAAGCGGTGCTCGTGATAGCCAATGAAGAAGGCGCCGAGCGCTGCGTCCCATGCCAGCGTCAGTTCGCCGTCATTCAGCACCTGGAGATAACGATCTCCCAGGAACGGCAACAGCAGCTTGCCGTCGGCGCCGGGCTGCTCCCAGTCGATATCGAAACAGCGGGCGTAATCGCTGTCGCGGCCGTGAGCCAATACATCCTGCCACCAGGGGTTCTCGGCCCCCACGGCCAGATGATTGGGCACGATATCGGCCAGGATACCCATATCGGCCGCCTGCAACGCCTCGACCAGCCGCGCCAGCCCCGCTTCGCCACCCAGCTCGGGGTCCACCCGAGTCGGGTCGACGCCGTCGTAGCCGTGCGTTGACCCCGTTCGCGAGGCGAGAAACGGCGACAGATAAAAATGGCTGACGCCCAGGGCCGCGTAGTAGTCGACCTGCCGACGAGCATCGTCGAAGGTGAATCCGGCATGGAGCTGCAACCGGATGGTGGCGCGGATAGACCTCATGTTCGACGCTCCCGACGCACGCGATCGATGCGTGCCAGACGTTGTTGTACCGCGGAATCGTTCAGCGCCTGCGGCGCGGGCGCCGGCAAGCGCCGTCGCCAGTTGGGGTGCTCGTCGAAAGTGCCGGGAAGATTGGCCTGCTCCTTCAGCCCCAGCAAATCTTCCAGCGGAAACAGCGCCAGCGGCGTCGGGGTCGTGGCCACATGCACCAGTACCGCGTCGATGACATCGTCGACGTTCACGCCCTCGTTTGAACCGCCACTCGAATCGTCACTCGAACCGTCACTCGAATCGTTAATGACGTCGTCCGAATCGCCATGGGCTTTTTCCGAGCCGACGGCGGTGGCGATCTCGTCGAGGCCGCACACGCTGGCCAGCCGATGCCGATCCTGGCGGCGCTGCTCACTCAGTTCGGCAAGCGTCTCTTGCGGTGCCAGTAGCCCCAGCCGATCGCGCCAGCGCAGATCATTCTCCAGCCACCACCCCGCCACCGTGGGCAGATCGTGAGTGCTGGTAGTGGCCATGGTGGTCTCGCGCCAGGCGTTGGCGGGCAGAAACGCTTCGCCATCGCGTTCGAACCACATCACGCTCATACCGAGCACGCCGCGTGCCGCCAGTTTCTCGCGCAGCCCCTCTTCGACGGTTCCCAGATCCTCGCCGATGACGATGGCGCGGTGGCGCCAGGACTCCAGTGACACCAGGCGCAGCAGATCATCCAGCGGATAGCGCAGATAGGCACCCTGTTGCGCCGACGCCCCTTCCGGCACCAGCCACAGCCGTGACAGCCCCAGGACATGATCGATACGCAAGCCGCCGGCGTGGGCAAGGCTGGCCCTCAGCATGGCCAGAAAACCGCGATAGCCGCTATCGACCAGCCCCTCGGGCGAGAACGCCGCCACGCCCCAGCTCTGACCCTGGGCGTTGAAGGCATCCGGCGGTGAACCGACGCTCAACCCCGGGAACAGCTCGGAGGGATCGCTCCAGGCCTGACTGCCGGCCGGATCGACACCCACGGCAAGATCGGCGATCAGCCCCATTGCCATGCCGGCCCGACGCGCCTCGGTCTGGATCCGGTCGAGCCCGGCGGCGACCAGCCACTGCAGGAACACGGCAAAGGTGATCGCCTCACGGTGCTGCTCGGCGAAGGCTTCGACCGTATCGCTGCCGGGGTCCTGCCACGCCTGGGGCCACTGGCGCCAGTCGGCGACGTCGGCATGCGCCTGCAGCACTTCGAAACGGCAGTGGCGCTCGAGACCGTCACCGCCATCGCGACGAAAGGCGACCAGCTGCGAGCGCCAGGCCAGCGCACCTTCATCATGCTGAACATGCACGAACAGCCGTTCCAGCATCGACAGCTTGAGCCGCGCGCTGGCGGGCCAGTCGATCAACTCAAGCGTTGCCTGCTTCGCCATGGCCTCGCTGAACGGCGCCCGCGCCTGGCTCAACGTTTGCTCGTCAAACAGGCACTCCGGCGCCGCGTGCCAGACGTTGTAGAACAGTCGGCTGGAGGGCGAATAGGGGCTGAAACGTTCGGGATGCGCGGCAAACAGCGCATGCATGGGGCTGATGGCGACGGCATCGGCGCCCGCTCGCGCGATACTCGTACACAGCTCGGCGAGCGCCTGCAGATCGCCGATACCACCATCGCCGTCACGCCGAAGCGCGTAGAGCTGTACCGCGACGCCCCAGTAGCTTGGCCGGGCCTCGCCCTGCTCGCGGGCAGTATCGTCGAGGGTGAAGCAGCGCGGCGGCGCCACCGCCAGCACCCGGGTTACGCTCTCGTCACCGCGCTCGGTAAGGAAACTCACCCGGTGATACCCCGTTTCCTCGATCGCGGGTAGACAGCCGCTGGCGTCGAGATGCCCATCCAGCGTCTCCCCGCTTTCCAGTCGCAGGGCGAAAGCGCAGCCACTGCCGTCGACCACCGGCACGCGCCAGGGAGCGCCCTGATCGGCAATCAGCAGCGGCGGCAGTTGTTCGAATGCCGCCGGCCGGTGGCGTGCCCGCCATCGCGCCAGACTGGCGGCAATCTCGTCCTCGTCGCCGGCCGGCCAGCCGAGATGAGTGAGCATCTCGCGCTGACGTGCTGGCGACAGCGACTGCGGCTGGCCGTCGCTGCCGGTCCAGTCGATCAACAAGCCGACCGCTTCGGCCAGTTGCTGCAGCGAGCCGCCGGGCGGGGCTGATGATTGAGGGCGATCATTGCGATGGTTCGTCATGCGCGCGACGCTCCCGCCGAGCCATCCGATGGCCGCAGCCAGACGACGCTGGCCAGGGCCGGCAGCTGGCCGCTCGCCACGGCATCGGTCACGTCCTCTCGCGAGCAGACCAGCGGCGCGCCCTGCGGCTCCACAACAACCGCTTGCGAAGAGAGGTTGATGACGATAGTCAGCATCTGCCCGTCGTCCAGCTGCCAGCGGGATTCCACTGCCTTGTCGGCGACGACCCGGGCACCGATCGCGCGGGCACCCTCGAGTCCGGGAATGATGTGCCGATGTCGCAGTGCCAGCCAGCGACGAAAGCGTTCGCGGACGCGACGGTGTTCGGGCGCGGCGGCCTCGGCGTCGTCGAGGCAGGACGCCTCGAACGTGGCCGCGGCATTGGGGTCGGGAATGCGCTGTCGCTGTTCCGGATCCTGGAACGCGGGGAAATCGGCGAACTCTTGGCGACGCCCTTCCCGCACCGCGTCCGCCAGCGCGTCGTGGTGATCGGTGAAGAACAGAAACGGCCGCGTCGAGCCCCACTCATCGCCCATGAACAGCAACGGAATGGCGGGCGACAGCAGTAACAGCAGGGTTGCCGCATCGAGCGCCTCGGGTTCGGTCAGTAGCGGCAGACGCTCGCCCAGTGCCCGGTTGCCGATCTGGTCATGGTTCTGAAGGAAATTGACGAATGCGGTGGGCGGCAGATGACCGCTGGGTTCACCACGCGCTTCCCCCTTGCGAGAGGGTTGCCCCTGATAGACGAACCCTTCGCCCAGCGCGGTCGCGAGCTTCTGCGTCGCGTCGTCGACGAAGTCGGCGTAGTAGCCTTCGCGCTCACCGGTCAGCAGCACATGCAGGGTGTTATGCCAGTCGTCCGCCCACTGCGCATCGTAGAGCCCCGGCGCCAGCAGGCTGGCCTGATTGTGCTCGTTTTCCAGAATCAGATGGCAGTGCCGGTCGGGGCCTACGCGCTCACGCAGGGTTTGGCCCAGCTCGACCAGGAAATTCCGCTCGCTGATGGCATGAACGGCGTCGAAACGCAGCCCGTCGAAACGATATTCGAGCAGCCACATCAGCGCGTTGTCGATAAAGAAACGCCGTACCTGAGGCCGCCGGAAATCGATGGCGCCGCCCCATGGCGTCTGCAGATCGTCACGGAAGAAAGGCTTGGCGTAATGCGTCAGGAAATTGCCATCCGGCCCGAAGTGGTTATAGACCACGTCGAGAAAGATCATCAGACCGTGGCCGTGGACCTCGTCGATCAGGGCCTTGAGCTCATCAGGCGATGCGTAGTAGGCAGCAACGGCGTAAGGCTGGACACCGTCGTAGCCCCAGTTGCGCTCGCCCGGACACTCGGCGAGCGGCATCAGTTCGATCGCGGTAATCCCCAGCTCCACCAGCGCCGGCAGGCGATGACGCAAACCCTCGATGCCGCCGCAGGCCCCCAGATGCACTTCGTAGATCACCGTCTGTTGCCACGGCCGGCCGGTCCATTCGGGATGCCGCCAGGCGTAGCGGTCGGGATCGACCACGCAGGTCGACCCATCGACGCCGTCGCGCAAGGCTTTCGATGCCGGATCGGGAACTGCCATGCCGTCGTCGTCACCCTCGACGAAAACCCGGTATCGATAGGCCGTCGACAGCGAACATTCGAGTTCGAGCTCGAAATCGCCGTCTCCCATGGGCCTCATCGGCTGCGGGTCCAGCCCCTCGCACTCCAGGTCGACGCGTTGCGCGCTCGGCGCCCACAGCCGAAAACGAATACGCCCGTCGGCGACTGGCGAAGCACCGTAAGACGGTGTCCACGACGCCCTTCTCGGCTCGCCGGGTTGCCCGGTGATTCCTGTTGACTCACCCGCTGACTCACCCGCGGAGTCCCCCGCTTGAAACGACGCGCTCATGAACCATCCTCGAACCAGATTTCGTGGCGCAGGAACAGTGCCGCCATCGGCGGTACTGTCACGGCGAGAGACTGGGCGTGACCATGGCTGGGTATCGGCTCCGTCATGGCGCCGCGGCCGTTGCCCACATTGCTGCCGCCGTAGAAGACGCTGTCGCTGTTCAATGTCTCGCGCCACCAGCCGGCGCTGGGCACGCCCAGACGATAGCGATAGTGAACACAGGCCTGAAAATTGCACACGCAGACCAAGCTGGCATGGCCGCTCTCGGCATGGCGCGCGAAGACGATCACGCAGTTGTCGCTATCGTCGTCGACCAGCCACTCGAAGCCGAGACGATCCTCGCCGCGAACCTGCAGCGCCGGCTCGTTGACGTAGAGACGGTTGAGATCGGCGACCAGACGCAGTACGCCCGCATGACGACTTTCGAAGAGCAGCGGCCAGTGCAGCGCAGCTTCCCATGGCTCGGCCAGAACCTGGCCCAGCTCGACGCCCATTGCCACCTGCTTGTCGCCAGGCAATGCCCACATCAATGCCAGACACGTCCTGAACGCCGCGAAACGCTGCCAATCATCGCCATGAACCTGCAAGCGCCACTGCCCCAGCGCGGTGGTGTCATCAGGCACCTGCTCCAGCAGGCCGCGACTGAGTTCACGGGGCGTCAGCGCGGCAATCCAGGCGGCGTGTTGCCGACAGCGCTCGGCGGGAGACAGTGCCAGGTAGTCGGCACTGGCAAGGCGCCATCGCACCCGAGGATCGAGTACCAGCACCGGCTCGGTGGTCTTGCTCAGAAACAGTCGGCATTCGGCGCCGCGGCCCTCCCCGGAGTGATCGATCACCTCCTCGTAGCCATCGATATGACAGCGATCACACCACGCCAGAAATTCCGGCTGGGTCATCGATGATAGCGGCGAATAGACGATGACCACGCCGACACCGGCAATGTGACAGGTCTCGATGAACTGGCAGACGACGCTATGCGGCTGGCCGATCAGCGCGCCGTCGAGGACGATATGCGTGAAGCCCAGATCGGCAACATAGGGCACCAGCTCCTCGGCGAGCCGATTCCAGTTCATCGGCAGGGCAAAACGGGAGAGATACCAGTCGAGTGCGCGCAGGCGATAGAAAGCCAGCGGCATCTCGCCCCCGTGGCGTCCGGGTCTGGCTCGCATCCAGTCGCCGTCGTCCCAGGACCAGGTGCCCAGCCACTCACTGCTTCTCATCTTGCTCCCCGGACGCGCGGCGTCACGCGGCGTGGGGACGGACGAGGAAACGGATGACGAGGCAGCGGACAAATCAGCGGCGATCGGCCGGATACCCGGAAGCGTCGAAGTCCTCTGCGCAGGGGCGTTCAGTTCAGGAGGACCGGATTCGTTGTCTCTCTCGGCGCTTTCAACACTTTCGGCACTCTCGGCACTTTCAACACTTTCAACACTTTCAACACTTTCAACACTTTCAGTACTTCCGGCACTGGCGCGCCCTGGGCGGGAATTCGTCATCGTCGTGCCGCGACGTCGTCGGATCGGACGGTCGCCTCCGAGAGCAGATCGGCGTAAAGCCGGCGGTAGGGAATCACGGCCTGGCGCCAGTGCAGCCGCCCCGCCATCGCCGCCCGGCGCATGGCGTAGAACAGATCGGTCGCCCGAAACAGATCGAACGCCCGCAGCACGGTGGCACGATAGTTTTCCACGCTCATATCATCGAACAGCAAGCCGTTGATGCCGTCCTGAATCGTATCCGCGAGCCCGCCGGTTCGGTGGGCGATCGGCAGCGAGCCAAAGCGCTGCGCGTAGAGCTGGCTGAGTCCGCAGGGTTCGAACCGCGATGGCATCAGCAGGAAGTCGCTTCCGGCATAGATCTGACGCGCCTCACCCTCGTCGAAACCGATGTTGACGCCCACCTGACCCGGATAGCGCGTTGCCATCTCGACGAGCGACTGCTCGATGGCATGTTCACCCTGGCCGATTACGACCAGCTGGCCGCCGGCCCGCACGATGGCGTCGGTGACCTCGATGGTCAGATCGAGCCCTTTCTGCGCTACCAGCCGCGAGACCACGGCAAACAGCGGACCGCCGCTGGGCGCGAGCCCGAACATGCGACGCACACGCTGGGTATTGGCGCGTTTGCCGTGCCAATCGTTGATGCCGAAATTGGGCGCCAGATGCGGGTCGGTACGCGGATCCCAGTGATCGTCGATGCCGTTGAGCAGCCCGCTGAGACGCCCTTCCAGCGCGCGCTTCTTGAGCAGTCCCTCGAGGCCACAGCCCAGCGCCGGCGTTGTGATCTCGACGGCGTAGTTGCCGCTGACGGTCGTGACGTGGGAGGCGTAGGAAAGCCCGGCCTTCATGAACGAGAGCTGGCCATGAAACTCGACCCCATCGATATGAAAGGCCGTCGCCGGAATGCCCAGTGCGGGCAGTCTTTCGGCGGGAAAAACGCCCTGATAGGCGAGGTTGTGAATGGTGTAGACCGAGGGCACGTAACGTTTGCCGAGCCAGCGCACGTATCCCGCTGTCAGCCCGGTGGCCCAATCGTTGAGATGCAGCAGGTCGACCTGCCAATCGAGCAGGGCAACATCGTTGACGAGCTCGGCCGCGGCCATTGCCAGCCGCGCAAAGCGAACGTCGTTGTCCGCCCAGCCCACGCCCAGCTCATCGCCGTAGGCGTTGCCCACCCGATCGTAGAGTTCGGGACACAGCACCACATAAATAATCAGGCCGTCTTCACACAGCAGACGGCCGATTTCGCACGCGGGCAACTCGTGGCGAGCAGGTAGGCTGGCGACGTGGACGATCGGGCGTCCAGCGGTGAGTAGCTGACGATAGCCGGGCATCAGAACCCGCACATCGTAGTTGGGTTTCAGCGCGCGTGGCAGCGCCGCGGACACATCCCCCAGCCCGCCGGCCTTGATGAAGTCGGCGATCTCGGTCGTCACGAACAGCACACGCCGGTGGCGCTCCGGCGCGACGGGAATGGGTCGCGACAAGGCACTTCGGGAAGCGTTTGCTGCCCCTTGGCCGGACGCCGATGCGAGCCAGTGGGACGTCTCCCCACCTCTTGCTGCCGTCCGGCTGTTCTTTCCATGAACCACGGCCTGCGTCATATCCAGCCTCCCCCGAACATCCGGTCCACCAGTGGGTAGCAACCAGCGTCGACCCATCATCGTGCGCTCCGATACCACTCAACGACGATAACCGGCGTTAATAAAACGGGCCAACGGCTGTAATGACGGTTCTCCTGGGGATAAAGGATGAAAAATGAGTCGAGCACGAGGCGCGCTCCGGTAGACGCTCCGCCCACCGAGCCACGCACTGCTCGCGCAAGGATGTCACTAGGTACAGATATATGCCACTGCCTGGAAAGCGTCAAAGTCCGTTTGAACGGCTGTGGAGAGAAGTGGATGAACAACCATAAAAAAGGCAACCCCCATGGGAGGTTGCCTGTCGAGGACTGGATTTTCAGTATCGCTTGCGGGCCCCGTTAATGGCTTTCGCGCGACTCCGGCGACTGCCGATCCTTGCCGGACTTGTTCCTGCCCAGTCTGGACTGCAACCCATGCGTGACCTTCATGATCAGCACATAGGTCGCCGGCACGAAAATCGTCGCCAGCAGCGTGATCGAGATCATGCCGCCCACCACCGGCGTGCCGATCTGATTACGACTCGCCGCGCTGGCACCCGACGCCAGCGCCAGCGGCAAGGTACCACCGATGAACGCCAGCGAGGTCATCACGATCGGGCGGAAACGTTGACGCGCCGCCACCTTGGCCGCATCGACCACCGAAAGCCCCGCGTGCTTGCGCTGCTGCTCGGCGAACTCGACGATCAGGATGGCGTTCTTTGCCGCCAACCCAACGACCACCAGCAAACCCACCTGCAGATAGACGCTGGTGCTCAAGCCTGCCAGGTAGACCGCGAGAATCGCGCCGACGAAGGCGAACGGCACCGCCGACACCACCGCCAGCGGCAAGGTCCAGCTCTCGTACTGCGCCGCCAGGATCAGGAACATCATGATCACACCGAACGACAGTGCCAGCGTCGCCGCGGTGCCGACGTTGACCTGCTGATAGGCCTCGCCGCTCCAGCCCATCCCGTAATTGGTGCCCAGGGTATCGGTCACCACCTCCTGCATCGCCTGTACCGCTTCACCCGAGCTATAGCCCGGTGCCGGCCCGCCGGAGAATTGCGCAGCCGAGTAGGTGTTGTAGCGCTGCAGCACCGACGGCGCCTTGCCACGGGTCAGGGTCACCAGTTCCGACAGCGGAATACGCTGACCGTCGCCACCGCGCACGTAGACCTTGCTCAGGTCGTCCGGATTGCGCCGGAAATCGTCCTCGGACTGGAGATAAACCTGAAAGTTACGGCTCGAGCTCGTGAAGTAGTTGACGAAGGAGCTACCGAAAGTGCTCGCCATGGTGGTATTCAAGTCCGTGATATCCACACCCAGGCTGCGCGCCTTGTCCGTATCGACATCCGCCTCGTAGACCGGCACGTTGACGTCGAGTGACGAGAAGACACCCGCAAGTTCCGGCCGCTCGGCCGCCGCCTGCATGACCTTTCCAGCCGCCTCTGCCAATTGCTGAGAGGTATCGCCGCCGTAGGACTGCAGATAGCCGGTGAACCCGCCGGTGGGCGACAGACCCTGGATCGGTGGCAGGTTGAAGGCAACCGTCTTGCCGCCCGGAATCTGACCGCCGATCTGCATGATCTTCTGGGTCAGCTGATCCACCGTGATGTCACGATCCGCCCACGGTTTCATGGTGACGAAGACCGTACCCTTGGCGGTATTGGGCGAACTCGAGAGGATATCGAAGCCCGGAATCCCGGTGACGTAGTTGATGCCCGGCACGGCATCGCGCAGCCGCTGACTCAACTCCTGCACGTAGGCGTCGGTGCGCGCTACCGACGACCCCGCCGGCAGGCTGACCGAGGCCAGAGCCACACCCTGATCCTCGGAAGGCAACAGCGCCGCCGGCAACTGGGCGAAGATCATCCAGGAGACGATACCGGCAGCCGCCAGCCCCACCACCACCAGCCACAGCTGATGAATGATGAAATTGGTGATCGCCATGAAGAAGTCGGTGATCTTGTCGAATATCTTGTTGAACCAGTCGAACGGCTTGCGGATGGCCCGCACGAACCCGGACTGCTGCATGCGATCCTGGTGCTTGAGAAAGATCGCGCCGATCGCCGGAGTGAACGACAGTGCCACGATCGCCGAGATCGCTACCGAGATCGCGATGGTGATCGCGAACTGCTGGTACATCTGGCCGGTCAGACCGCTCATGAAGCCAACCGGCACGAACACCGCCGCCATGATGAACGCCGTCGCGATGACCGCGCCGGAAACCTCCTTCATCGCTTCGAGTGCCGCGCTGAACGGCGTCGCCTCCTCGTCCTCGTCCATGATCCGTTCGATGTTCTCGATGACCACGATCGCATCGTCCACCACGATGCCGATCGCCAGTATCATGCCGAACAGCGACAGCAGGTTGATCGAGAAGTCGAGCAGATACATGCCGGCAAACGTCCCCACCACCGAGATCGGCACCACCGACATCGCCACCAGGGTGGAACGCCAACTCTGCAGGAACAAGAACACGATCACCGCGACGAGAAGCAGAGCCTCGATGAAGGTGTGCTCCACCGATTCGACGGATGCATCGATGAACAGCGTGGTGTCGTAGGGAATCTCGAAGTCCAGCCCCGGCGGGAATCGCGTCTTGAGATCCGCCATGGCGTCCTTGACTTCCTTGGCGACGTCCAGCGCGTTGGCACCCGGCTGCAGGTAGATCGCGATCGGCGCGATCGGCTTGTTGTTGACGTAGGCCTGGATACCGTAACTGTTCTTGCCCAGCTCGATCCGGGCGACATCGCTCAGCCGCAGCGAGGAGCCGTCAGCATTGGTGCGCAGAATGATGTCCCGGAACTGATCGACGCTGTCAAAACGCCCCTGGGTCGTGATGGTGTACGTGTATGGCGTCGGATCGCTCTGGGGCTCGGCACCGAGCTTGCCACCCGCCACCACCGCGTTCTGGGCCTGGATTGCCGAAGAGACTTCGGCCGGCGTCAGGTCGTATTGCGCCAGCTTGTCCGGATTGAGCCAGACGCGCATGGCGAATTCCTGGCTACCCAGTACCTGCGCCTGCCCCACGCCGGGAAGCCGTGACAACTCGTCCGTCACGTTGATATTGGCGTAGTTGGTCAGGTAGAGCGAATCGTAGGCATCCGTGGTCGAGGTGATACCCACGAACAGCAGAATGCTCGACGAGCGCTGCTCGACCGTCACGCCCTGGGACTGCACTTCGCTGGGCAACTGTGACAGTGCCCGCTGGACCCGGTTGTTGACGTTGATCGTCGCCGTCTGCGGATCGGTACCGATGTTGAAATAGACGCTCATCGACATCTGACCGCTGTCGGAACTCGACGAGGTCAGATAGATCATGTCTTCGGTGCCGTTGATCTCCTGGGCGATGACCGAGGCGACCGTGTCGGAAACGGTCTGGGCGCTGGCACCGGGATAGGTCGCCGACACACTGATCGTCGGCGGCACCACCGGCGGATACTGCTCGATCGGCAAGGTGCGCATCGCCATCAAACCGATCAGCGTGATGATGACCGAGATGACCGTGGCAAAAATCGGGCGCCTGATGAAAACGCTGGCAAAGTTCATCAGTTGGCTCCGTTCTGTCCGTCGTCTGCCTCTTGGGCATCCCGCTTGGCGCCCTCGACGCCTTCACCGCCCTGCGCGTCAGGGTCCTGGGAAGGATTTTCACCGGCGTTGTTCTGCGGTTCCGGCACCTTGCCGCTGAACGGTTGCGCATCGATCTTGTCACCGGCGGAGATGCTGCCGATCGCCGAAACCACGACGCGATCGCCGGGCTTCAGTCCATCGGTAATGATCTGCCAATCACCGGCGATCTCGCCCAGCGAGACGAACCGCGCCCCGGCCTTGCCTTCATCGTCGAGCACGAAGACCTGCGGCCCCTTGAGTCCCTCGGTCACCGCAATCGCGGGAACCGCATAGACGTCGTACCGCATCACGTTGGGCAACGCGACCCGTACGAACTGGCCGGGCAGGAAAACCTGGTCATCGTTCTGGAACACCGCTTCGGCCTGCACCGTGCTGGTGGATTCATCGACCCGGGAGCCCAGAAAATCCAGTTTGCCGCGTAGTTGAAGCGCATCGCGGGAGGCGCTTTCCGTACCGGGCGCGGTCAGCACGGCCACGTTGGCCTGCTCGGTATCGCCCTGCTGACGTTGCTGACGCAGCGAAAAGGCGTCGTTGGCCGGCAGCGAAAAGCGCACCTCGATCGGATTCAATGGCGTGATCGTGGCCAGCTCCTGGGGCGGCTGCACCAGGTTGCCGACATTGACTTCACTCAGGCTGATCATGCCGCTGACCGGGGCGTTGACCTCGGTATAGCTGAGATTGATCTGGGCGCTGTCCAACGCGGCCTGGGCCTGGGCCTTAGCGGCCCGGGCCGTAATCAGATCCGCCTGGGCCTGATCGCGCTGCTGCTGGCTGATGGAGTTCTGCTTGTAGAGACGGTTGTAGCGCTCGGCATCGCGCTGGGCGCGTGACACTTCCGCCTGCGCACTCTGCACGTCGGCCTGATTCTGCTTGACCGTGGCTTCGTAGGGCGCCTGCTCGATGGTGAACAGCTTGTCACCCTTCTCGACCATGCTGCCCTCGCGGTAATGACGCGCTTCGAGGACACCCTCGACGCGACCCATCACGGTGACCTCCTGATTGCTGCGAACCTGGGCGGGATATTCCTTGGAAAGCGCGACATCGTGCGCCTCGACGTTGATCACTTCCGCCTTTGTCGGCGGCTTTTGTTGTTGCCCCCCGCCTTGCTGAGCATTTTGCGAGTCGTCGTCGCCACAGCCGGCCAGCGCCAACGAGAGCAACAACGCCCCACCGAAACCGAGGGTGCATTTCACGAAATTAGGGCGCATGAGTCTCCGTCCTGGAAGGATGATGCCTAGGTTAATCCCGCGAGCTTACAGGCATACATACATGAATGTAAACTTGCAGAAAATTGGTTATGCTCTTGTCACGGCGGTTTTAACCTCAACATAAGAAATGCCGGTCTGACGTCATGCACCCACTCACCTGTCGATGACACCATCATGCCCAAACGCACCAAGGCCGAAGCCGAGGCAACCCGCGAAGCGTTACTGGACGCTGCCGAGGTCACTTTTCTCGAGCGCGGCGTGTCACGAACCTCGCTCGAGCAGATAGCCCGGCAAGCCGGCATGACGCGAGGCGCGGTCTACTGGCATTTCAAGAACAAGTCCGATCTGTTCCACGCCATGCTCGATCGCGTCAAGATGCCACTGCGTCAGTTGCTGGATGATGTCGAGGATCCCGACCAGCCCAATGCGCCGCTGGAAAGCCTGCGCCTGGCGACGCTTCACGCTCTCGGGCGGCTGCAGGGCCCGCGCTCGCGTCGCGTCCATACCATCTTGCTGCACTGCAGCGAATCGGCCAGCGATGTCGACATTCTCGCGCTGCAGGACCAGCTGGCCTGCGACTGCTACGAGACAATGCTCGAGCGCTTCGAAAAAGCTCACAACACCGGCACCCTCGCCGCCAGCATCGAGCCGGAAATTGCCTGCCGCATGCTGATGTCGATGTTTCTGGGACTCATGCATGACTGGCTACGGGATCCCGAACGCTACGATATCGGTGAAATTGGACCCCGCATGATCGACACCTTCTTCGAGCGCATCAGCGTGACGCCAGCAGGCTTTCCCCGATGACCAGGACGACCTTTCCACCGATGACCAGGGCGACCTTTCGCCAATGACCACGACGACGCGGTGCGAACCGCTCGATAGGTCATGACGAAGCTCGTCGATGGCAGTGTCATCAGCACATTGTCATCGATAGAACTTTCGTCTCAATGACAGCCGATATCGCAGCGACAAGACTGTGTCGTCCTAGATTTTGCTAGGCCCTACATTCTGATCGGTCTCATATTCTGAAGGTGGCTGCATGCAATATCCCGATGGGTACATCGTCGACGACGTTCGCTTTACGTCGCTGATCCTCCCCAACGCTCAGCTCGAACGACTCTGGAGCGGCGGTCGCTGGTGCGAAGGCCCCGTCTACGACCCCGCCGGGCGTTATCTCCTGTGGTCCGACATCCCTAATGATCGTACGCTGCGTTACGACGAGTGCGATGGTCATGTCGCGGTCTTTCGCCAGCCTGCCGCCTTCGGCAACGGCCAGACCCGGGATCGAGAAGGCCGCCTGATTACCTGTGAACACGGTTCGCGCAGCGTCACGCGCACCGAGCACAACGGGCGCATCACCACGCTGGCGGATCGATTCGAGGGCCACCGGCTGAACTCGCCCAATGACGTCACCGTCAAGTCGGACGGCTCGATCTGGTTCACCGATCCCAGCTACGGTATCGACGGCGACTACGAAGGCGGCCTGCGTGACGCCGAGATGGGCTGCCACGTCTACTGCCTCACCCCCGAGCATCGACTGATCCGCGTCGCCGACGATTTCGAAAAGCCCAACGGCCTGGCCTTCTCGCCCGATGAAGCCTGGCTCTATGTCTCGGATACCGGCGCCACCCATCGCGATGACGGCCCGCGCCATATTCGTCGATTTAGGGTCGAATCGGATCATCGTCTTTCAGGCGGCGAGGTTTTCGCCGTTTCGTCGGACGGCCTCTTCGACGGCTTTCGTCTCGATCTCGCCGGCAACCTGTGGACCAGCGCCGGCGACGGCGTGCACTGCTATGCCCCTGATGGCACCCGACTCGGGCGCATCGTGATCCCGGAGACCGTAGCCAACGTCTGTTTCGGCGGCATCAGCCGTAACCGGCTGTATATCTGCGCCACCACCTCGCTCTATGCGCTGCATCTCAATACCCGGGGCCATGACGTGCTGGGTGAACCGGTTGGCCCCTCGGACATTCGCGCTCCCGAGCGGTGATACGCCGCTGCCGGGAGGCAAAAAAGAACATCGGCGACATGGATGACAGAAAAAGACTCAATGGCACGCCGAGCCGCCTTACTCGGCCAGGGCCCGGTCCACGGCTCGCTGCACGCCGCCGAGATAACCCCGTCCAAACAGATATAGGTGGTTGAGTAGCGGATAGAGCTGGAACAGCGCCTCGCGACGTTCCCAATCCACGGGGCGATCGCCATCCCAGTAGGCCTCGAAAAAGGCCTCTCCCGGCCCGCCGAACAGGGTCAACATGGCGACATCCACCTCCGGATAATGGCGATAGACCGCCGGGTCGATGATCGCCGGCCCAGCGGGCGTGAACAGCACATTGCCCGACCACAGATCACCGTGGACCAGGCAGGGCGGCGTATCGGGCAACCACCCTTCCAGCGATTCGGCGAGGCGCTCGATACGCGCAGCCAGCTGGGCGTTCAGTGCCCCCTGTTCGCAACAAAGCGTCACCAATGGCAACAGCCGGCGTTCGCGCTGGAAAACCCGACCATCCTGCAGCGGCGCATTGGGCTGGGGCGTCAGCCCGCAGGCGTTGTCTCGTGGCCAGCCATGGCCCGCCTCGGCATCCCGGGAATCCTGGTGCATCTGACGTAGCCCTTCACCCAGCGCGGCGCCATCGCGCTTCCCCGTGTCGTCCAGCGCCGGCATGACCAGCAAGTCATCATCCTGCGCCAGCACCGCGGGCACGATGAGCAGACGACAGGCCGACTGCAGCGCCCGCAAGCCGTCCGCTTCACCGGCTACGCGCTCTGGCGAATCCCGCTTGACGATACGCGGCGTCCCGCCCTCGATTCGCCAAAGCCCCGCCCCGCTGTCACCGCCGGAGAGCGGCGTCAGACCACCGTCCGTCGACACGTCAAGCGCCGCGAGTCGTCGTTTCAGCGTCTGCGTCATGATGGGTCTCCTTCTTTACGTCTTCGCCATCGCTGGGTACGACACGCTCGTCACGAGGACTCTCCCTGCCACGGCCTCGGTTGAGCGCCTGCTGAAACAGCGACTGCAGTTCGGCCATGGCCGCCTGTTCGGTCGCCATCAGCTGCTCGGTGTCATTGCGATGGGCGTAAGTGTCCTTGAGCAGTTGATTGTCGAAATCGCGGAACGTGCGCACCGCATTGATCGCATTGGCACTGGGGTAGCCCAGCCCCTTGAGCACTTCGACGCTCATCTCCATGCTCGAGGCGAACGTCTCGCGCACCACGCTATCGACCCCGACCTCCATCAGCTGCCAGGCGTGATGACGGTTACGCGCTCGTGCATAGACCGTGAGATGCGGAAAGTGGGTCTTCGCCAGCCGTGCGATGGTCAGCGCGGCACTTTCGCTATCCACCGCGATGACCAGCAGGCGCGCCTTATCGATGCCGGCCGCGCGCAGTAGATCCAGCCGGGTCGCATCGGCGTAGAAAATGCGCGAGCCGAAGCGGCGAATGAACTCGACCTGAGTGATATTGGGATCCAGCGCGGTGAAATTGATCTCCTGCATCTTGAGCATCCGCCCGACCATCTGGCCAAAACGGCCAAGCCCCGCAATGATCACGGGCGGCGTGTCGTCGCCGAAGTCGGTGTCGTAGGGGCGGCTCTCCTTGAGCCGATTGCCCAGCCTTTCCCCCAGTCGATACAGAAAAGGCGTGGCCGCCATGCTGAGCGTGACCGCCGCGATACACAGACTGGCAATGCGCTGGTCGATGACCCCGGCGGCCACCGCGGCGGTCAGCAGCACGAAGTCGAACTCTCCGCCCTGGGCAATGATCGTCGCCAGCCGGGGAATTTCCGGGCGCGGCAGCCGCGTCAGCAGCCCGATAATCGCCAACACCGCGGTCTTGGCCAGCGTCATCGCTACGGCCAGCCCTACCACCAGCAGCACGTTGTCCAGTACCAACGTCAGATTGACCGACATGCCGACAGCGATGAAGAAGAGCCCCAGCAGCAAGCCCTTGAACGGCTCGATATTGGCCTCGAGCTCGTGGCGATACGGGGTATCGGCCAGCATGACGCCACCCAGGAAAGCGCCCAGCGCCATCGACAGGCCCGCCCACTGCATCACCAGCGCCATCGCCAGCACCAGAAACAGCGCGGCGGCGGTAAAAATCTCGTGAACGTCGCTGCGCGCGATCAGCGACAGCACGCGGGGGAACACCAGCCGCCCGAAGGCAATGGCGGCGATCACCACCCCGATACTGCGCGCGATGACCCAGCCGTCGTCCGGGCTGGCGTCGGCGCGACCGGCCAGAAACGGCAACAGCGCCAGCAGCGGTATCACCGCCAGATCCTGGAACAGCAGCATGGCGAAGGCGCTCTGGCCGTGCGGCGTTGCCAGTTGGCGACGTTCGTTGAGCACCTGCAGCGCGAAGGCGGTCGACGACAGCGCCAGCGTCAGCCCCAGAAAAATGGCGATACTCGGCGGCAGGCCCAACAGCAATCCGATCGGCATCAGCAGTGCCGCGCAACCCGCCATCTGCAGCGTTCCCAGCCCCAGCAGGCGCTTGCGCATCGACCATAGCCGCCGTGGCTCGAGTTCCAGCCCAATGATGAACAGCAGCATGACCACGCCGAATTCGGAAAAATGCAGAACGGTTTCCGGTTCGGACACGAAGCCGCTGATCGAGGGGCCTGCCAGCAAGCCGATACAGAGATAGCCCAGAATCGATCCTAGACCGAGGCGTTGGAACAGCGGCACCGCGATGATCGCCGCACCCAACAGCACGGCCGCTTCGTTGAGAAAATCCATCTCGCTCGTACCCTCGTTGCCGCGACGCGTGCCGTAGTGGAACTCGCCATCGTGGGCCTTCTATAAACTCGAACGGCTCGAACGGCTCGAGCGCCGCGCGCTATCGACTCAATCGACCTCGGTCTTGAATGGCAGACGCAGGCGACACTGTTCGAAATAGGCTTGGACGTGACGCCGCTCCTCGCGGCAGAACTCATCGACGGCATCCCGAAACCCCGGATGATCGAGATAATGCAGCGAACGACTGATGACCGGCGCAAAACCGCGCGTGAGCTTGTGTTCCCCCTGAGTGCCGGGATCGAATCGAGTCAGACCTCGCTCGAGGCAGTGCTCGATGCCTTGATAGTAACAGGTCTCGAAATGCAGAAAATCGGCCTCGACCTCGCTGCCCCAGTAGCGGCCATAGAGCGTCCCATTTCCGTCGGGACTCCGCCCCTCGAGTCCTCGTCCTTCAAAACACAGCGCCGCCGCCACCGCCCGCTCGCCGACGCTGGCACGAACCAGCACCAGGGCATCGGCCATACCGTCGCGCAGACGGGTGAAGAATTCCAGACTGAGATAGGGCCGCTGCCCCCGCTCCAGATAGGTCATGCAGTAGCAGCGATAGAACTGGGCCAGCGCGTCGTCGTCGATCCGGGGGCCGGTGAGCCGATCGAAGACGAACCCCTGCTCGGCCAGCTTGCGACGCTCGCGCCGGATCTCCTTGCGCTTGCGCGAACTCATCCGGGCCAGAAACCCCTCGAAGTCGCCGAAGTCATCGTCTTGCCAGGCAAACTGCACCGCCTGTCGCTCCATCAGCGGCGCGTCGAAAGCGGCCTGCCAGTCGTCGACCTCATCGCTGTCGGCAAACAGCAGATGCCAGCTCTGGAGCCCGGACTCACGAATCACCGCCCCCAGCGCCGCGATGACCGCGCGCCGATCGGCATCCTCGGCGATCGCCAGTCGCGGCCCCGTCGCCGGCGTGAACGGTATCGCCGACAACGATTTGGGGTAGTAGTCGCCGCCGGCTCGCTCCCAGGCGTCGGCCCAGGCCCAGTCGAAGACATACTCGCCGCGAGAGTGATGTTTGGCGTAGCGCGGCAACACTGCAACCGCGCGCTCCCCGTCGACGACCATCAGGTGATCCGGCTCCCAGCCAGTGGCCGTATCGGCGCAGCCACACGCTTCCAGAGCCGCCAGAAACTCATAGCGCAGGAAAGGATAGCGATCGCCGACGACACCGTTCCAGCGCGCCGCACTCGTGTTGGCAAGACTGCCGATATTCTCGACCCGCAACACCATGTTGCTCTCCTGTTTTCCGCTGCCGGCCTGTGCTCTAGGTCGTCAGATCAAAGCGATGACAATGTGGATAACATCCTGGGCCGAAAACTTCGAGAGCCGCGGGCAAGCGTGCGATACTCTGTCCATGCCCAAGGTCCATAGTCCATAGCCCAGGACCGATAATCCCAGGTCGACAATCCAAGATCGCGAGACGCTTAGCCCGATGACATTCGCCTCTGCCCCTTCCGGCCAACCTAAGCCACCGCCGGCGCCGACCAACATCATGGCGCTGGTTGCCTTCGCGCTGAGCGTGCTGGGGACGCTGGTGCCGCCGGCGGCACTCGGTGGCGTCGTCTGCGGGCACCTGGCTCGGCGGCAGATTCGCCGGAAACAGGAGTCGGGAGACAGCTGGGCTCTCGCCGGTCTGATATTAGGCTACTTGCTGATCTTGCTATCGCTGGCCGGTCTTTTATTGTTCGGGGGTTTCGTCGCGGCGATGTTCGGTGTCATGGCCTTCCTTTAGCGGACCGAGGGACGAAAGCCGTACCGATGAACGAAAGCCATAGCGATGGCCCGACCCGTACCCATGGAAGAACGCTTGCCGGGCTGCCGATCGCGCCCTTTGCTAACGCTGATGATGGATTTTCATGCTGACTTCGCTTCTCGACAACGATTTCTACAAGATCACGATGCAGAACGCCGTGATCAAGCGCTTCCCTTACGCGCAGGCGCGCTACGCCTTCATCAACCGCGGCGATCATGCCTTTCCCGCAGGCTTCGGCGAGGCGCTACGGCATGAAGTGGACGCGATGGTCGACCTGGTCCTGACCGAAGCCGAGAAGCAGTATCTGGAAGTCACCTGTCCTTACCTCGATCCGACCTACCTCGATTTCCTGGCCGGCTTTCGCTACAACCCGGCCGAAGTCATCATCGAGCAGACGGGCAGCGAGCTGTCGGTGACCATCGACGGGCTCTGGTATCGCACCATCCTGTGGGAAGTCCCGCTGATGGCGTTGATCAGTGAACTCTGGTATCGCCTGCGCGGCGTGGAGCGTGACGACGACGCAACGGTGGAGGCGCGCACCCGTGACAAGATCGAGCAATACCAGCGGATGGGGCTGAAAATCGCCGAATTCGGCACGCGACGCCGGTTTTCCTTCGAGGTTCATGACCGCGTGGTCGGTGCGCTGCGCCGTCACGGAGGCGAGGCGTTCAGCGGCAGCAGCAACATGCTGCTGGCGATGCGCCACGGGGTCAAACCCATCGGCACCCACGCTCACGAGTGGTTCATGTTCCACGGCGCACGTTTCGGCTTCAAGATGGCCAACAGTCTGGCGCTGGAGCACTGGGTCGACGTCTATCGCGGTGATCTCGGCATCGCCTTGACCGACACCTTCACCACCCAGGCCTTCTTCGAAAGTTTCGACAAGAAATTCGCCAAGCTCTTCGATGGCGTGCGCCACGACAGCGCCGATCCGATCGACTTCGCGGCCTCGACCATTGCCCACTACGAGAAGCTGGGAATCGATCCGCGGAGCAAGACGATCATCTTCTCCGACGCGCTGACCCCGGAAAAGGTCGAGCGAATCCAGGCGTTCTGCCATGACCGTATCGGCATGGCCTTCGGCATCGGCACCAATTTCACCAACGATGTCGGTGTCGAGCCGATGAACATGGTGGTCAAGATGGTCGAAGCCAGGCCGGAAGGCCAGCACTGGCTGCCCGTGATCAAGCTGTCCGACGTGCCGGACAAGCACACCGGCGACCCGGAGATGATTGCCCTGGCCAAACGCGTACTGGCCCTGAGCCGCCCCCACGACTAGACACCGACCAAGACCCCACGAAAAAGCCACGAACCCGATCGTTCGTGGCTTTCTCTCTTCTTCTGCCTTACTCGTAGCTCGTAGCTCGTAGCTCGTAGCTCGTAGCTCGTTCGCCAGTCTACTGATTCAGCGCTTCGTCCAGCGTCAGCAGCGCGGCCTGCCAGGAGGCGGCATCCGCGGCGGCATTGTAGCCCAGCGGCAGATCGTCCTCCTTGGCCAGCTTGTCAGCATCAGGATTGGTGAAAGCATGCTTGGCGCCGGGATACTGGACCACGCGTACATCGGCGCCGTCCTGGGTCAGCGCCGATGCCATGCTATCGAGCGCATCGGGGTCGACCAGCGTATCGTCCTGGCCGTTGTAGATTCGCACCACCCCATCGAAAGGTTGCGGGCTGGAAACCACCTGGGTCGGGCTGCCGTGGAAGCTGATCACCGCATCCAGGGGCATGCCGGCCAGCGCCATGTTCATCACCACGCCACCGCCGAAACAGTAACCGATCGCTGCCATGCGATCCTCACGCACCGCGGGGTGCTTTCGCAGTGCCGACATCGCCGCTTCCAGCCGCGCCCGCGCAGACGGCCAGTCCTGCATGACCTGACTGGAGAACGCCTTGGCATCGGCGGGATGCTGGGCCACCTTGCCATCGCCGTACATGTCGACCGCCAGGGCGACGAACCCCAGCGCGGCCAGCTGGTCGGCCTTGTGCTTCATGTAATCGTTGAGACCCCACCACTCATGCACCAGCAGCACGCCCGGGCGGGGCTGATCGTCGCTGGCGTTGTAGGCAAGGTAACCCTGGTAGGTCTGACCGCCGGTGGAGTATTCGAAGGTCTGTCCCTGGACGTGGGGCCCCTCGACCTCATCGGCCCACGCCGATACGCTTATCAGGCTAAGCAGCGAGGCCAGCAGTAGTCTTCCCATCGTCGTTCTCCTTGTTCGACTGGCTTGGCCAAGGCTTTCGATTGGCCTGGCGCGAGGATTGGTCGCTTTTTTCTTCATGGCGCCTGCTGTACACGGTCTCTTCCGTTGCGCTTGGCGGCTTTGACACCCGCCTCGGCGCGCGCCAGCAGGGCTTCCGCGGACTCATCCGCACGGCGTTCGGCGACCCCAAGACTAACCGAGAAAGCCAGCCAATGACCATGAAACTCCACTCGGGTCGAGGCGAACCGCCCGCGTAGCCGCTCCGCGATGGCAGCGCTCTCCTGCAGCGACTTGCCGCTCAGCAGCAGCGCGAAGGTATCGTCTTCCAGCCTTCCGAAACTGAAACGCTCCTTCAGCGTCGCCCGACACATCTCGCCGATGCACGAAAGCACGAGATCACCGCCTTCGCGTCCCCAGGCGGCGTTGATATCGCCAAAATGATCGACGTCGAAGACGATCAGCGTGAACCGGGCGGTGGCATCGCCGCTCGAGAATGCATGGCTCAACAGGCCCATGAAAGGCTCTCGATTGAGGGCCGACGTCAATTCATCCGTGGCAGTGTACGCATCCCACTGCAGCGACTGTTGCCGGCGCTGGGTGATGTCCCGCGCGACGGCGATCCAACCCGGCATCTCCGAAGACGTCAATGTCAGCGCCGCGGGTAACGGACACGGCGAGAAATGGATCTCAAACCAGCGGTACCCGCGATCCCGGTGCCTCAACCTCAGCTCCAGCATCTTCGAGGTCGCCTCGGCCGCGCCCTCCGCCAGTAACCGCCGAACCCGCGAGCCATCCTCGGGGGCCATCAGGCCGAACAGTGAACTCGAGCGCAGCGATGCCACGGCGATGCCGAGCATGCCCTGGGTATTGCCCGCCACGTCGCAGCAGTTGAGATCCTCGTCGAGCGCCATGATCACGTCGTCGCTGTAATCGAGCAGTGCCTGGAGGGACAGACTTTCGCTCGCGACGGGTTCGATCTTTTGCGGCAACAGGAAACCCACCAGCGCGACCACCGCGCCGTCGGCATTGCGCAGGATGCTGAGGCTGTCGTCGACCTCGCACTGCGAGCCATCCTGCCTTTCCACCACGTAGGAGAGCCGCGCCGCATGATCGCCGCGCGCCAGTGCCTGCTGCAGCTGTTCGAGTAACGGCCAACGCTCGGGCTCGGGAATCTGGGCCAGCCATCGGTCGGGCTGAGACCAGTAATCCGCCGCCTGGCGCTGACCCAACGTGCTGATGGAATCGGCGAGGAAGTGGAGCTCGCCCAGCCACCACGCCGAATCGGTGACATAGGCCGTGCCCGGCAACGATTGCAGCCAGTGCTGCGCTTCCGCACTCAAACTGCCATCGGCATGCACGAAGGCGTTCAGTTGACCCATGCACTCCGGCCTCATCTAGCCGCAGTACCATGACGCGCGGCTGGGTGATAAAACGAAATCGCGTCAGCGTGAGCCGACACGACGTTGATTCAGTTCCGGCGAAACGAACGTGGCATCTTCGAGCGATGCCCCCGTGTCGTTGCTCTTGCGCTCGGCTTTGGTACCGTGGCCTGTAGAACGGGCACGGCCACAGGCCTCGGCCAGTTGACGCAGCTCGTCGCGCGTCAATTCGAAACGCTGTATGCCCGACTGCTCCTGCCAGATCACGAAAATCACCGGCACGGCACGCGACTGATCGACACCGACGATCCGGCCGCGGCGCTCTGTTTCGGGTTCGTGGATGGTCTCGCCGATCAAACGATGCGCATTGATGATGTTGTCCTGCATGACGCCGCCGACCTCTGTGCGTAAATGAAACGATGCGTGGATGAAATGATGCGTAGATAAAATACGCGTGAATAAAAATGACATTCGTTCAGCGCTACATTAGAGGGTCGGCCCGGCAAGTCCAAGCCCGCAAGCACATTTGCCCAGCTTACACGCTCTATCGACACCTGATCGAACGACTTGAGCGCAAATCAGGCATGACTTCGGCGCTAAGGGACACGATTTCGGGATTCTACGAACCGGGCCACAGGCTCAGGTCAAACCGCACAATCACGGGCAGCAGGCGAAGCGCTCGCAGCAGAAAAACTGCGGGAAAAAGAGATAAAGTAGCAGAAGGGATGACACAGCAGAGGAAAAGGTCACGGAGCACGGACTGCGCCATGCTCGCACGGAAAACGACATCGGGCGACAGCCATGCTGTCGCCCGATGTGTTCAGATCCCGGATCCGTCCGAAATCAGCTGGCAGCCTGCATTGCCAGTGCGGTATCCAACATGCGGTTGGAGAAACCCCACTCGTTGTCATACCAGGCCATGACCTTGACCAGACGCCCGTTGACGCGCGTGTGGTTGGTGTCAAAGGTCGACGAGTTGGCATCATGGTTGAAATCGATCGAGACCAGTGGCTGCGAGTTCACCGCCAGCACCGCCGACTTGGCAGCCGCTTTCTCGACGATCTGGTTGATCTCTTCCTTGCTGGTATCGCGGCCGGCGGTGAAGGTCAGATCCACCAGCGACACGTTGATCACCGGCACACGAACCGCCAGGCCATCGAGCTTGCCGTTCAGCTCTGGCAGCACGATACCGACGGCCGCGGCGGCGCCTGTCTGAGTCGGGATCATCGACTGGGTCGCGCTACGCGCCCGGTACGGATCCTTGTGATACACGTCCGAGAGGTTCTGATCGTTGGTGTAGGCATGCACCGTGGTCATCAGACCGCTCTCGATGCCGACCCCTTCCTGCAGCGCCTGTGCCACCGGCGCCAGACAGTTGGTAGTGCAGGAAGCGTTGGAGACGACGCGATGCTCGGGCTTGAGCACATGCTCGTTGACCCCGAATACCACCATGGCATCGGCGTCACCGCTGGGCGCGGAGATCAGCACACGCTCGGCGCCGGCTTCGATGTGCTTGGCGGCAGCGTCACGCTTGGTGAACAGCCCCGTGCACTCCATCACCAGATCGACGTTCAGCGATTTCCAGGGCAGCTGCGCCGGATCGCGCTCGGAGAGGATCCGGATGCTATCTCCGTCTACGCTCAGAGTATCGCTATCGTGAGTGACCTCGAATCCAAAATGCCCGTGGACGCTGTCGTGACGAAGCAAATGGGCATTGAGCGCCGGATCGCCCAGGTCGTTGACGGCGACGACTTCGATCCGATCCCGATAGCCGTTTTCATACATGGCACGAAGCACGTTACGGCCGATGCGGCCGAATCCATTGATGGCGACACGCAATGTCATGGTGCTCTCCTCTTGGTGACGTAATTCGAAAGTTCAGCTGCGTGGCATAGCCGCGCCCTCGTGGCAGCCTCTCTAGGCAAGCGCTGTGAAAGCCTGAAACGTCAGGTTCTGCTAGCGCCTGCATTGGCAGACACCTGGGCGACGCCGGATCGAGCGCCAAGCTCGATCACCGTGGAGCTCGTGAACAGTCTAGAACACGCAGTCTAGAACATTGCCGCATGAAAAAATATTACTCCGAAAGACTAATACAAAAGGCTCATTCGCGAACAAATGCGATGTTTTTTTGGTAAGTTTACCAAACAAACCTGACAGCTCGATGAGGCACACCATGAAGCTCAATTCTACAGTCGACCGTGTGACGCGACGCATCGAGGAGCGCTCAGCCGATCGTCGCCGCCTCTATGAAGAACGCATGCAGCAGCAGCATCGTCGCGGCGTTCATCGCGCCGAGCTCTCCTGCGGCAACCTGGCGCATGGCTTCGCCGCCTGCAACGCCGGCGACAAGAACAGCCTCAAGCTGATGAACAGCACCAACATCGGCATCGTCTCCTCCTACAACGACATGCTGTCGGCGCATCAGCCTCTCGAGCAATTTCCCGCACTGATCAAGCAAGCCGCCCGCGGCATGGGCAGCACCGCCCAGTTCGCCGGCGGCGTGCCGGCCATGTGTGACGGCGTGACCCAGGGCCAGCCGGGCATGGAGCTGTCGCTGTTCTCCCGCGACGTGATCGCCATGTCGACGGCGGTGGCGATGTCGCACAACATGTTCGACGGTGCACTCTATCTTGGTGTGTGTGACAAGATCGTGCCAGGACTGTTCATCGGCGCGGCGCGCTTCGGCCATCTGCCGGCCGTGTTCGTTCCCGCCGGGCCAATGCCGAGCGGCCTGCCCAACGCCGAGAAATCTCGTATCCGCCAGCTCTATGCCGAAGGCAAGGTCGGACGTGACGCGCTGCTGGAAGCGGAGTCGGAGTCCTACCATAGCGCCGGCACCTGCACCTTCTACGGCACCGCCAACTCCAATCAGCTGATGCTCGAGATGATGGGCCTGCACATGCCGGGCACTTCCTTCGTCAATCCGGGCACCCCGCTGCGCGACGCGATCACTCGTTTCAGTACCGAACAGGTGATCCGCAACAGCGATCAGGGCGGTGACTATCATCCGTTCTACAAGCAGATCGACGCCCACGCCATCGTCAACGCCATGGTCGGACTGCTCACCTCCGGCGGTTCGACCAACCACACGCTGCATCTGGTGGCGATGGCTGCCGCGGTCGGCCTGACCATCACCTGGGACGATTTTGCCGAGCTGTCGACGGTGATCCCCGGGCTGACTCGCATCTATCCCAACGGCCAGGCTGACGTGAATCACTTCCATGCCGCCGGCGGCGTCAGTTTCCTGGTGCGCGAACTGCTCTCGGCGGGCTTGATGCACGCCGACGTGCGCACCGCCTTCGGCACCGACATGAGTGCCTACACCCAGGAGCCGTTCCTCGATGGCGATCGTCTGATATGGCGCGAAGGCACGCAGCAGAGTCTCGATGAAGACGTGTTGCGACCGGTGACCCGACCGTTCTCGTCCACCGGCGGCCTCGCCGTGCTCGACGGTAATCTGGGCCGCGGCGTGATCAAGGTGTCCGCCGTCAAGCCGGAGTTTCGCCGGGTCGAAGCGCCGGTGCGAATCTTCGATGACCAGAGCCAGGTCAGGGCCGCGTTCGAAAGCGGCGAAATGGACCGGGACATCATCGTCGTCGTGCGTTTCCAGGGGCCGCGCGCCAACGGCATGCCGGAGCTTCACCAATTGACACCGTTTCTGGGCGTGCTGCAGGATCGCGGCCACAAGGTCGCGCTGGTCACCGATGGGCGAATGTCCGGTGCCTCTGGTAAGGTACCCGCGGCGATCCACGTCACGCCGGAGGCGGTCGACGCAGGCCCCCTCGCCTATCTGCGCGATGGAGACAGAGTGCTGTTAGACCCCGACAACGGCGTGCTCGAAGCTCTCGTCGATGCCGAAACCTGGGCACAACGGGAACCGGCGTCCTGCGATCTGGATCATTATCATCATGGAATGGGTCGCGAGCTGTTCGCCGGTTTCCGCCAGCTGGTCGGTGGTGCCGAGGAAGGCGCGGCTACCTTTGGCGGCTTCGAGGCCGCCGACTTGCCCGGAGGGCACAAATGACCACTCCCGCCCTGATCGGCGACATCGGTGGAACCAACGCGCGCTTTGCCCTGGTCATGCCCGGCAGCGTCGAACTGCAGTCGATCGAAACGCTTCCCTGCACCCACTACGCAGGGCTGGTCGAGGCCATTCAGGCCTACCTGAAGAAGGTCGGCGCCGAAGCGCCCGAGGAGGCCTGCCTGGCCTTCGCCTGCCCGGTGCATGAAGACTGGGTCAAGATGACCAACAACGATTGGGCGTTCTCCAAGAAAGCGGTTGCCGAACAGCTGGGACTGTCGAATTTCAAGGTCATCAACGACTTCACCGCTCAGGCGCTCGGCATTCCGCATATCGACGACACGGATCTGGTCAAGATCGGCGACGGCGAGGCCGAGGCCCACCGCCCTCGTCTGGTCATGGGGCCCGGCACGGGGCTGGGCGTGGCCGGCCTGGTTCCCAGCCGGCGCCACTGGATCCCGCTGACCACGGAAGGCGGCCATGCCACCTTCGCCCCCACCGATAAGCGCGAACGTCAGCTGCTCGGCTACTTCCGCGCCCGTTACGACCGGGTCTCGATCGAGCGCCTGCTGTGCGGCCAGGGGCTGCTCGATCTCTACTTGGCTCATGCCGCGCTGCTCAACGTCACCGCGCAGTACAATACGCCGGCCGAAGTCACCGGCGCCGCCCGTGCCGGCGATCGCGTCGCCCGCGAGGCGCTGCTGCGCTTTCTCAAGATTCTCGGCAGTTCGGCCGGCGACGTCGCCCTGACGCTAGGCTCGCTGGGCGGTGTCTACCTCTGCGGCGGCATCATTCCGCGTCTCGTCGATTGGCTGCCACGCAGCGACTTCCGTCGCGCCTTTGCCGACAAGGGCCGCCTGAGCGCCTACAATGCCGGCATCCCCACCTGGGTGGTGACCGCGCCGTGGACCGGACTGCTGGGCGCGGCGGAAGCTCTGCACAACGAGGAGGTGACATGATCCCGGATACGCTGCGGCAGTTGATCGATGCGACCGATGGCCAGCGAGAGGCCGAGTGGGAAGGCCGACGTCTTCTGCTGCTCAACGCCCAATGGGGCGAGCTTGCGATCTCGCTGCAGGGCGCGCAGGTTCTGCACTTTTTACCTTTCGCCGACGAAGCCGGGCGAGCCTCGAGCACCCGACCGGCTCCCGGCACGGAAGATGGCTGGCTGTGGGTGACGCCGACGCCGCAAGCCATGCCGGGCGCCATCCGCGGCGGTATTCCCGTCTGCTGGCCGTGGTTCGCCGACGAGTCACCGGATGGCAAGGGGCCCATGCATGGCCCCGCGCGCACGGCGCCGTGGCGTGTCGACGCCGTGGACGACAGCGTTTCCGGCAGCGGCGTCGAGATTCACCTCTCTCCTGAAGAGCGCCTGCACGACCAGCTCGTTCCCAACGTCGTGATTCATGCCAACGACAAGCGTCTGACCGTCGAATTGATGACCCGCCATGCCGGTACCACACCGGTCAAGCTGACCGGAGCCCTGCACAGTTATTTCGCCGTTGCCGATACCCATCGGTGCCGCGTCGAGGGGCTGGCGGGCGCGCGCTATCTGGACAAGCTCGAACACTTTGCCGAGCACCATCAGCAGGGCGAACTGGGCATCCGCGGCGCGCTGGATCGCATCTACCAGTCCAATCGCGCTGTGGTGCTGGACGACGGCCAGCGCCGCCTGCTGATCAGCAAACAGGGCAGCGACTCCACGGTCGTGTGGCATCCTGGCGACGGCCTACCGGACGATACCCCCGCCTCGGCCGGCTTGCGCTTCGTCTGTGTCGAAGCCGCCTGCACCCGGGTCGATCCGGTATGGCTGGTCCCCGACAGTCAACACCTGCTGTCCACCACCATCGTGCGAGAGGAACAGCCGGCGTGAGTGACGATCTGATTTTCGATTCGCCCTTCATTCTGGGCATGATGCGCCTTTACGAGCGCCCCGAATTCGACGATGTCGAAAAGTTCGCCGACTGGCTGGAAGCGCGAGTCGACCAGGGCCTGCACTGGTTCGATCACGCCGACAGCTACGGCAACCACCTGGGCGAACAGCGGTTCGGCGAGGCATTGGCCCGCCGGCCGTCGCTCAAGTCCCAGGTTCGGGTGGTGACCAAGGGTAATATCGTCCTGCCGCATCGCGACACTTCCCCGTTCGGGGTCAAGCATTACGACACTTCCGAACGTCATCTCACCCAGGTCATCGACGGTTCCCTGTCTCGTCTCGGCGTCGATCGTCTGGATCATTTCATGCTGCATCGCCCCGACCCGCTGATGGATACTGAAGCCGCGGCACGAGCACTGGACGACGCCATCGCGGCCGGCAAGGTCGGTGCGGTGGGCGTGTCGTACTTTCTGCCGGAGCAGTGGCGACGCCTGCAGGCTGCGATGGACAATCGGCTCGGCGCTCATCAGCTCAAACTGTCGCTGGCACATCCAGATGCCTTGTTCGACGGCTTCTACGACGCCGTCCTCGCCGACGGGATGGCACCGATGGCTTCGTCCCCGCTGGGGGGTGGGTCAGTGTTCGAAGACGTGCTGGGCAGCGCGCTGTCTCGACTGGCGGAACAGCTCAACTCGACCACTGCGGGGCTGGCACTGGCCTGGCTGAGACGCCTGCCGGGCAGACCGGTGCCGGTGACCGGCACGTTGGATGAAAGACGTATCGACAATCTACTGCTGAGCAGTAATCTCGAACTCGATCGCCCGACCTGGTTTGCACTGCTTGAGGAAGCTCGCAGCCACCGGGTGCCTTGATGACGTTTGATGCGGCGTCTTGCTCGACAGGCCCGGCCGACAAGACCAGATTCGAAAAGACCAAGTACGCCGCATCAGGATTCCCGCTAGAGAAGAGAGTCGGTAACCCATGACCCCTATCATCGCCTTCGGCGAAGCCCTCGTCGACATGCTGTCCAGCCGCCTCGGCACCGACAGCGGCCCCGAGTCTTTCACCCCCTACGCGGGCGGTGCACCGGCCAATGCCGCCGTAGCGTGCGCCAGACAGGGCATTCCCAGTCAGTTTCTCGGCATGATCGGCGATGATCGCTTCGGCGATTTCCTGGTCGATGAGCTCAATCGCTACGGCGTCGACACCCAGCACGTGGTAAGGACCCGCGAGGCCCGCACGGCGCTGGCCTTCGTTTCCCGCGACGCCCAGGGCGAGCGTCAGTTCGACTTCTACCGTCCCCCCGCTGCCGACCTGCTGTATCGCCGCGAGCACCTGCCATCCGGCATCTTCACCGAGCCGGCGCTGGTTCACCTGTGCAGCAACAGCCTGACCGACACCGCCATTGCCCGCACCACGCTGGACCTGGCCAGTATCGCCCGCCGCGGCGGCTGCCTGATCAGCGTCGACGTCAATCTGCGCGCGATGCTGTGGCCACAGGGCAACGTCGATATCGGACTGGTCGAGCAACTGCTGGAACGTGCCCACGTCATCAAGCTTTCCACCGAAGAGCTGGATACCCTGCGCGGCGATCGCGGCGTCGACGAATGGACCAGCGCCAGGCTGGCCAAGGGCGCCCGACTGATCGTGATCACCGATGGCCCGGGCCCGGTAATCGCCTATCAGGCCGATCGTCAGCAACAGGCAATACCGCCAAGCGTGCAGGCAGTCGATACCACTGCCGCCGGCGATGCCTTCATCGGCGGGCTGCTGGCTTCCCTGTCACGAGACGACGTGACCTGCGAGACACTCTCCGACTGGCTGGCCGACGAGGCCCGGCTGAGCGAGGCGCTGACGTTTGCCTGCCGCTGCGGCGCCTTTGCCGCCACCCGTGCCGGGTCTTTCGTCTCGCTGCCCGGCGCCGAGGATCTCGACGACCTGCCACGCTAGGACAAGCTGCCCCCCCAAGGTGCCCTCGCCGTGCTTACACGCTGTCGCGACGCTCATGTCGCCAAGCTCGTGTCGCGAAGCCACCCGACGCCGTCCTGTCGCGACGGCGTCTACTCCTATCGTCTAATCGACCTTCGGCGCCCTGCCTCGAATGGTAATGTCTCATCAACCGATCGCCTGCGAGAGCATCATGTTCGGACATTCACTCGAGCCTTGAGTCGAACGTTCATTCGGACATCGAGTCGAATATTCACTCTGACATCGGCCACGAGGTTTCCAGGCGATCCCTGCGCGACTTCCGTTTCAGGACGAGGACACATGAACAAACTGTTTGGCAGCGCCGATGAAGCGCTGGAAGGTCTCATCAAGGACGGCATGACACTGGCCGTCGGCGGCTTCGGGCTGTGCGGCATCCCCGAATCGTTGATCGTCGCCCTGCGCGACACGGGCAAGAAGGATCTGACCGTTGCCAGCAACAACGCCGGCGTCGACGGGTTCGGTCTCGGGTTGCTGCTCGAATCGCGCCAGATCAGGAAAATGCTCTCGTCCTACGTCGGCGAGAACAAGGAGTTCGAGCGCCAGTATCTCTCCGGCGAGCTTGAGCTCGAATTCTGCCCGCAGGGCACGCTGGCCGAGCGGCTGCGCGCCGGTGGTGCCGGCATCGCCGCCTTCTTCACCAAGACCGGCTATGGCACCAAGATCGCCGAAGGCAAGGAAGTGCGCGAGTTCGACGGCGAGCACTACGTGATGGAGCGTGGCCTACCGGTCGATGTGGCACTGATCAAGGCCCAGGTCGCCGACAAGGCGGGCAACCTGCGCTTCAACAAGACCGCGCGCAACTTCAACCCGTTGGCGGCGATGGCCGGCAAAGTCTGCGTGGTCGAGGTCGAGGAGATCGTCGAGACCGGTTCCATCGACCCCGACGACGTCCATCTGCCGGGGATCTTCGTGCACCGTATCGTGCACAACCCGACACCGGAAAAACGTATCGAGAAACGCACGCTCAGGGAGGCGAACTGACATGGCCTGGACCAAGGAACAGATGGCCGAACGCGCCGCGGGCGAACTGCAGGACGGCTACTACGTCAATCTCGGCATCGGCCAGCCGACGCTGGTAGCAAACTATATTCCCGAGGGCATGGATGTCTGGCTGCAGTCGGAAAACGGCCTGCTCGGCATCGGCCCGTTTCCGACCGAAGAGACCCTCGATCCCGACCTGATCAACGCCGGCAAGCAGACCGTCACCGCCCTGCCCGGCTCCAGCTACTTCGATAACGCCGATTCCTTCGCGATGATTCGCGGCGGCCACGTCAATCTGGCGATACTCGGCGCGATGCAGGTCTCCGAAAAGGGCGATCTCGCCAACTGGATGATTCCCGGCAAGATGGTCAAGGGCATGGGCGGCGCCATGGATCTGGTCGCCGGCGTGCAGCGCGTCGTCGTGCTGATGAGCCACACCGCCAAGGGGGAACACAAGATTCTGGGAGAGTGCAGCCTGCCGCTGACCGGTGTCGGCGTGGTGGACCGCATCATCACCGACCTGGGCGTGATGGACGTCACCGAAAACGGCTTGGCGCTGGCCGAACTCGCGCCGGACGTCACCCTCGAGGAAATTCGTGAAGCCACCGGCTGCGAACTGATCGACCAGCGGGAGACGGCCCATGTCTGAAGAAACGGCAGCCACCATGCGCGACGTCGTCATCGTCGCCGCCACGCGCACGCCGATCGGCACCTTCCAGGGTGGCCTGTCGAGCGTTCCCGCCGTGACCCTGGGCGCGACCGTCATCCGCCGCGTGCTCGAGGGCATCGATCCCGCCGGTATCGACGAGGTGATCATGGGCCACGTGCTGCGCGCCGGTTTGGGCCAGAATACCGCGCGTCAGGCCGCGATCGAGGCGGGCTTGCCCGACAGCGTGCCGGCGATGACCGTCGACAAGGTCTGCGGCTCGGGGTTGAAGGCAGTGCACCTCGCGGTGCAGGCGATTCGCTGCGGTGACGCAGAGGCGATCGTCGCCGGCGGCATGGAGAGCATGAGCCTCGCGCCCTACGTGCTGCCCAAGGCCCGTACCGGGCTGCGCATGGGCCACGCCGAGCTGCTCGACAGCATGATCAGCGACGGCCTGTGGGACGCCTTCAACGACTATCACATGGGGATCACGGCGGAGAACGTCGCGGAACAGTGGGATATCTCCCGGGAAGCGCAGGACGCCTACGCCGCCGAGTCCCAACGGCGCGCCTGCGCAGCGCGGGACGGCGGGCGCTTCGACGCCGAGATCACCCCGGTGAGCGTGCCGCAGCGACGCGGCGACGATATCCTCGTCGAGCGCGACGAGCAGCCCCGCGACGGTGTTACCGCCGAGTCGCTTGGCAAGCTCAAGCCGGCTTTCTCCAAGACTGGTAGCGTGACCGCCGGTAACGCCTCTTCGCTCAACGATGGTGCCGCCGCGCTGTTGATCATGAGCGCCGAGCGGGCCGCCCAGCTCGGGCTACCGGTTCTGGCGACCATCCGCGCCTATGCCAATGCCGCCGTCGATCCGGCCACCATGGGCATCGGCCCGGTGCCAGCGACTCGCCGCTGCCTGGAGCGGGCCGGCTGGACCATCGACGAGCTGGACCTGGTAGAGGCCAATGAAGCTTTCGCCGCCCAGACGCTGGCCGTGGCCAAGGATCTGGGATGGCGCGACGACAAGGTCAACGTCAACGGCGGCGCCATTGCACTGGGCCATCCGATCGGCGCCTCCGGCGCGCGCATCCTGGTGACGCTGCTGCATGAGATGCAGCGTCGCGATGCCAAGCGCGGTCTGGCGACGCTGTGCATCGGCGGCGGCCAGGGCGTGGCAACGGCGATCGAGCGCGGCTAAGCGCCAGGCACTTGCTCCTCGAGACGCGAACCTTAAAAGCGAAGGCCCGATCCATGGATCGGGCCTTCTTTTATAGCGGTGTCGTTGTCGTTCAGTGAATCATCAACGCGGATAGCGCTGCGTCGCGGCCCGCGTCAGTTCGGTGATACCCGCCCAGTCTTCGTTATCGATCAGGGATTTCGGCGCCATCCAGGAACCGCCCACGCACATCACGTTGGGCAGTGCCAGATAGTCGGCGGCGTTATCCACGGTGACCCCGCCAGTCGGACAGAACAGCGCTTCCGGTAGTGGGCCGCCAAACGACTTCATCGCCTTGGCACCGCCGTTCGATTCCGCCGGGAAGAATTTGAAACGACGGTAGCCATATTCCCAGCCGGTAACGACTTCGGAAACGGTGGCCACGCCCGGCAATAGCGGTACGCTGCTGTTGACGCCGTACTCGAACAGCGCCGGCGTGGTGCCCGGCGTCACCACGAAGTCGACGCCGATCTCCTCGCAAAGTCGATACTGGTCGATGCTGAGCACCGTCCCGGCACCGATGGCCGCGTCCGGCAGCGCTTGCTTGATCTGCTTGATAGCCTCGACCGCGCAGTCGGTACGCAGCGTGATCTCGAGCACGTCGAGACCGCCGTCGACCAGCGCCTTGGCTAGCGGCACGGCGTGCTCGAGACGCTCGATGACCAGCACGGGAATGATCGCGCCCGAGCGACAGATCGCATCCAGACGTTCGATGTGAGCGGTGGGAAAGCGTTGTTCGGATGACATATCGAAATGGTTCCTTTGAAAGAGGTCCGGCGCTAGGGCGCCCAATAGAGGGTCAGCGGACAGGTCAGGAAAGCCCGGATCGGCAGTTCGCGGACGTCGTCTCCGCTGAGCGCCTGGGCCAGCACTGCCTTCTTGGCATCACCGACGAGATGCAGCGCATGGCGCCGCGCATCGTGCAGTCGCGCGGCGCTCAGGGTAATCCTGGGCTGCGACACGCTGGGCGCTCTCACGGCCACGACGCTGTCATCGGTACTCAGCGCCAGAGAGAGCTCGCCGCTATCCGGGAACAGCGACGCGGTATGGCCGTCGTTGCCCATGCCGAGAACGACCAGGCTGGCCGGCCAGGGCAGCGCGGCCAGACGCGCGGCGACCGCCGCCACGCCCTGTTCCGGTGTGGGATCGTCCGTGGTCAGCGAATGGAACGTGGCCGCCGCCGCCGGACCAACGAGCAGCGTTTCCCGGACCAGGCGGGCATTGCTGTCGGGATGATCCGCGGCCACCCAGCGCTCGTCGGCCAGCGTGACGTCGACCCGCGACCAATCCAGCGCCTGCTCGGCAAGACGTTGAAAGAACGGCAGCGGTGTCGACCCGCCCGAGACGACCAGCAGCGCGCGCGGCTGGTCGGCGAGATCGGCCGTCAATGCGCGAGCGGCGGCCTCCGCCAGCTGGACGGCGATCTGCTCCCGTGGGCCCCCGATCGCCTTGGGCTCGGTAGACTGGGTATCAGTAGTCTTCATACCAGGAACGTCCGTCCTGCGTGATCATCGCAATGGAGGCGACCGGGCCCCAGGAGCCAGCGGGATAGCGACGCGGCGGGATGTCGCGCTTTTCCCAGCCGTCGATCAGCTGATCGACCCATTTCCAGGCGTATTCGACCTCATCGCGGCGCACGAACAGATACTGCTGGCCTTTCATGACTTCCAGCAGCAGGCGCTCGTAGGCATCCGGGATCCGCTCCTTGGGGAAGGCGTGGTTGAAATCCAGGTGCAGCGGGCCGGGGCGCAACCGCATGCCCTTGTCGAGACCGCCATCCTTGGTCAGCACCTGCAGCGCGATGCCCTCTTCCGGCTGCAGCCGGATCACCAGCTTGTTGGCAGCCAGATTGCGCTGATCGGGATCGAAGATGTAGTGCGGCTGCTGGCGGAAATGAATCACGATCTGTGAAAGCTTTTCCGGCAGACGCTTGCCGGTGCGCAGATAGAACGGCACGCCGGCCCAGCGCCAGTTGGCCACTTCGAGACGCATGGCGACGAAGGTCTCGGTGGTACTGGAGGTGTTGGCGCCCTCCTCGTCGAGATAGCCCGGCACGCTCTCGCCGCCCATGGTGCCGGCCACGTACTGGCCGCGCACCACGTGTCGGTTGAGGTCTTCGCCTTCCAGCGGCTTGAGCGCCTTGAGCACCTTGACCTTCTCGTCGCGAATGGCGTCCGCGTCGAGATTGGCCGGCGGATCCATGGCGAGCATGGTCAAGAGCTGCAGCAGATGGTTCTGGACCATGTCACGAAGCTGGCCGGCCTTGTCGAAATAGCCCCAGCGCCCTTCGATGCCGACCTGCTCGGCCACGGTGATCTCGACGTGCGAGATCTGGCTCTGGTTCCACTGGTTGCCGAACATGGGATTGGCGAAGCGCAGCGCGATCAGGTTCTGGACGGTCTCCTTGCCCAGATAGTGATCCATCCGGTAGATGCGCGACTCGGGAAAGACCGCGCCGATGGCGTCGTTGATCTCATGGGAAGACTCGAGATCGTAGCCGATGGGCTTTTCGACCACGACGCGGGAGTCGTCATCCAGGCTGCCGCTCTGCTGAAGGTTGGCGCAGATCGCCCCGTAGATGCTCGCCGGCACCGCCAAATAAATCGTCAGCGGACATGTCGCATCCGGACTCTCGGCGTGCCAATCCCGAATCTTTTCGTAGCCCTCGACGGTATCGAAGTCGAGCCGTGAATACTCGAGCCGCGCCAGAAAGCGATCGAGACACTTCTGCTCGAGCTCCTTGGGCTTGACGCGCTTCTTGAGCATATCCAGCACCAAGCCACGAAAACTGTCGCCATCATGCTCGTGCCGAGCCAGCCCCAGGATTCGAGTATCGGGGCCGAGCAGACCGTCGCGATCCAGGTGATAGAGCGCGGGATAGAGCTTGCGCAGCGCCAGATCGCCAAGGGCGCCGAACAGCGCCAGATCCACGTTGGGCGTTGCCTCTCTAGTCATTGCCTCCCTCCGCTAAAGTCGTTAATTTACGAATAAAATACGCCACTCGTGTGACATTTGACATTCAACTTCGTAACTAAATTACCGATCTCTCGTCAGTATACCGTGCCTCGGGATCTCGGACTGGCGCCCCCTGAGTATCGGCGCTTGGCGCACCTGTCGGCAAAGGCTAGGATGCAGGGCCTGCTCGATGAAAAGCCTAGTCATTCCGCCGCAAGGAGATGCTCGTAGCCATGGCAGTCCACGATCTGATTGCCCGCATTCGTTCGCGGGTCGACGAACTGAATCGTTCGGAGCGCAAGGTCGCCGACGTCATCCTTCAGGATCCCGATGCGGCGATTGGCATGAGCATAGCCACTCTGGCACAGGCTGCCTCCGTGAGCGAACCCACCGTCAACCGTTTTTGCCGAAATTTCGAGACCAAGGGTTACCCGGATTTCAAGATTCAGCTGGCTCAGAGTCTGGCCGGCGGCACGCCCTATGTCAGCCGTAGTGTCGAAAGCGACGACAACGCCACGGCCTACACCGACAAGATCATCGGCGCGACCATCGCCGCATTGGACGAAGCCCGCCGCGAGATCGATCCCAAGCGGATCGAACGGATCGTCGATCATCTTTCCCAGGCGCGTCAGATCAGCTTCTTCGCCTTGGGCGCCTCGGCGCCGGCGGCGTTCGATGCACAGAACAAGTTCTTCCGCTTCAATCTGCCGGTTGCCGCCTACAACGACGTGCTGATGCAGCGCATGATCGCGGCGGCCTCCCATACCGGCGATGTCATCGTCGTCATTTCCTATACCGGCCGCACTCGTGATCTGGTCGAAGCCGCCCAGCTCGCCCGCGACAGCGGCGCGCTGGTCATCGGCATCACCCGCGATGGCTCGCCTCTGGCCGATGTCTGCACCGACATACTTCCCGTCGATCTGCCGGAAGACACCGAAGTCTACATGCCGATGAGTTCGCGGATGCTGCACATGGCGTTGATCGATGTGCTCGCGACCGGTGTGACGCTGCGCCGGGGCGAATCGTTTCTGCCCCACCTCAAGAAGATCAAAGAGAGCCTGCGGCCGACCAAGTTCGCGCCGAAGGCGCCCTGAGCGCTTCCCGCCAGCGCGTCTGCGAGGTCATCGACGCTGGGGGGATCCTCGATCTCCTACGACCACTCGCGGCTTAATGCCGTCACCCGAATCCGGTTATCATGGGCGCCTTCTAATACCCGCGAGGCCGTTTTCTCATGCGCTGGATGCTTGCTCTAGTTCTATTGCTCGGTTGTTCGGCCGCCAACGCCGCCGACACCTTTCGCTTCACGGCGATTCCGGACGAGGACCAGTCACGCCTGGTCGAGCGTTTTTCCAAGGTCGCCGACTACCTCTCTAAGCAGCTCGGCGTCGATGTCGAATACGTCCCCGTTACCTCCTACGGTGCCGCGGTCACGGCCTTCCGTAACGACCAGGTTCAACTGGCCTGGTTTGGTGGATTGTCCGGGGTCCAGGCACGCCAACTAGTGCCGGGGTCGAAAGCCATCGCCCAGGGCAAGGAAGACGCCGCTTTCAGCAGCTACTTCATCGCCAATACGTCGACCGGCATCGAACCGGAGCAGGACGAACTGCCGGAATCGGTCAGCGGCCACTCGTTCACGTTCGGCGCCAAGACCTCCACGTCCGGTCGCCTGATGCCCGAACATTTCATCCGTCAGCGCTTCGACAAGGCCCCGGAAAAGGTCTTCTCCCGCGTCGGTTTCTCGGGCGATCACTCGCGCACCATCGCACTGGTGGAATCCGGCACCTACGACGTCGGCGCGGTGAACTTCACCGTGTGGCAGGCCGCCGTCGCGGACGGACGTGTCGATACCGACAAGGTCGAGGTGATCTGGGAATCCCCCACCTACCCGGACTATCAGTGGACGCTGCGCGGCGACGCCGACGAGCGTTACGGCGACGGCTTCACCGACAAGGTCCAGAAGGCGCTGCTCGACATGACAGACCCGGAGCTGCTGGAGAGCTTCCCGCGGTCGGGCTTCATTCCGGCCAGCAATGACGATTACGGTCCGATCGAATCGGTGGGTAAATCCATCGGCCTGCTGCGCTGAGGCCCATGTCGCTACTGCGCTTCGAAGACGTCGACCTGGGGCACGGCACGCACGTCGTGCTACCGGCGCTGACGCTGTCGTTTCAAGTCGGCGAACGCGTCGCGCTGTTAGGGCAGAGTGGCGCCGGCAAGTCGACGCTGCTCGCCGAGATTCGTCGCCGCCTGGGCAATACCGCCGCCTGGTGTCCCCAGGGGCATGGCCTGGTGCCGCTGCTGTCGGTCTACCACAACGTCTACATGGGACGGCTGGAGCGACATTCCGCGCTGGCCAATCTCTTCAACCTCGTCAAGCCCCGGCGGGAAGCCTGGCAGACCGTCGAGACATTGACGCATGAGCTGGGTCTCGAGGGCCTGCTACGCCGGCCGGTGGAGCAACTTTCCGGCGGACAGCGCCAGCGCGTGGCAATCGCCCGGGCGTTCTACCAGCAGCGCGAGATCTTCCTAGGCGACGAACCGCTGGCCAGCGTCGATCCCCACCAGGCGCTACGACTGCTGGAACGTATTCAGGCTCGCCATGCCACTAGCATTATCGCCCTGCATCAGCACCGCCTGGCGTTGGGTCACTTCGATCGGATCATCGGCCTCCGTGATGGCCGCGTGGTGCTCGACGCCCCGACCCGCGAGCTGACCCTGGCTCGGCTCGACGCGCTCTATCCGGATTCGGCCGCGACCCAGGGCGACACGAAAGATGAAACGCCGGGCGAGGCGAAAGGTGAGGACAGGGCAGCATCGTCGACATGAGTGGCGCACCGGGTTTATTGCGAGGCAACAGCCCCGGGTTGACGCTGGCACGCCGATCGCTGGCGCTGATCCTGCTGTGCCTGCTACTGCTGCCCTTCGCCGATCTGCGGATCATCGCTGTCGATCCGTGGGGAGAGCTGTGGCGCATGCTCCACGGTTTTGTCTGGCCCGATTTCCTCGGCCTGGAAAACCCGCTACGGGCGATCGCCCTGACCGTCAGCGTCGCGCTGTGGGGCACCTTCATCGGCGCGATACTGGGCTTCCCGTTGGCGCTGCTGTTTCACCATTCGAGAATGGTGCGAGCCTTCTGCGCGTTCGTCCGTGCCATTCACGAACTGTTCTGGGCCTTGCTGTTCATTCAGGTCTTCGGCCTGTCGGCAGTCACCGCCCTCGCCGCACTGGCCATTCCCTACGCTGGCATCTTCGCCAAGGTCTATGCCGAAATTCTCGAGCTCACGCCCAGAGCGCCAACCGACGCACTGCCCGGCGGGGTCGACCGGCTGTCGCGCTTTCTCTACGCCGAGTTGCCGCTGGTGTGGGAGCGTCTCGCCAGTTACACCCGTTACCGTTTCGAATGCGCCATGCGTGCCAGCGTGCTGCTCGGCTTCGTCGGGCTGCCAACCCTCGGCTTCTATCTTGAAAGTGCGTTCCGCGAAGGGCGTTTCGGTGAAGCCGGCGCCCTGCTGTGGGTCTTCTATGCGCTGATCGCTACCCTGCAGTGGTGGGGGCACCGCCGCCTGCTGCCGGTACTGCTGATTGGCGCGCTGTTTTGTCTGGGGCCGTGGCCGGAAGTCGACGGTGACCTGCTGTGGCGATTCGTCAGTCAGGATCTATGGCCCGCGCCCCTGCTCCAGGGCGATCTGGCCGGCATGGGCAGTTGGCTGGCCGGCCTGCCCGATCTGCTGCCGGCGATCGGCAATACGCTGCTGCTGGCACTCATGGGCACTGCCGGCAGTCTGGTTCTGGCGCTGCTGCTGTGGCCGCTGGCCAGCCGCCATTTCGGGCGACCATGGCAACGCGTTGGCGGGCGGCTGATCCTGGTCGTGCTGCGCTCGACCCCGGAACTGATGCTGGCGTTCATCTTCCTGCTGATGCTCGGGCCTTCGATGCTGCCGGCCTGGCTGGCGCTCGCCCTGCACAACGGCGCCGTGATCGCCTTTCTGGTCGCGCGCCATGCCGACGGCCTGAAAACCGGAATGGCCGATCTACCGGCTTCCGGGCGCTACGCCTACGAACTACTGCCCAGGCTCTACCCCAACCTGCTGGCGCTGATCTGCTATCGGGCGGAAGTCATCATGCGCGAGACCGCCCTGCTCGGCATGCTCGGTGTCGCCACACTCGGCTTCTACATCGATTCCAGCTTCCAATATCTGATGTTCGACCACGCCTTCTTCCTGCTGCTGATCACCGCTGTGCTCAACATCGGCGTCGATGCCCTCTCCCGCCGTTTCCGGCCCCGCGAGGTCCCGCTGGACGATCCGTGTAGTCGGTGAGGTTGGTGGAATGCGGTATCGACATACAATTCGACGTACAAAAGACATTCCGCGAATGGGGAAGAATCGCCGCGAGCGGGAGCGATACGAGCGCATCAAGGACACGCCCGACTCCGATCCTGTCGACTACGCTGATCACCTCCGTCGCAAGCGAGAGTGGTATCAATCGCTGAGCGATGATGACTATCGTCGGATCTACGTCCAACCGCGGCGGTCGCGCTGTGTGGGGCGCAATCGAGCGCTTCTCGGAGGCACGAAAAAACGCCCCTACCGGAGCGGTTATAATCCTGAATGCAATGTCATCGGCGTTTTGTGGCTCTCGCTGTTGGAATCGAGGCCGATCATCTCGTCGTAGGGTGTCTCCTGCACGAGGAACAGCGGGACGTCCTCCAGGCCCCCAGCATCGATGAGCCATTTCCGAGCGTGACCCAATGACTGCGGGTGAAGAGGCACACCATTCTTATCCATCAGTACGTGCTTTTCCCCTTCGACGTAGGCGCAGTAAAGGAAAATGTCGCCCTCCAAGGATTCGACATGCAACTCCTCTACCCTGGATTCGTGGGCAAGCTGTACAAATTCTTCAAATGTCATGCTCGCTTCCTCTGCTATGCCTTCTTGATCTCAGTGTGCAGCTTGAGCACGCGGCTACCGTCTTCCTGCTTGATCAGATAGGCGGGGTTCTTCTCGCTGCCTTTTCGCGTGACCTCGCTGCCTTGCAGCTTTCGCGTCACCGTCTCTTGATACTTCCGGGTGATTTGGCCTTTCGCCCAGTTGTCACCCCACTTCCACTTGATCCACTCGCGCTGTTTGAAATCTGCCATGACTTAACTCCACCTTGTACACGAACATAACTCTTGTACAGGTTTTGAAATCGTGCCAGTATCAATTGGCCAGCACGGAACGCTGGCAGAAAGCCGGGAGGATTGAACCGGCACAAGGGCGTTACTCAGACATCGACTGGCCAGGATGGCCGGCAGAAGCAAGCCAAGGATGGCTACCATGAATCATGAGATCTCATGCCCCAGATGCGGGCACCACGAAGCAGCCTCAGACGATACCGCTCAAGACTGGGACGAAATAAATTGCCTGGCATGCGGTGAGTTTATTGGCACCCGTGACCATCAATCAGGCTTCGCCTCCCCGAACCACCGGATGTATACCCTGAGCAAATCGCTGGAACTCCTGATCACAATGGCTCGTGATGACGCGCGCAGCGGCGTCACCGCGGAAGCGGCGTAGTTACCGTCACTCGAATTTGCAATGTTCGTTCCCCATTATGCCGCTCTCCCCGAGCGGCTTTTTTATGCAAGCGAGAAAACTCTCTGAAGTGAAGTAACTGATTGTCGTCGCTCGACAAACAGCATGAACAGCTGATCGTTCGGTCGGCTTTCCAGCGACGTTCACGAGGCGCGTCAAGCGATCCGCGCGCACGCCGCCCAAGCGGCCCTCAAGCGTATGTGGCGCGATGGGTACCGATACATGAACGCCAGCGTCATGATACTAGACCTCGTCCAGAGTGACGCAATGCAGCCCGATATTTTCGATTCACCAGAGAGTGACGAAGAACGCGAGCGGTCGGCCAAGGCATCGGCGGGATGGATGAGCTGAACAAACGTATGGGGAGTGGCAAATTGCGCCTGGGCGGCACGAAGGGCAAAGCGGATTGGAAGCTGAAAGCCGAACTGCTGACGCAGCGCTATCCAACGAGGTGGGATGAACTGTCAGAGATAAAACTCTATTGATGCGCAGCGAAAAAGAGACCCCGGTTCAAGCAAGTCTCAAGTGCGCTGCTATCCCTGCAAACACTCCACGGCATCCTGCCGTGCATCCGTGTGATAACCGCTTCCTGCAGCTCCATCCTTGGTTCAGCGCCTTCCTAGCGCTGGCGCCACAGTGGACCGAACAGGTCGCAAATGAGTTGATCTAGGTTAAGTGATAGAAAATAGAGTTAGGACACAAAGGAAAGGCCGGCCGTCTCCAGCCGGGAACATCCACACCAAGCCTCCCGCAGCTTCCATTCTGCGCGTCCCTGGCTGCGTGTTAGATGTGTGGACCGCGCGTCGTCCATGACGCTGACATACTGTGGTCCAGTGGAGAGGTTTACGCCACAAAAAAACCCGGCCAAAAGGCCGGGCCAATACGCAGGTCCAAATCTATGGACTCGTGGCTAGTCTACAAGATCAGCCATCATCCCTTAGGACCAGTTTTCTAGTACTTTGAAAGCCTTAGGGAAAGAAATGGCACACAGTCATGTAGGAAACTGGCTTGAGCGGATTGATTAGCTGCGCGCTACGATCGTCTCCGGGCTTGTCGACTAAAGGACTCACCGGCCAGTGTCGGATCAGGCCGGCGTCGATATGCCGAGTGACGCCACGGATGGCGTCGCGCTCCGTGAATTCAGGATCCAGCCAAGGCTCGACCGAGTCATTATCCAGCGCCAGCGGCATCCGATCGTGAACCTCTTTAGCACTTCCCCGCGCTGGCTCGGTGATGATGGCCACACCAAGTGGCTTGTCCTCGCCAAGCTCGGTCCAAATGCCCGAAAGATATAGCGTCTGCTCATCAGATCGGGTGATGAAATGTGGCTGCTTGCGACCATCGACGGATAGCCACTCTTACCATCCATCTGCGGGAATGAGACACCGGTGACGCTTGAATGCCGGCGCGAAGTAACGCGAGGTGGCCACGGTTTCAGCTTTGGCGTTGATCGGCTGCGGCGCTGTAGCATTGGCCCACGCCGGCCGATATCCTCACCAGAGCTGCTCGATCGTGACGGGCGCGTCTTCGTCAGCGCGGCGCGCGACACTGATCAACGTGCCCGGCGGCACGTTGTACCGGGGCTCGGCGACAGCGAAGAGGTCGGGCTGGGCCACCGCCTCACCGAGCGCTGAGAAATCGAGTGAATGAAAAGCGAATCGTCCGCACATACTGACCAATGTAGACCAGTGTTAGAGAGATACAGTGATGCATAGAGAATTCGTCGAGTATGCCAGACTGACCCGGCGTTACCTAGAACGGCATCGCGGAATGATCGATCTACCTATGGTGTTTCAGTTTCCTAATGATTGCTGTGAAACGACCTCGATTCTGTTTGGGCTAGTCATCCTGAAAATAAATAAAGAAGCGGACATTCAGATAGTCAGATCAAAGCGGCATGATGGTAAACATGGGCGGCATATATGGATTGAGATTGACGGCTCGATATTCGATATTACAGCTGACCAATTTGGTTTGAGCTATCAGCCAATCTACGGAGAACCAACGATGCCTTTGTTGGAAATCTTCAAGGTCTACGAGAAAAAGACCATCATAGAAGCTACGGCCCTGAACGGATGGCTAGATAAGCTGCAAATTTTTGATGAGGTTGCAAACCAAATTATCAAGCTTAAGTAGCGAACCCATGCTCAGTGCAACACCACTTGCGCCGGTCGCTTCTCTCTACCGTTACTCCTCAATGGTACTCGGCGTACCGGCAACTTGGCTAATTAGGCGACAGCCCTAAAATTCAGAAACCCGGCCCTTTTCGGGCAGGCGCGATGCTCTTAGACTCTCGAAAAGCGTCGTATTTTTTGAGACGCCAGTCTAGTTACAAATGAATGAATAGGCACAAGGCGTTTTACAACGGTTTCTAGAGCGCATCGGACTGAAGGTGGACTCCACCATTCAGTGCCAGCGAAACGGCGATAGCAAATGACCTAGCCCAACTCAAAATACCAGTAGATTTTCCGTTCTTCATAGGCAACCTCCTTCTTTCGAGCTTTGCAGGTTTATTCGCTTCTACCTCCAGGGCAGTAACCACAATTTCGGTGAGAATCGAACTCACAGATAGACAAGCTTCTAACTCAACAGTACCGCTTTCGTAAGTTAGGCAGGCATCGCTATCACCTTCACTCCGATGCACTCTGAGACTTGTTTTACTACAAACCCTGTAACTCGTACAAGGCGTGCGTGAGTGGTGTCACACCCACGCCGGCCGCTCCTCTCTTTATCGATCGCCGGTTATTCCGCTTCGACCCATAGCTGCGCCTGGGCCTGGCCGGCCAGCGTCAGGGCTTCTTTCAATTCCGCCCTGGTGACTTGAATCACGGAGTTGTCTGCCAGCACCCAGCGGATCGTGTCGCCATCTTCTGCCATGGCCACGAAGCGAGCCATCTGGTTCTGGCTGGTTTCGTCGCCATCGAAGACGTTACCGGATTCGGTCGTCACCTTGATGCGAGCAACCCTGGCGGCGCGCTCGGCAACGAAAGCCGCGCGCCTGGCGGCGATCGCTCGGGCCGCGCAAGACTCTTCGATCAGGTTACGGAGCATCGAGCACGAATTGCGAAGGATTGCGCATGACGACGAGTCACATTCGGCTTTTCCATCGACGCCGGTTCGATAACTTAACCTGTATCAAGTCCATTTGGGGTGACCGAAGGTAGGCTTGTCCGGCCCACGGGATCGTCCTCCCAGGGCGCGTCGGACTCCGGTTCGGCGCTTTGTCTCGCCTCGCCCCCCTGCAGTCAGCTCCCCGCTAGAATGCATAATGCTTGCACCGCGTATGCCTGCTTTTCCGTTATGATGCGTAAAGTTTTGGCAATACGGATCGTTACAACGGCGCTATGGCAGATCTTTACTTACACGATTGGCGAGGCTGGACCCCGCATCGCGTAGCCGATGACGAGCCCCGACTCGACACGCGGGACAAACCAGACGGCACCGCCGTTCCGTCGATGTTGCGACGTCGTCTCAACCTGCTCGGGCGAGCGGTCTGCGACATGCTCGCGGCGATCGACCCCGATGCCGACAGCCTCGTCCTGCATGCCTCGCGCCATGGAGACGGCGAGCGCACGCTGGAGATGCTGTACGGCCTCGATGAAGGTGAGCCGTTGTCTCCGGCCCGCTTCGGTCTGTCGGTACACAACGCCACCGTGGGCGTCTATTCCATTGCCAGTGGCAACCGACGCAGCCAGCAGGCGATCGCCGCCAGTGGCGGAGAGTGGGCGGCACTGGTCGCGGAAACCCGTGGCTATCTTGCCGATCACCATTCGAGCCTCGTGGTCGTGTTCAGCGATCAACCGGTGCCAGAGCGATTTGCCGCTTACGCTCCCGAGTCGTTCTCCGCCGCCGTCGTCCTGCGCTTCGGCAGAGAACCCGCGGCAGGTGCCCGGCGTCTGACGGAAACGCCGTTGGCGCTCGACGGCCCGACCGTGCAGCCGCTCGATATCATCGACTGGTTGATGGACCGGCGTGAGCGTGTGACATGCCCGATCAGCCAGCGCGGTTGGCAATTCGCGGGCCTTCCGTCATGATCCGCGGCCCACGATGCAATATCCTCGAGTGGTGTCTCATTCCTACGTCATGAGATGCCGCTGCTGCCGGCCGACACCGGCACCGCGCCTGGTTCGAATTCAGGCGACAGTAATTGATAATGAATGAGTAATAGGGACGATCAAGACCAATGGCGACGACCGCGCTGGAACACGAACTCAAAGAGATGATCATCGAGACGCTGGAACTCGAAGACGTCACCCCTGATGACATCGATCCCGAAGAGCCGCTGTTCGTCGAAGGCCTGGGGCTCGACTCCATCGACGCGCTGGAGCTGGGGTTGGCGCTGCAGAAACGCTACGGCATCACGCTGGAATCCGAAGCGGAATCCTCGCGCCAGCATTTCGCCAATCTGAAAAGCTTGGCGTCTCTGGTCGAATCGCGTCGCCAGAAATGAACCCGGCGGTGTCAGCGTGATTCCGACAGCCTCTCTCAACGGCCCCAGGCGCCTGCTCTTGCTGGCGCTGGGCATCATCGGCCTGCTCTGGCCGCTGGTGGTCCACTTCCTCCTGCCGCATTACGGCGCCTGGCCGCTGCTGATCGGGCTGGCCGCCGTTGCCTGGTGGCGACTGCCGCCGTCTCAACGCCGCTGGGGCTGGCTCCTGCTGCCATTGCTCGTTCTGCTGATGGCAACCGGTCGCGCGGAACTCGGCCTGCGGCTGTGGCCGGTGGTCGTCAACCTGGGGCTGCTGCTGCTCTTTTCTCACGGCCTGCGCCATCCGCCCACATTGATCGAACGCTACGCCCGCCGACAGGAACCGGCTCTGCCGCCGCACGCCGTTCGCTATACCCGGCGCGTCACCCAGGCCTGGTGCGTCTTCTTCGTGATCAACGGCAGTATCGCCTTGGCCACTGCGATCTACGCCGATCTCGAGACCTGGGCCTGGTACAACGGCGGCATCGTCTACGGCCTGATGCTGGCCATGTTCGTCGGCGAATGGTGTATCCGTCAGCGCGTCAAGCGCCGGGCCGAAGCCGGTCTGGAAGAAGCCGGTCTGGAAGAAGCCGGTCTGGAAGAAGCCGGTCTGGACGACGAGCGCCAGAACGAGGATCTCGATGACGATGCTCGTCCGGCAAAGGTGTCCCATGACGTTTCGTGAGCTGAGCGAGCGACCCTGGCGCGAGCCCGCCCCGGCAACGCCCATCGCCTGGTTGCCACCGGAAAACGGCGGCCCGGCTCGCTGGCTGACCGTCGGAGAGTGGCACGGGCGCATTGGCGCGTGGCAGCAGCGGCTGGCCGGCACGCCCAACCCGAGCGGTCGCTGGCGACTCTACGAACCGGACCCGGTCGAGTTCAGTGCGGCGCTGGTTGCTATCTGGGAGCGTGGCGATCACGTCATCCTCCCTGCAGACAATCAGCCCGAAACGCTTCGAAACCTGAGCGACACGGGTATCGCGCTGGGTCAGATCGTACCGGCGTCGGGAAGCGAGAAAGCTGCGGCATCGGGAAGCGAAAAAAACGCGGCACGGCCGCTCGCCAGCCAGCCGCCGCAGTGGTCTACTCGACCGCTGCCCGAGATCGCCGTCTCGCTCTACACTTCCGGCTCCAGCGGCGAGCCACAGCGGCTGGACAAGCGCTTCGATCAGTTGGATGCCGAGCTGGCGACGCAGGCCTTGCTGTGGCCGTTGAAAGGTAATCTCGTCGTCAGCCAGGTCAGTCATCAGCATATCTACGGCTTGCTGTTCTCGATCCTGCGGCCGCTGTGCGAGGGCAGCCCCTTTTCGGCCCAACCCTGTCGCTACCCGGAAACCTTGCGTACCTGGCTGCAGAGCTGCCGGGACGAGGAGTTGCGGATGGTTCTCGTCAGTGCTCCACCGGCACTGTCACGTCTGCCGGAAACGCCGGACTGGGCACCGGTGAGCGGCGTGCTCGACACGATCTACAGCTCGGGCGCACCGCTATCGCGAGACGCCAGCGATCAGGTCGAAGCTTGTCTGGGAACGGCGGTCTACGAAGTCTATGGCAGCTCCGAGACCGGCGGCATCGGCTGGAGAGTGCAGCAGCGCGGTTCGACCTGGACCCCTTTTCCCGGCGTCGAGGTCGATCAGGATGCGGACAGTCGCCTGTGGCTGCGCTCGCGCCATCTGGAGTCGCCGGATCGATGGCAGCGCCAGGCCGACCTGATCGTGCTGACGGATGACGGATTCGAGCTGCTGGGCCGGACCGATCGCATCGTCAAGATCGGCGGCAAGCGCATCTCGCTGACCGCCATGGATCGCGCCCTGGCCCAACTGCCCGGCGTCGAGCGCGCGCAGACGCTGACCCTGCAGCGGCGGGATCTACGCCTGGCCGCGATCATCCAGCTGGCCCCGGAGGCGCTGCCTCACGATCACGCTCAACATCGCGAGATGGTAAAGCACCTGCGCCGGGCGTTGGCCGCGCACTTCGAGACGCCCGCCCTGCCCCGCTACTGGCGCTTCGTGAGTCACTGGCCTACCAATGCCCAGGGCAAGTTGAGCGCCGACATTCGCCAGCGCCTGTTTCAGGACCTGGACGACCGTCGTGCGCCACGCTGGCTGGGTGAATGCGCGCTGGAGGATGGCTGGCAGATCACGCTGGAAGTCCCCGAGCGCTGTGCTTATGTCGACGGCCACTTCGATGGCCATCCGGTACTCCCCGGTATGACGCTGGTGCACTGGGCCATGCAGCAGGCTCGCCGACTGTTCGCGCTGACCGCCGATTTTGCCGGCCTCGAGCGCTTGCGTTTTCCCCAGCCACTGCTGCCCGGCGACCGTTTCGTGCTGACGCTCCGCCTTCGCCAGGATGCCTCTCACCAGGGAGACGCAGGCGCGAGTCTGCGCCTCGAGTGCGATAGCCACCGCGGCAAGCATGTCACCGGTCGCGTCGCCCTGGTGAGCCGGCCAACGTTCGACAGCAAACCTTCGAGGGATGGCGCCCATGCCGAGTGACAACCCCGCCAACATTGCCGTACTGATTCCCGTCTACAACCATGCCGAAGCCATCCGGCAGACCGTGGATCGGCTTCGACGGCTACAGTTACCGATCATCCTCGTCGACGACGGCAGCGACGCGCACTGCGCCGCGGTGCTGGATACGCTTGCCGAGGCGGGCAACGTCGAGCTGGTCCGGCTGCCGATCAACCGTGGCAAGGGCGCCGCCGTGAGAGCGGGCCTGGCACGAGCCGCCGACCGCGGACTGAGCCATGCGCTCCAGGTGGATGCGGACGGCCAGCACGAAGCCGACGATCTGCCACCCTTCGTAGAGGGGGTCCGCGCCGACGACGAAACCCTGCGGATCGGCTATCCCCGCTTCGATGCCAGCGTGCCCCGACACCGCTTCTACTCTCGCTATATCACGCACTCCCTGGTTTGGCTGGCAACGCTATCGTTCGCGCTGCGCGATACCATGTGCGGAGTCAAGCTCTACCCGGTCGCGGCAGTCAACCGGCTGATCGCCGAGCATCCCTGTGGCAATCGCATGGAGTTCGACAGCGAACTGCCGGTGCGCTGGGTCTGGCAGGGCGGGCGTGTCAGCAATCTCCCCGTGCGGGTTCGCTATCCGACCGATGGCGTCTCCCATTTCAAGCTGTGGCGAGACAACGTACTCCTCGCCGCGATGCATTCGCGTCTGTTGCTCGGCATGCTCAGGCGCCTTCCCGATCTCTTGAACCGCCGCCAGGAACCCCTCTCATGACACCGGTCAGCAGCAATCCCAACCACTGGTCGAGAATCCGTGAAACCGGCACCGCCGGCGGCGTTCGCACGATGGTCTGGATCCGACGCAAGCTGGGCCGGCTACCGTTCCAGATCATGCTGGCGCTGGTGATCGTCTACTACTACATCGCCCATGGGCTGCACCGACGGGCATCGCATACCTACCTGACCCGGGTATGGCGTCATCTTCACGGCGAAGCGCCCCAGCATCTGACCTGGCTCAGCCTGCGCCACTTCCGCAGCTTCGGGCAGAGCCTGATGGACAAGATCGACGCCTGGAGCGGCATTCCGCCCGCGCTCAGTTTCGAAGGCGATACCCGCGAGCGATTCCGTCAGGCAGTGATGAGCGGACGCGGCGGCATCATGTTCGTTTCCCATGTCGGCAACATGGAAATCTGTACCGCCATGAGCGACATGCAGGACGACTTCCGCGCCACGCTGTTGATGCATACCCGTAACGCCAGCCAGTTCGATGAGGTACTGGCCCGCTCGACTCACCGGGAAAATCCGCCGGAAATCATCGAGGTCAGCGAAATCACGCCCTCGACCGCGATGAAGCTGGGTCAGCGAATTGCCGAAGGCGGCTTCGTGGTCATCGCCGCCGACCGCGTGCCGATCAGCGACAGCGGCCGCGCCCGTACCCTGCCGTTTCTGGGCCACCCGGCGCGCTTTCCCGAAGGCCCGTTCTGGCTGGCCAGCCTGCTGCGCTGCCCGGTCTACACCATCGGCTGCTTTCGCGAAGCGACCAGCTACCGGATCGATTTCGATCACTTCGACGACACCAGCGACCTGAGCCGTCGGGATCGTTCGGCGTGGATCGACAGCGCCATGCAGCGCTACGTCGACTGGCTCACTCGTCAGTGCGAGAAGACGCCGCTGCAGTGGTTCAACTTCTTCCCCTTCTGGCTGGACTGCGCCGACGCTCACGCCGGTGCCGACACTCACCATGACGCTTATCACCATGACGACCCCAAAGACGAGCGTTCGATCGGTTGACCCGGGCTGTTTCAGAAAGCCCCGATCACTCGCACGATGAGACACCACAAGGATTCGACCATGCCGCTTCATCGAGGGTTTATCACGCTTCTGCTGTTGCTGCTGCCGATGAGCGCCCAGGCTTTCGATCTGGAGGATCTGCAGCGCCAGCTCGCCGCCACGCCTTCCGTGGCCGGCCGCTTCGAACAGCAGCGCGAACTGGCGGATCTGGATAGTTCGCTGACAAGCCGGGGCACGTTCATTTTCGAGCGCGGCAAGCGGGTCGTCTGGCAGCTGGAGACGCCGGTCGAGGAGCGCATCGAACTGACCCCGGAGGCGATCACCAATGGCAGCGGCAAGGCCACGCCGCCGGGTGGCGAGCAGGTCGCCCAGCTGTTCCTGCAACTGCTGGAAGGCGACTGGCAGGCGCTGGAATCGCGCTTCACGCTGAAGCTCTCCGGTGACCGGGACGCCTGGCAGGTAGCGCTGACGCCGAAGGAGGCCGCGCTGCGCGAACGTATCGCCGACATCACCCTTCGCGGCGATCGCACCATCGACAATCTCGACATGCGCACGCCCGATGGCGATCGTCTCGAAGTCCGCCTGTTCGACCAACACCCGCTGAACGATTCATGAAGCCTGAGCGAATCACGAAGTCTGGGCGAATCATGAAGTCTGATCGATTCATCACGACCTTGGGCTATCGCCGGCTGGGCTGGCTCTGGCTCGTCGTATTGGCCTTCTGCGCCGTCTGGCTGGGCTGGATGCTGCGCCAGGGATTGCCCGCCGATACCGATCTGACCGCTCTGCTGCCCGCGGATCGCCAGGCGCCTTTGGTGGAGAAGGCGGATCGCGAACTGGGCCGCGGCTTCGAGAATCGCTTCCTGTTGCTGCTCGGCGACGACGATCGCGTCGCGACGACACAGGCACTGGGGCGATCGCTGCAGCAACTGGTCGATGATGGCCAGCTCGCCAGTATCGACTGGCGCGAGCTGGATCTGGCCGATGCCGATCCGCACGAGTGGATGGGACCATGGCGCTATCGCCTGCTGACGCCTCAATGGCAGCAGGCCATCGACACCGACGCTGGCAGCACGCTGGTCGACCCGGCGTTGCGCCAGCTGTTCTCGCCGACGGCGCGACCGGATCCCGTCGCCGACCCTTTCGGCCTGCTGGATGCCTGGCTCTCACGGCTGCCGCAGAGCCCGATCGGCCCCGCCGACGGCCTGCTGACGCTGGACCGGAGCCATCAGCCCGACAGCCAGAAGTGGAGCGTGCTGATCGGCGAGCTCAAAGGCTCGCCCTACGATCTGCCGATGCAGACGGCGCTGCACACTACGCTCGAGCAGTTTCAGCAGCAGCATCCCGATGCCGAGCTGCTGCGCTCGGGCCTGGTCTTTCACGCTGCGGCCGGCGCCCGCCAGGCCAAGCACGAGATGTCCACGATCGGCGCGGCGTCGCTGCTCGGCGTGCTGTTGATCATCGGGTTCGTGTTTCGCTCGCCCCGTGTACTGCTGCAATTGATGGTACCGCTGCTGGCGGGTTCGCTGTTCGCGCTGACCCTGACCCTAGGCATCTTCGGCCGCCTGCATCTACTGACCCTGGCCTTTGGCGCCAGCCTGATCGGTATCGCCATCGACTACGTGCTGCATCTGCAGTGCGATCGCGCCATCGAAGGCCGAGGTTTCAGGCTGCGCCGGCTGTTGCCGAGCCTCACGTTGGGGCTGATCTCGAGTGTCATCGCCTACGTGGCTCAGGCGCTGACGCCGATGCCCGGCTTACGCCAGATGGCCGCTTTCGCCGCTTTCGGGCTGATCGGCGCCTGGCTCACCGTGGTGCTGTGGCTGCCGCGCTTTACGCTTCACGCCAGCCCCTTCACCGCCCGCCTGGCGACGGGCTGGTGGCGACTGTGTCAGCCCCGCTGGAGACTGTCGCCGTGGCTCGCCCTGGCCGGCGCCGTCGTGCTGATCGTCGTCTGTGCCCTGCGCCTGACCAGCGACGACAGCCTGGCGCTGCTCAACCCCTCGCCCGCGGCGCTGATGCAGGACGAGGCGCGCGTCCAGCAACTGCTCGATCGCGATACCGGCAGCCGCTATTTCCTGGTTCAGGCCGAAGATACCCAGGCGCTGCTGGCCCGGCTCGATGTACTGGATAGTGCTCTGGACAAGGCCATCGGCGAAGGGCTCGAGATCGACTACCAGTCGCTGGCAGGCTCCGTGCCAACGGCCGCCGAGCAGCAGGCCAATCTGGCGCGGGTGCGCAAGCTCTATGGCGCTCCGCTTGACGAACTCATCCAGCGTGCCGGGCTGCCGGCCGAGATCGCCGAGAAAGCCCGAGCCCAGCTCGAGAAATCGCCGATGCTGACGCTGGCGAATTGGCTCGAGACGCCGCTGGGTTCGCTCCAGCAGCGGCTATGGCTGGGCGAAACGAACGATGGCGGTGTCGCCGCGACGGTCGTCGTGTCCGGCGCCAGAAACGCCGATGTCGATAGGACGCTACGCGCGCTGGCCGAATCGCAGACCCACCAGGGAGCCACAGTCGAATACGTGGACCGGGTCAGCCGAATCGGCAGCCTGCTCGGCGAACTGCGGCGGCATACGGCAATGTGGGTGGCGCTCGCCATGGTGCTGATGACACTGGCACTGGTGGCGAGATACCGACGCCGCGCCTGGCGCGTCATCGTACCGCCTTTCGGCGCCACGCTGATCGTGTTGACGGCGTTCGCCGTGACCGGCGTTCCGCTCAACATCTTCAATCAACTGGGTCTGCTGCTGGTATTGGGAATCGGCCTCGATGCCGGTATCTTCAACGTGGAACACGCCAGGCGGCCGTCGGCCTGGCTGGCAATCACGCTGTCGACGCTGACCAGCCTGCTGGCGTTCGGGATGCTCGCCTTCAGCGCCACGCCGGCACTGCACTATCTGGGATTGACGTGCCTGATCGGTCTGGCGAGCGTCTGGGCGCTGGTCCCCTGGGTACGGCCGGCCGATGATGCGTATCCGACGCACGATTCTCCAAATCCGTCCTCACGGGAGATTGAGCATGGTTGGGGGTGAACATGACTGGGGTTGAGCATGATTGAAGTCGAGAAGGCTGAAGCCGACCACGACGTGATCGTCATTGGTGCTGGCCCGGCCGGCGCCACGGCCGCGGCAATGCTGGCCGCCCGAGGCCGGCGCGTGCTGGTGGTCGAACGTAGCCATTTTCCGCGCTTCTCCATCGGCGAGAGTCTGCTGCCGCAATGCATGAGCCATCTCGATGAGGCGGGTCTGCTGGATGGCGTGATCGCCGCGGGCTACCAGCCCAAGAACGGCGCCGCGTTTACCCGCGCCGGCAAGGAGACGGCGATCGATTTCCGCGACAAATCCACGCCGGGCTGGGGCACCACATTCCAGGTCGAGCGCAGCGACTTCGATCAGCGCCTGATCGAGGGGGCCCGCGCCCAGGGAGCGAGCGTCGAATTCGGCGTCACCGTCACCGCCTTCCGCGCCGACGACAGGCATCCCCAGATAGATGTCACCGATGAGGCGGGCCATTCGCGCACCTTGACGGCGCGCTTCGTGCTCGACGCCAGCGGTTATGGCCGCGTACTGGCCCGACTCGAGCGCCTCGAACGCGATGCGCGACAGGATCCGCGCACGGCGCTGTTCACACACGTCGAAGGCTGCCCCACCGAACCGAGCCACGATCGCGACAAGATCCTGATTGGCGTCCATCCCGACGACGCCGGCATCTGGTACTGGCTGATCCCGTTTCGCGATCAGCGCGCCTCGGTGGGCGTAGTAGGCGAGACGGAACGCATCAACGCTCATGGCGAGACTCCCGAAGCGCGCTTCCGCGCGCTGATCGACGTCGAGCCGCGTTTCCGCCAGCTGCTCGAAGGCGCCACCACCACCCGGCCCATCGGCGAACTCCGCGGCTATTCCGCCGACGTGACGCGCCTGCATGGCCCCGGCTACGCGCTGCTGGGCAACGCCGGCGAATTTCTGGACCCGGTGTTCTCCTCCGGCGTGACCATCGCCCTGCGCTCGGCCAGCCTCGCCGCACCGCTGGTCGACCGTCGGCTGGCCGGCGAGACGATCGACTGGCACAGCGAGTTCGAAAGCCCCCTGCGTGAAGGTATCGAGACGTTCCGCGCCTTCGTCGATGCCTGGTACGACGGCCGCCTGCAGACGATCATCTTTCACGCCGATGCGCCTCGGGAGATCAAGGCCCGCATCAGCGCCATCCTGGCCGGCTACGCCTGGGATCGCAGCAATCCCTATGCCAGTGCCTCCCGGCGCCATCTCGACACGCTGGCCGCCATCTGCGAGATACGAGCCGCTGCCGCGACGGAACAGACCGGTATCGATACGTCCACGGAGACCCGGCCATGAATCGCGTCGTGCGATCGCCAGGGACGCCGTGTCTGGCCCCGGTACTGATACTGGTACTGATGCTGTTACTGAGCGCCTGCAGCCTGACGCCGCCGGTATCGCCAACGCCCCCGCTGGCCGCCGCGACCACGGCCGACACGTTGAAAAGCCAACTGACCTTCCAGCCGGACGACGGTGAAGCCCGCACGCTGATCGCGTTCATCCGGATCACCCCCGAGCAGCTGCGTGCGGTGCTGGTCACGCCCTACGGCCAGCGCCTGACCACGCTGGTGCGCGATACCAAGGGCGCCCGATTCGAGGCCGGCGACGCGCCGGGCGAGTCTCCGCTGCCGATTCCGCCGCAGTGGCTGGCATCCCGTCTCGAATGGAGTCTGTGGCCGCTGAAGGCGTTGCGCCGATCTTTCGAGGGGAGCGCCTGGCAGGTCGTCGACAGCACCACGGACCGCGCCATTACCTATCGCGGCGAGCTGGCTGCGCGTATCACCCCGGTACCCGATCGCGAACACCCCACGACGCTGACCCTGGATGATCGCCAGGGCGGCTACCAGCTGACGATTGCGCCGATGCAGGGGGATGGTGACAGCAACGACGAGCCACAGAACGACGAACAGGAGAACGCCCAGCCATGAGTGCCGCCTTCGATTGCCGTCTTTCCCGGCCAGGCATCGTCTGCTCGCTGGGTGACGATCTCGAGACGATCGGCCGAGCGCTGTTCACGGGTGAGCGGGGGCTGACGATCAGCGATGCCTTCACCCCGGGCCGCCCGCTGCCGCTGGGCCAGGTCGAGGGACAACTCCCCGACGACAGCCAGTGGCCGCAAGATCATCGCAGTCGCAACAACCGGCTGCTGGCATTGGCGCTGGCACGCCTCGACGGTCAGGTCGAGCGCCTGCTGGCGACGGTGGCGAGAGACCGGATCGGCGTGGTCATCGGCACCAGCACCTCGGGGATCGGCGAAACCGAACGGGCAATTGCCGCCAGCAGCCGAGATGCGCCGCTACCCGAGGACTTCGCCTATGCGCGCCAGGAATTGGGGGCGCCGGCGCGCTTCCTCGCCGAACGGCTGGGGATCACCGGCCCCTGCTACGCCCTCTCCACGGCCTGCAGTTCGAGTGCCAGAGCGTTGGCCAGCGCCCGGCGCCTGCTCAAGAGCGGCCAGTGCGACGCGGTAATCGCCGGCGGCGCGGACAGCCTGTGCCGATTGACCGTCAACGGCTTTCTGAGCCTGGAAGCCGTCAGCGCCGAGCCCTGCCTGCCTTTTTCCCGTCACCGCGACGGGATCAATCTGGGCGAGGCGGCTGCGCTATTCGTGGTCACGCCGGAAGCCGGCGGCATTCAGCTGGCCGGTGTCGGCGAAAGCGTCGATGCCCACCATATCTCGGCGCCACGCCCGGATGGCAGCGGTGCCGCAGACGCCATGCGCCAGGCACTTGCAATGGCCGGGCGCGATCCGGCGGAGATCGATTATCTCAATCTGCACGGCACTGGCACGCGGCTCAACGACAGCATGGAAGCCGCGGCCGTGGCGACGCTCTTTCCCACGCCGCCCGCCTGCAGTTCGACCAAGGCCCTGACCGGCCACACGCTGGGCGCGGCCGGCGCGCTGGAGGCGGCATTCTGCTGGCTGGCACTCGAACAGGGGCGATTGCCGAAGCACGTCTTCGACGGTGAATACGATCCGGAGCTTCCCGCCTTGCCACTGGTAACAACCAACTCGGCGCCAGCACAGCGGCCACGACATGCGCTGAGCAACAGCTTTGCCTTCGGCGGCAACAACGCCAGCCTGCTGCTGACCCGGGCCGACTGACGCGCCAGCTCGCCCCGCCAAGAGACACGCAAAAGACACGCAAGAAACAATGGAATCCCCTTGACTGCATTCGACCCGGTTTCCCTGCCCTGCCCCATCGCGCCGCTGATTCCTCATGCCCGGGGCATGTGTCTGCTGACGCGCCTCATCGAGGTCGATGACGAGGGCGGCGTTGCCGAAACGACGGCCCGGCGCGACGATCTGTTCGCCGAAGCCGACGGGATTCCGGCCTGGGTCGGCGTCGAGTGGCTGGCCCAGACCGTTGCCGCCTGGGCCGGCTTCCGCGCCGCAGCATTGGGCGAGTCACCGGCACCCGGGTTGCTGCTCGGGGCCAAACGCTATCACGCTCGCGTTCCCGTCTTTACCTTCGATCAGCGAATCCGGATCGCCGTGACCGTCGAATTCGTCGCCGACAACGGCGTGACTCAAATCAGCGGCAAGCTGTACCCGGCGGAAGAGGCCGAGGCGCCGCTGGCCCAGGGCAGCCTGACGCTCTATCGGCCGGATTCGATGCCGACGCTGAACGGCGTCTGATCGCCTTGATTTCATCATCCGTAGCTCTGTACCGAGGCACCATGGAAAAACGATATTCCGAGACAATTCTGGTCACCGGGGCCAATCGCGGCATCGGCGAAGCGATCGCCAAACGGCTGGCGGGGGACGGTTACGACCTGGTGCTGCACTGCCGGCGACCCGGAGAAGACATCGACTCGGTCAAGGCCGCGGTGGAAGCCGAAGGACGCCAGGCACGCGTCGTCCACTTCGACGTGACCGCACGAGAGACGGTCAAGACGGTACTGGAAGCGGATATCGCCGAGCACGGTTGCTACTACGGCGTGGTCTGCAACGCCGGTATCACCGCGGACAAGCCCTTTCCGGCACTGACGGGAGAGGATTGGGACAGCGTCCTCCGGACCAACCTGGACGGTTTCTACAACGTGCTGCATCCGCTCATCATGCCGATGATCCAGCGCCGCCAGCCTGGCCGGATCGTCACGCTCTCATCGATGTCGGGCATGATCGGCAATCGCGGTCAGGTCAACTACAGCGCGGCCAAAGCCGGGATCATCGGCGCCACCAAGGCGCTGGCCGTCGAGCTGGCCAAACGCAAGATCACGGTCAACTGCGTTGCACCGGGCTGGATCGAGACGCGGATGACCGACGAGCTTCCGCGTGACGAGGTTCGCAAGCTGATCCCCATGCAGCGTGTCGGAAAAGCCGAAGAGGTCGCCGGCACCGTGAGCTTTCTGTGTTCAAGGGACGCGGCCTGCATCACGCGTCAGGTGATCGCGGTGAATGGCGGCATGATCTAAGAGGATGTTTACAAAAGGGCTGCGATCGGCGATACGGCGTTAAAATCGGTTTCACAATGCTCATTTACCCCTCGTAAACGGCGCTTGATCAGCCGATTTCGCCTTGCCTCGCCGTCGCTCGCCTGTTTTGTATTCACCCTCTAAGCGCCTGCTGGCTATCCATTTTAGAGAACGCTCAAGAACAGCGTTGCAGCGCCGATAAAGCGCCATGGCGACAACGCCTTCTCTTGATTGGATATCAGCATGAAATCCGGCATTTCCATCGCCCTGATCATCATCGTGCTGCTGGCGCTGGCCGCCGGTGGCGTGCTGGCCAGCGACCTTGGCTGGCCGCTGCCGGCCGACGCGCTGGCACCACTGGGCGTCTACCTGTTGACGCTGGTCCTGGCGGGTTGGTTGTGCGTGCAGCTGGTGGTGCTGGTCAGAGGGCTCATGCGTCAGCAGCAGGCGCTGATCGAGAGCCAGGATGCGGTACGCCGCCAGTTGGAATCTGCCGAACTGTCTCAACTGATGGGCCAGTTCGTGCAGCACGCCGAAGCGCTATTGGACAAGGAGAGCCTCGATCCCAACAAGCGCAGCGTGATGCGCTGCCTGGCGATCGATGCCATGCGCGGCAACAGCGGCCGCGGGGATGTCAATTACTCCCGCCTGGCGCAGCTGTTCGAGTGGCTGGATGCCGAGGCACAGCGCCACGAAGACGATGCCCACCGTCTGCAACTGATGCTGCCGACGCTCATGCAGTACGCCGAGATCGCCTGGCAGCTGTGCCAGATTGGCGAAAGCCAATCTGAGCGGTTGTCGCGCTTTCTGCAACATCGGCCGGCAGCGCCATCCCGCGACGACGGCTGAACCAGACGGCCGAGCCAGACGACCGAGCCAACGGCACCCGGTTCGACTGGCGTCCTCTGGCTCTCGACATCACGACGACATCGGCGCGGCGCGACATCCGATCAATACGCGTGTCGTGCCGCGCCGTGTCTTTCAGCGCATGTCGTTCAGCGCATGTCTTTCAGCGCAGTATCAGCGTCGCCGTCCGAGCGTGTCGGAGCATCGCTGTGGTGGTGCTGCCAACCAGCAGATGGCGAATGCGCGAATGGCCGTAGGCGCCCATGATCATCAGGTCGATCTGCTGACGATCGGCGTAGTCGGCGAGCACCTCGTCGACATCACCGGCGAGAATCGTGCCCTGGGCGTCGACCTGCCCCTGACGCAGTCGATCCAGCGCCCACTGGAGCTGGGCGCGCCGATCGTCGGTACCGGCGCCGATCATGACCACATGACAGACCAGCCCGTTGAGCAACGGGCTCTCGGCGATCATCTCCACGCCTTTGCGGGTCGTCTGGCCGCCATCGAAGGCCAGCAGCAATCGGGATGGCGGCTGGAATTCTGGCGGGGTCACCAGAATCGGCGTGTGCAGCGTGCGCACGACCCGTTCGAGGTTACTGCCCAGATGCTCGAGAGCTTCGTCCGCCGACTCGCCGCGCTTGCCCAGCACCACCAGCCGGGTCTGAGGCTCGCGCTCGGCCAGCGACTCGATCAGTTCCCCGTGCCGCAAGGCGGTCGAGACCTTGGCGCTCGGGGCCAGGCGCTCGGCTTGACCTCGCACGGCTTCCAGCAGTTCACGACCGTGCTGCTGCGCAATCTTGGCTCGCTGCTCGTCGAGTTCGGTCAACTGTTCGCGCAGATGTTCACGACTCCCCAGACCGATCTGTCCGCTGGCGTCGGCGGCGCCCAGACACGGCGCCTTGCTCAACACGTGCATCAGTTCGATCGGCGCGCCGATCCGTTCGGCGGCCCACGACGCCGCGGCGCAGACCGCGAACGCGTGGTGCGAGTCGTCAATGCAGGCCAGGACCTGACGTCCACTCATGGGTTTCTCCTTTCAGTCGTTCTTGATTGATGGTCCAGAGTGTCGGGCCGACTTAATGGCCCATGAGTTTTTCCACGGCGTCCGGCTTGTCATGCACCCCGAAACGATCGACCAGGGTGGCACTGGCCTGATTCATGCCCACCACTTCGACATCGGTGCCCTCGCGACGGAACTTGACCACCACGTTGTCCAGCGCTTCGACCGCAGTGATATCCCAGAAGTGAGCACGGGAGACATCGATCGTCACGCTTTCGATGGCTTCCTTGAAATCGAACCCGGCATTGAACCGGGTGGACGAGGCGAAGAAGACCTGGCCGACAACCTCATAGTTGCGCGTCTTGCCATCGTCGTCCATGCGACTCCCGATGTAGAGAACCTGCCCGACCTTGTTGGCAAAGAACAGCGACGCCAGCAGCACGCCGACCCCGACGCCAATGGCCAGGTTATGGGTCGTCACCACGACGATCACCGTGGCGAGCATGACGATGTTGGTCGACATCGGATGCCGACGGAGGTTGACGATGGATTCCCAGCTGAATGTGCCGATCGAGACCATGATCATCACCGCGACCAGCGCGGCCATGGGTATCTGCGACACCCAGTCACCCAGGAAGACCACCAGGATCAGCAGGAACGCGCCGGCGATCAGAGTGGATAGACGCGTACGACCGCCGGATTTCACGTTGATCACCGACTGACCGATCATCGCGCAGCCGGCCATGCCGCCGAGCAGGCCGGAGAAGATGTTGGCGACGCCCTGCCCCTTGCACTCGCGATTCTTGTCGCTCGAGGTATCGGTCAATTCGTCGACGATCGTCGCCGTCATCATCGACTCGAGCAGACCCACGACGGCAATACCCAGCGAATACGGAAGGATGATCATCAGGGTGTCGAGATTGAGCGGCACGTCGGGCCACAGGAAGACCGGCAGGGAATCGGGCAGTTCGCCCATGTCGCCCACGGTGCGAATGTCCATGCCGCTGACCATGTAGACGATCGTCAGCACCACGATGCAGACCAGCGGTGACGGCAGCATCTTGCCGATGACCGGCAGGTACGGGAACAGATAGATGATGCCGAGCCCGGCGGCGGTCATCGCATAGACGTGCCAGGTGACGTTGGTCAGTTCCGGCAGTTGGGCCATGAAGATCAGAATCGCCAGCGCGTTGACGAACCCGGTGACCACCGAGCGCGACACGAAGCGCATCAGCTCGCCCAGGCGCAAGTAACCGAACCCGATCTGGATCACCCCGGTCAACAGCGTCGCTGCCAGCAGGTATTCGAGGCCGTGGTCGCGCACCAGGGTCACCATCAGCAGCGCCGTGGCGCCTGTCGCCGCCGAGATCATCCCTGGCCGGCCGCCGGTGAACGCAATTACCACCGCGATCGAGAACGACGCGTAGAGACCGATCTTGGGGTCGACACCGGCGATGATCGAAAAGGCGATCGCCTCCGGAATCAGCGCCATCGCGACGACGGCACCGGCCAGCACGTCGGCACGGACGTTGGATAACCAGTGTCTTTTTATCATTTCGAACATGGGCAGTTCCCTGTCATAGGCCGCGATGGTCCGCCAGCGACGTTACCCATCCGCTCGATCGAATAAAGCGAAATGGTCACCTGTCATCGCGCCGAAGGTCAGCGGAGCGACGATACAGAGTGCAGTCGATGAACGGCCACGCAGTCGCGGCAAGAATGTTGAATGGAATCGGACGAACAAGCAGATGCCGTCTCGCCGATACAGCGGTATCGGTGACAGCGAAGCGCGCGCATGAGGCACGCCGAGGGGGGCATTACGCTAGGGTGGAGTCATACCGGCAATGGTGTAACCGAATCGGTCTTGCATGAGATCGACCTTGTCGAGCGCGTCATTGAATGATCGAGAATTTTAGCGAGCGAGATTCTACCACTAACGTCGGAAGGTTCCCAGACGGAATGCTGGCATCGCCAGGTCAACGCTGGAGCGGTCGACGGCAACTCGCCGGCTCAGCGGTTGTGCGCTTCCAGAAATCGCTGCATGGCTTCGACGGTAGCATCGCTGCAGTGATGCTCGATCCCTTCGGAGTCGGCTTCGGCGACATGCGGCGGCACGCCGAGCGCCAGCAGCGTCGACAACACCAGCTGATGGCGTGCCTCGACCTTCGCCGCCAGCGTGGCGCCCTTTTCTGTCAGAAAGACGCCGCGATAGGGCCGCGCCTCGGCGAGACCGTCACGCTTGAGCCGGGCGATCACCTTGGAAACCGCGGCGGCACTGACCCCGAACCGCTCGGCCAGGTCGCTGGCGCGCGCCTCGCCGTGATCGCGATGCAGCTGCGCGATCTCTTCGACGTAATCTTCCACCAGCTCCTGCTGGTGGTCGAGACGCGTACGCTCGAAGCGCGCATAACGGGGACGTGGCGTTCCTGGCATGGTGTTCTCATCGACGGGCAGAATGATCGGCGACGGGTACCTTTGCAGCGTTCGCCCGCGCGCGTGCCTGAAAGCCTACAGCAACTCGAAGGCCAACACATAACCATTCAGCAAGATGATGATCGCGGCAATGAGACACCCCAACCCGGTCACCCAGCGGCGACTGGTCAGATTGCCCATCAGCCGATGCTGGGCCGTGAAGTGGATCAGCGGGATCAGCGCGAAGGGAATGCCGAAGCTTAGCACCACCTGGCTGGCGACCAGAACCTGCTGTTCCGGGAAGCCCAGCATGATGACAACAATGGCCGGCAGCATCGTCAACAGCCGTCGCAGCCACAGCGGAATGGTGAAGCCGACGAAGCCCTGCATCACGACCTGCCCCGCCATGGTGCCGACGATCGACGAGGACAACCCGGCCATCAGCAAGGTGAAGCCGAACAGCGTGCTCGCCAGATCGCGGTCCATCAGCGGTGCCAGTAGCTGATAGCTCTGTTCGATGGTGGCGACACCGGTACGCCCATTGTCGAAGAAGACCGAGGCGGCCAGCGCCAGCATCGACAGGTTGATGATACCGGCGATGCCCATGCCGATGATCACGTCCCAGCGGTAGTAGCGCATGGCACGCTGGCGCTCGTCGTCGGTCTTGACCTCCACCCGGCGCTGCGACAGTGACGAGTGCAGATAGATGACGTGAGGCATCACCGTCGCGCCCAGAATCCCGGCGGCCAGGAAGACGGCGTAGCCGTCCGGAAAGCCGGGCACCAGTAGCCCTTCCAGCGCCGGCGCGGCCTCGGGACGCCCCATGATGATCTGGATGACGAAACCGGCAGCCACCGCCAGCAGCATGCTGCCGATGATGATTTCCAGCAGCCGGAAGCCGAAACGCTGCATGTAGAGCGCCGCGTAGGTGATCGCGCCGGTCAGCAGCGCGCCCTCGAGCATCGACATGCCGAACAGCAGATTGAACGCCAGCGCGGCGCCGAGGAATTCGGCCAGATCGGTGGCGATCGCCACCAGCTCGGCCTGCACCCAGTAGAACCAGACCAGCGGCCGCGGGTAGCGCTCGCGAATCATCTCCGCCAGATTCCTGCCGGTGGCCAGGCCCAGCCGTACCGACAGCGTCTGGATCAGCATCGCCATCAGGTTGGCCCACAGCACCACCCACAGCAGGACATAGCCGTAGCGCGAACCCGCTTCGATATTGGTCGCGAAGTTACCCGGATCGATATACGCCACCGCCGCGATCATCGCCGGGCCAAAGAACGGCAGGAAGCGGGATAACGCCGAACGCCTGCGCGCCTTGGTCGGCGCCAGCGAGCTTTCGTCGCGGGATTCGGTCAGGGAATTCGACACATTGGCCTCTGGAAGTTACCGGCGCATCAAGACAACCGAGCCTTGGTTATCAAGTTAAACCACGGTTGACAAGATATACCCCAGTTACCAGACGCGCAACGGTGACTCCTCATGAGTTATCTCAATCGGGACGATTAGCGACAGGGCAATGCTGCCATCAGCTGGCCTAGCGCCACTGCAGAACCGGCCAACCGCGCGCTTCGGCGGTTTCGCGAAGGCGTGCATCCGGCTGGGTGGCGTGGGGATGATCGACGAATTCGAGCAAAGGCAGGTCATTGAAGGAGTCGCTGTAGCCCCAGGTTTCCCAGCCTTCGGCAAAGCCGGTGTCGTGGCTGGAGAGCCACGCTTCGAAGGCGTCGAGCTTGCCGCGCTGGTAGGTCTGAATGCCGGTGGGTTCGCCGGTGAAGCGGTCGCTGGCATCGAACTCGGGCAACGTGGCCAGCGCCCCGTCCGCACCGACGGCATGGGCGATCGGTTCCACCAGATGATGCATCGAGGCCGAAATCACCAGGGTGGCATGGCCATCCCGGCCATGCTGCTGCAGACGTTCCACCCCTTCCTGCATCAGGCGCGGGCGAACGGACGCCTCGACAAAGGCCTCGACCTGCTCGCGAACGCTCCGGCGCGAGCGACCCACGAGCGGTGCCAGCGAGAAACGCAGATGATCGGTCATGTTCAGCGTGCCGGCGTGGTACTGCTTGTCGTGTTCGCGCATTTGGTTCAGCAGAGCTTCGCCGTCCTCGACCCAGCCGCACTCGATGATCCACTCGAGCCACAGATGCGTACAGTCGCCGTCGAGCAGCGTGTCGTCGAGATCGAAGATGGCGAGCGCGGAAGGCGGACGGGGTAAATGGGAGCGTGACGTAGCCAAGCGAGACTCCGGTTCAATCGATTGAGAATGCGCTCAGGATACACGCTCGCCTCGTCACGGAAAGCGTCCGTCGGCGTCGATCACTCGTCCTTCGGCTTGGCCGCGCCGGAGAATCCCTTCATCGTCTTGAACGCCTCCATGATGTCCATCGGCAGCGGGAAGACGATCGTCGAGGCGTTCTTGTTGCTCATGTCGCTCATGGTCTGCAGATAGCGCAGCTGCAGCGCCGCCGGATTGCGCGACATGATGTCGGCCGCCTCGACCAGTTTCTCGGCCGCCTGCTGCTCGCCTTCGGCATGGATCACCTTGGCCCGCCGCTCGCGCTCGGCTTCGGCCTGGCGCGCAATCGCGCGGATCATGCTCTCGTCGAGATCGACGTGCTTGATCTCGACATTGGCCACCTTGATTCCCCAGGCCTCGGTCTGGGTATCGATGATCTCCTGGATGTCGTCGTTGAGCTTGTCCCGCTCGGAGAGCATCTCGTCGAGATCGTGCTTGCCCAGCACCGAACGCAGTGTGGTCTGGGCCAGCTGGCTGGTGGCGTTGACGTAGTTCTCGACCTGGATGATCGCCCGCTCCGGATCGACGACACGGAAATAGAGCACCGCATTGACCCGCACGGTGACGTTGTCCCGGGAGATCACGTCCTGTTCCGGCACGTCCATGGTGATCACCCGCAGGTCGACCACCTGCATTTTCTGAACCACCGGGATCAGGAAGAACAGCCCCGGCCCCTTGACGTCCTGGAAGCGACCCAGAAAGAACACCACGCCGCGGCGGTACTCCGGCAGGATCCGGACCGAGGCCAGCAACAGCAGAATCAGCAGTATCACGGGTACCAGATAGGTGAATATCATGTCGTCCCCTTCTCGTGGTCATCGTCGAAACACTCGATGTCGCCATCGGCCAGCGGTGTCACCGTGACTGTCAGTCCCTCCAGTGCCGTGACACGCAGCCGGTCGCCTTTGTGGATGTCGGCCTGACCCCGTGCCCGCCAGCGCTCGCCATGCAGCAGCACCTTGCCGCGGCCGGCAGAGAAATCGCCAAGCGCCACGGTCTCGGCACCGATCAGCTCCTCGCGACCGGTCAACGGGACGCGTCGGCGCACCTTTATCAAGCGCATCACCGCCCACAGCAGGAAACCGGCGGCGATCAGCGCGGTGCCGCCGATCAGCGGCCATGCCGCCGCGCTGTTGGCTTCGTCCATCAGCAATACCGACCCGATCACGAAAGCGGCGATGCCGCCGGCACCGAGCGCCCCGAAGCTGGGCAGAAAGGCCTCGCCGACAATCATCACCAGACCCAGCAGTACCAATCCCAGCCCGGCCAGATCGATCGACAGCACCTGGAAGGCAAACAGCCCCACCAGCAGACTGATACCGCCGACGACGCCCGGCACCAGGGTGCCCGGGCTGGCGAGCTCGAATACCAGCCCGTAGAAGCCGATCACCAGCAGGCCATAAGCCACGACGGGATTGGCGATCAGCGACAGCAGCGCCGTGCGCCAATCCGGCCCTTCGCGAACGCGTTCGATGTCCTGAGTCGAAAGCGTCGTGACGCCGTCTGCCAGCGCCACCTGCCTGCCGTCCAGCTGCGCCATCAGATCGTCGAGATCCGATGCCACCACGTCGATGACGTTGCGATCGAGCGCGTCCTGCGCATTGAGATTGGCTGCCTCGCGCACCGCCTGCTCGGCCCAGTCGGCGTTACGCCCGTGACGCTCGGCGTAGCCGCGGATCGTGGCCACCGCATCTTCGATCATTTTCCTGTGCATCGCCTGGCTATTGGTATCCTCGCCCTCGCCACCCAACGTCACCGGCGTTGCCGAACCCAGATGCGTTCCCGGCGCCATCGCCGCTACGGGGCTGGCGTAGAGCAGGTAGGTGCCGGCACTGGCTGCCCGCGCCCCGCTGGGCGTGACGTAGGTCACTACCGGCACCTTGGCGGAGAGGATCGTCTGGGCCAGCCGGCGCATCGACTCGACCTGCCCGCCCGGCGTGTCGAGTTCGATGACGAGCAGTTCGGCGTTGTTCGATTCGGCCCGCCGGATGCCGCGTTCGACGTAATCCCGCGTCGCCGGATTGATACTGTCATCCAGGGTCAGCACCAGCGCCTGCTTCGTGTCGGGTGACTGTGCGAGTACCGCGAGCGCCAGCAAAGAACCCGCCAACAGACAGACGAGCCAGCCGAGGCACCGCCAGCGGCGGGTCGAGAACCTGCGCGTGTCGACCGTCGAATTGATCATACCTGCAGCGTAGCCAGTTTCCGGCGTCCGCGCCGTTAGACGCTGGTCGTGCCGATCAGCCTGTCGCACTCCCGTTTGCAGCATGATGCCGCTGACGAATGCCGACGTGTTTCCTGCGATTTTTTTTGTCACCATGAGCGCGCCACGATGGCAAAATCCATAGACACCCTCACCGTAGTGTCCGATAACGCCGGGAAGCCACATCATGCGTCTGGACTACGTTGGACCACTGCCCGAGCCGGTGGGCTTTCTGCTGATTCCGCGCTTTTCGATGATGGCGTTCTTCTCGGCGGTCGAGCCGCTGCGGATCGCCAATCGACTGGCCGGTCAGGAGCTCTATCGCTGGACGCTGATCAGCGAGGACGGTCAGCCGGTGACCGCCAGCAACGACATGACGCTGCTCGTCGATTGCGGGCTCTCCGATGCGCCCTCCTTGCCGACGCTCGCGGTCTGCGCCGGCTTCGAACCCGAACGCGACCACTCGCGCCGGCTCTCGCAATGGCTGCATCGCCAGGCCAGCGAAGGCTGCCTGCTGGGCGGCATCGACACCGGTCCGCTGATACTGGCGGAGGTCGGGCTGCTCGAGGGCCATCGTCTGACTCTCCACTGGGAAAGCCTGCCGGCCTTCCGCGAACGTTTTCCCGGGCTCGATGCCGTGGAATCGCTGTTCGAGATCGACGCTCGCCGGTTCAGCTGCGCCGGCGGCGCTGCCGCCATGGACATGACCCTGAGCATGATCGCCAGCCGTCACGGTCAGGCCCTGGCCGACGATATTTCCGAACAGCTGATTCACGCCCGCCTGCGCCCGCGCCAGGACCATCAACGGCTTCCACTGGCAAAACGGCTAGGCACCCATCGCCGTCCGCTGGTCGATGCCGTCGCGCTGATGGAACAGCATCTCGAGCAGCCATTATCGATGGCGGCGCTCAGCGAGCGGATCGGCCTGTCGTTGCGCCAACTCCAGCGTCTGTTTGTGGACGAACTCGGCAAGCGCCCGCGGGATTACTATCTCGAACTGCGTCTGGACCGCGCCAGACATCTGCTGGAAGAGACCGACCGCGACATCCTGAGCATCGGCCTGGCCTGTGGCTTCAGCTCGGCTTCGAGTTTCTCGCGCGCCTATCGCCAGCACTCTCGACAACCGCCTAGCGCCTCGCGAAGGCGTGCCGAACTTCCAATGCCTGACGCGGATTAGGGCCAATAACCTCAAAAAAATGGCGTTTTAGGTCAATTTCGCCACCGGCTCATCGGCCACGCTGATTCGATTCCTATCAGCGAGCCTCCGGAGCCTCCATGTCAGCCGATCCCGACTCTCGATCCCTGCACCATTCTCGAGTCTCGTCTCAATCCGAGACCCAGTCTCGATCTCAGCCTTTGCCCGCCACTCCGGATTTCGACGCCTGGCCGGTCGAGGTCGCCATCACCGCGATCGATCACGATCCGCAGATCTTGAACGTGACCTGGCAGGACGGCAGCCAGAGCCGCTATCACAGTATCTGGCTGCGCGAGAACGCCGCCGACGACAGCACCGTGAATCCGGCGACGCGGGAGCGGATCCTCGATCTTTCCCGGCTGGAGGCATGGCCCACGATCGAGCACGCCAAATTGGAAGCCAATGGCGCGATCACGATCGACTTCCTGCCCGAACGACGCCGGCTATCGTTCCACCCCGGCTGGCTGCGAGCCCACGATTACGCCAACCTCGTCGAGCACGAGCTCCCGTTGGTGCCACGGACGCTGTGGCTGGGGTCGGATCGCGAGGAACCGACCACGCTCGACGCGACCGGCTGGATGGAAAGAGATCACGACGCGACGAGCGTCGACTCGCTGCCGAAACAGGCGCTGGAGGCGGTGATCGGCGAGGGGCTGGTCCGACTTCGCAATCTGCCCACGGCGCCTGGCAGTCTGGATGCCATCGCCCGGCGAATCGGCCCGCCGCGACCGACCAATTTCGGCAATCTGTTCGATGTCCGCGCCAAGCCGGATCCGGATTCCAACGCTTACACCTCGCTCGCCCTGCCGCCCCACGTCGATCTGCCGACGCGGGAGTACCAGCCGGGTCTACAGCTGTTGCACTGCCTGGAGAACGATACCGTCGGCGGCGAAGCAGTGATGATGGACGGATTTGCCGTGGCCGAAGCGCTGCGCGAACGTCATCCGGCGCACTTTGCCACGCTGACCCGGGTGCGCTGGTGCTATGCCAATACCGCCAGGACCAGCGACTACGTCTGGTTCGATCCGATGATCAAGCTCGATGCTCGCGGCGAGTTTGATGAAGTCCGCATCGCCGACTTCCTGCGCGGCCCGCTGATGGCACCGTTCGACGACGTGGAACCCGCCTACGCGGCGCTGATGACGCTTCAAAGTCTGCTACGCGAGCCCGAGTTCGCGCTGCGCTTCAGCTACGCTCCCGGCGATCTGGTGATCTTTGACAACCGGCGCCTGCTCCACGCCCGGGACGCCTTCGATGTCAGCCAGGGCGGCAGTCGTTGGTTGCAAGGGTGTTATCTGGAACGCGATGAGGCTCGCTCGCGCCTGCGCATGCTGAAGCGCGCCGAGCGCCAGGCGCGGCTGGAAGACGCCTGAGCCCGGAGCCCGACCCATTCCTCCCAAAACGCAAAGACCCCGCTGTTTCCAGCGGGGTCGATGGTGTTTCAAACAGCCGGGGAAACGGTCAGCGCCGGATCCCGATCTTGCGGCCGGCTGCCTTCGGCCATTCGTCTCCGGCTTTCGGTAGCGCCTCGACGCTCGCGGCCACCGGCTCGGGGAAGGCGCCAGGGCGACCGCTTTCGATGTCGATCCCCATCAGCATCTGCTCGCTGGTCGCAAGGGTATCGCCATCGGCGTTAGTCAGCGTGAACAGCACGTGCAGGCGCTTGGCGTCGCTGTCGAGCAGCATCAGCGCCACGCTCAGCGCTTCGCCGCGATGCGCCTGCTGGCGATAGCAGAGATGGGTTTCGAGGGTATAGATCGTGTAGCCGTGCTCGGCGCGACCCGCCTCGTCGAGACCGACGCGATCCATCAACGCCTCCACCGCCAGCGAAAACACGCGGGCGTATTCGGCATCGTTCATGTGGCCGTTATAGTCGACCCAGGCGTCCTGCACCCGGGTCTTGAACAGCGGATCATCCGGAATCGTGGTCATCAGAGGCGCCTCGCTCATCAAATCCGTCTCGTTCATTAAATCCGGCCCTGGAGCCCTTCGGCTTCCGGCCAGTATTTCTGCGTCAGTTCGAGCAGCTCGGTCAGGAACGCATCGCGGCGCGTCTCGAGCTCGGCGACGCTGCGCCCGGCGGCCTGATGCTCGCAACCATCTGCGACTTTATCGATCAGCTCCTCGGTCAGCTCCGGCGCTTCCAGCTTGGTCCACGGCAGTTTCAGCGCCGGGCCGAACTGGTGAAGCATGTGGCGCATGCCGCCGTCGCCGCCGGCCAGATGGAACGTCAGGAAGGTTCCCATCAACGACCAGCGCAGGCCGCAACCGTAGACCACGGCGGCATCGATCTCTTCGGTGGTTGCCACGCCATCGTTGACCAGATGCAGCGCCTCGCGCCACAGCGCTTCCATCAAGCGGTCGGCGACATGGCCTTCGATCTCGCGACGCACCACCAGCGGGCGCATGCCCAGTGCGGCGTACTGTGCCTGGGCGCGCTCGATCACCACCGGCGCGGTGTGCTCGCCACCCACCAGCTCCACCAGCGGCAGCAGATAGACCGGGTTGAACGGGTGCGCCACGATCACGCGCCCCGGGGCCCGGGTGCAGGCGGACTGCAGATCGCTCGGCTTGATACCCGAGGTCGACGAACCGATCACCACGTCCAGCGGCGCCAACGCGTCGAGCTGGCTCAGCACGTCGTGTTTGAGCGCCAGCCGTTCCGGCACGTTCTCCTGGATCAGCTCGGCCCCTTCTGCCGCGGCCTCCAGGGAATCGACGAAGGTCAGCGCCTGCGGGTCGGCGTCATCGGCCAGCCCGAGCCGTTCGAGCGACGGCCAGGCGCGCTCGACGAACGCACGGGTGCGCTCTGGTGCGGCGGGGTCGAGGTCGAAGGCGGTGACCCGGCAGCCGGCAGCCAGGGCGCGGGCGATCCAGCCGTTGCCGATCACGCCGGTACCGATCACAGCGACATTGCGGGGAAGTTCGGAAGTAGTCATGGATACCTCGCGGGAATAAGGGAAGATGTGAAACCGCACGCTCGGCGGCATCGAGCGCGCGATCGCGATGGGCGAAGCGAGCGACGCGCTAGAGGTTCAAGCAGCCGGAGGGGGTTTACAAAGTCGGCGAGCGAGGACAAGACAAGGCAAAATCGGCCGAAAAACGGACCGGGCTGGCGCTCCAGTTTACACGGGGGTAAATGAGCATTTTAAGGCCGATTTTAACGCCGTATTGTCGAGCGCAGGCAGTTTGTAAACCTCCTCTCAGGGCTTGCGCAGCGCGAGCGACTCCCGCGTCTGCGCCGGCGTCTGCACCTTGCCGCCGAGGTTTTCGGCGATCGTCACTGCGCGCTCGACCAGTTGGGCGTTACTGGCGAAGACGCCCTTGCTCAGGTAGAGGTTGTCTTCCAGGCCAACACGCATGTGCCCACCCATGATCATCGACTGCGCCGCCATCGGGAACTGCTGACGACCGATGCCGAAAGCCGACCAGATCGCGTTTTCCGGCAGCTTGTTGCGCATCGCCAGCATGGTTTCGGTATCGGCTTCGGCGCCCCAGGGAATGCCCAGGCAGAGCTGGAACAGCGGATCGCCGTCGATCAGGCCTTCCTCGACCAGCTGACGCGCGAACCAGACATGGCCCAGATCGAAGCACTCAAGCTCCGGCTTGACCCCGGCCTGCTGGATCAGGCGCGCATGCTCGCGCAGCCAGTCGGCGGTGTTGAGATAGACCATGTCGCCGAAGTTGAGGCTGCCGCAGTCCAGCGTGCACAGCTCCGGCAGCAGCTCGCCCACCGGATGATGACGTTCGGCCGCGGTCTGCAGATCGGTACCTTCGAGGCCGTGAATCACGCCGTCACGAATCTCGGGAAAGAGATCGCCACCGCCGCCGGCGGTAATGTTGATCACCGCATCCACGTCGGATTCGCGGATACGCTCGACGACTTCACGGAAGTGATCCGTCGAGTGGCTGACACCGCCGGTTTCCGGGTCGCGCACGTGAAGATGGACAATGCTGGCGCCGGCGCGGGCGGCGTCCAGCGCGCTGTCGGCGATCTGCTTGGGCGTGACCGGAAGATCCGGGTGCTTGCCGGCAGTGTCGCCGGCACCGGTTACGGCACAGGTCAAAATGACGTCGCGGTTCATAAGATAACCTCTCGGTCCGACCCCGAGCCGTCAGCAGCCCGGAGCAATGGTTGAGCGCACCGGATGGTGCGTTGCGATGGACCCATTGTGGGTGCCGAACCGGCGCATCGGTTGCCATGAAACGCCGCGAACTTGACTCCGAACGACGACCGCTAATCGGCAACGACGCACGCTAACTCCAAGCAGCGACCGCTAATCGGAAACGACGCCCCGCTCACGGCGAGCGTTTGCCACGCTGTGCCGTGGTTCGTGGCGACTCCCCGAACCGCTCGCGATAGACCCGGGAAAAATGCGCGGGCTGGCCGAACCCGGCCGCCAGCGCGGCCTGGGTCACGCTGGTACGGCTATCGGCGAGAATCTGCTGGGCGCGGTCGAGACGCAGCGAGAGATAGCGCCCTTTCGCCGTCTCGCCCCGGTAGCGCTGGAAGAGTCGGTTGAGCTGACGCTGGGATTGGCCGATTCGCTGGCATATGTCGGGAATCGTCAACGGCTGCGCCAGATGGTCCTCCATGATCGCTTCCGCCCGGCGAACGCTGCGGGGGCAATACGCCGAGCCGATATCGACGTTACGCTCATCGTCGATACGTGGTTCGAGACGGGAATGGACCAGCTGGCGGCTCAGGGCAGTCACCAGATTGGCGCCGTGTTCGCGCTCGATGAAGGCCATCATCAGGTCGAGGCTTGCCGCCCCGCCGCCACCGGTCAGGCGCTGTCGATCGAAGCGGTAGCGCGCATCGCTGAGTGCCAGTGTCGGAAACTCCTCGACGAACGCCGGGGCACTTTCCCAGTGCAGTGCCGTCTCATAGCCTTCCAGCAATCCGGCTCGCGCCAGGATGAAGGCGCCGGTGTCGAGTGCGGCGAGCAGCCCGCCGTGGGCGGCAACCCGGCGCAGCACGACCCACTGTGAAGGCGCTACGGTCGCCTCGGCTTCATAGGAAGCGATGACGAACAGATTATCGAAGATTGGCGTTTCACCCAGTGCAGCGTCGACGTCGACGGTCACGCCGTTGCTGGCGGTCACCGCTTCACCGTCGTTGGAGAACAGCCGCCAGGCGAACAGCGAACGACCGAATCGGTTGGCGACGCGCAGCGGCTCGAGCAGACAATAGAGCGTCAGCATCGAGAATTTGGGCAGCAGCCAGAGATTGACCGTGATGTCCGCTTCGTCCGGCGAAAGCACGGGCGGCAGGTCGGGGCGCGGATAGAGCCATTGCGGCGTCGGATGATCGGTCATGGCGAAAATCCTCGCTGATACGGCCAAAAAACTCAAATCGCCTCGCGTCATACCTCATAGGGTGTCAACACACTGAGACACCAAGAGATGTCGCCATGGACGTTTTCGTCGAGATCATTCCGGAAACCCACGCCCGCCAGTTGAGAGTGATCGTGGATAACCGGGAGACGCGGCTCCACGCGCTGTGGCTGCGCGAGCGCTCGCCGGATGCCGAGACCCTCGATCCGCGCACCGGTCAGCGTCTGATCGAGGCCGCGGCGCTGCCGCTGGACCTGGCACTGGTCGAGGCGAGCTGCCGCGGCGACCGGATCCATCTCGCGTTCAGCGATGGCCATCACGCCGATTTTGCCCTGGGCGACCTTGTTCCCGCGTCGTCGGACGTGATCCACGAACACTGGGATGCATCGTTGGCCGAACTGCCCAGCGCCGATTTCGAGCGCGCCCTCGAGGATGACGGGGCGTTGGCCGCGATGCTGGAATCGCTCGAGCGTTACGGTTTCGTCAAGGTCCGCGGCGTGCCGTTGACGCTCGACGGGATGATGCCGCTGGTGGAGCGCCTGGGGCCACTGCGCCGTACCAATTGGGGCGGCATCGCCGACGTCAAATCGATCGCCGATGCCTATGATCTGACCATGACCCAGCGCGGGCTCGAGCCGCATACCGACAACCCCTACCGCGATCCGATCCCGGGTTATATCTGGCTGCACTGCCTGAGCAACGCCGATAGCGGCGGCGACAGCACGTTGGCCGACGGCTTCATGGCCGCCGAGCGGCTGCGTCGACAAGATCCCGACGCTTTTGATTGCCTGACCCGGATCTCGACGCGGTTCCGCTACGTCGACGACAGCGCGCATCTGGTAAGCGAAGGCCCCTTGATCGAACTCGATAGCCGGGGCGAAGTGGTCCGGGTGCGCTACAACAATCGCACCGAGCGCATCCCCCCGCTGCCGCCCGAGCAGCTGGAGCGTTACTACGCTGCCCGGCGCGCGTTCTTCGCGCTGATCACCGACCCAGAACTGACGCTGACCCCCAAACTGGCACCGGGAGAGATGCTGATCATGGACAACTACCGGCTGTTGCATGGGCGAACCGCGTTCCGGCTCAGCCAGGGCGTTCGTCATCTGCGCCAGGGCTACGTCGATCGCGATACCACCGCCAGCCGACGCCTGATCTTGCGCCGCCAGCCCTCGATCCACCAGCCCGACGCCCCTTCATCTTCGCTGCAGGAGTCCGCATGAGCGCCAACTTCACCCGTTTCGATAACAGCCAGGCGGAGGACTGGCGCGAGATCGACGCGCACTTTCGTGACTATCGCGAAGGCGTCGTCGAGCGCGTCGTCACGCATCTGCTGCGCCTCGAGGGCGATACCCACGGCTATCCGGTCGATCGCTACACCCACTGCCTGCAGACGGCGACCCGCGCCGAACGCGCCGGCGCCGACGACGAAACCATCGTCTGCGCCCTGCTCCACGATATCGGCGACGACCTGGCGCCGGACAATCACGCCGAGATCGCGGCGGCGATCCTGGAACCGTTCATCGACCCGTTGAACGTGTGGATGATTCGTCATCACGAGCTGTTTCAGGGCTATCATTATCGCCACTTCTACGGCCTGGACCGCCACGTTCGCGACGACTACCGCGGTCATCCCGGCTACGAACGCACGGTGCGTTTCTGCGACGAGTGGGACCAGACCTCGTTCGATCCCGACTACGACACGCTTCCCCTCGAGCACTTCCGCCCGCTGCTCGAGCGGGTGCTGGCGCGCCCGCCGTACGAAGGCGAAGGTCTGCCCAGCGTGGCGACCGGCTGAGCCCAGCGCTGGCTGGCCGTAACGCCTTGCTCTCACAACAACGACCTACTCTCACAACGATCTGCTTTCACAACAACGACCAGCTCTCACGACAACGATCTGCTTTACATAACGACCTACTCTACACAACGACGAGGAGTCACCATGACACTGCGCCCCGCGCTTCTGGCCGCCACGCTACTGCCGCTATCGCTGATGACCGTATCGATGGCGGTTTTCGCTCAGAGCCCGCAGCATGACAAGGCCGACAGCGTCAATTTCGTCGTTCCGCCGTGGCCCGGCGTCACCGTCAAGACCGAGGTTTTCAGCCAGTTGATCGCACCGCTCGGCTACGACAGCGAGACCCAGGAGGTCAGCAGCACGGTCGGCTATCAGACGCTCCAGACCGGCGATAGCGACGTGTTCCTGGCCGGCTGGATCCCGGCCCAGCAGGAGAGCCATGACGAGGCCATGGCCAGTGGCAAGATCGAGGATCTCGGCAACAACGTCACCGGCGCGCGGATGGGCTTCGCGGTGCCGGGTTACGTCTACGACGCGGGGATCCACAGCGCCGAGGACCTGGACGCACATCGCGACCGCTTCGACGGCCGCTTCTATTCGATCGAATCCGGCTCGACGGTCAGCACCTTCATTCATGACGCGCAGGACCAGGACGTCTACGGCCTAGGCGACTGGCAGATCCTCGACTCCTCGACGCCGGGCATGCTGTCGGAAGTGAAAGCGGCCTATGAGGCCAAGCGCTGGATCGTCTGGTACGGCTGGACCCCGCACTGGATGGCGCCGGCCTACGACATGCACATTCTCGATGATCCTGAGTCCGTCTACGGCCCCGACAACGGCAAGAGCGACGTGCGCACCATCGTCAACAAGGACTTCGCCGAGGCCAATCCGAATCTGCTCAAGCTGCTCGAGCAGTTCACGCTGACCGCTGACGAACAGAGCGAATTCATCGACGGTTACGGGCGTCAGGAACGCTCGGCCAGGGATGTCGCCCGCCAATGGTTGCAGGATCATCCCGAGCGAGTTGCCGAGTTCCTCGACGGCGTCAAGACGCGCGATGGCCAACCGGCGCTGGACGCCGTCGAAGCCAGCCTGCGATAAATCCGCCAGATTGCCCGAGAACTCGGGATCAGGGTTGAGCGACTGCCAGCCGCCGGACGGGATCTCGCCATCCGGCGGCTGTTCGTCGGGACGCGTAACCGTTAGTCTGCTCTGTTATCAGTAGGCTTTCGATTCGCGACCTGGGAACCGCCATGAACTATTCCGCCCTGACACAGCGCATCGCCGGCGAAGGCGCCAGCGCCTGGAACATCCACTTTCGCGCCAAGGCGCGCCAGGCCCGCGGTGAAGACGTCATCATCCTGTCGGTGGGCGATCCCGATTTCGACACGCCGCCCTCCATCGTCGACGCCGCCGTGACCAGTCTGCGCAGCGGCGCCACTCATTACGCCGATGTACAGGGCAAGCTGGCGCTGCGCGAGCGTATTGCCACCTTTCACCGTGCCCACGGCGGCCACGCAGACGCGAGCGCGGACAATGTCGCCGTGCTCGCCGGCGCGCAGTGCGGCCTCTATGCCACGGCGCAGTGCCTGCTCGACCCGGATGACGAGGTGATTATTCCCGAACCGGCCTACGTCACCTATGAAGCCGTGGTCCAGGCCACTGGCGCCGTGCCGGTCTGGGTCCCGTTGCCTGCCGACGAGGGCTTCCAGCCGCGGACGGCCGACATCGCCGCGGCGATCACCCCGCGTACCAAGGCGATCCTGATCAACAGCCCGCACAATCCCACCGGCCAGTGCCTGACGCCGGCGATGTGGGAGTCGATCGCCACGCTGTGTCGCGAGCGAGATCTATGGTTGATCGTCGATGCCGTCTACGCCGATCTGATCTTCGAGGGCGAGCACGCAAGCCCCGATCGCCTGCCGGGCATGCGCGAGCGCACTGTGGTGATCAGCAGTCTGTCGAAATCCCACGCCATGACTGGGTGGCGGCTCGGCTGGGTCGTCGGCCCGCCGGCGTTGATGTCGCATCTGGTCAATCTCGCGCTCTGCATGCTCTACGGCTGTCAGCCGTTCATTCAGGACGCCGCCATCGCCGCGTTCGACGAGCCACCGGCGGCACTCGCCACGATGCGCGAGACCTACCGCCAGCGCCGCGATGCGGTGGTCGAGACGCTACGCGATAGCGAGGTGGTTGCCACGCTGCCGCCAGCCGCCGGGATGTTCATGATGATCGATATCCGCGCCACCGGTCTCAGCACGCACGCCTTCGCCGATCGTCTCCTCGATGAACACGGGGTCTCGGTACTCGCGGGCGAGGCTTTCGGCCCTTCCGCTGGGGGTTTCGTGCGGCTGAGCCTGACCGTGGACGCCGAGCGTCTGCGCGAGGCGTGCCGACGGATCGAACGCTGCGCCCAGGAGTGCCAGGGCGAATCCCGGCTGGCGGCCCGGCCGCTCGACGGCATGACAACCTGACGCGAAAACCGCACAATATCGCGATCACGACATCGTCAAAGACCCACGGCAGGAAAGCACGCTCATGGCATCCAAGGGCTCATTCAAGGTTTATGTCGACGGACAGGAAGGGACCACCGGCCTGCGGCTGTTCGATTATCTTCAGGCACGCGACGATATCGAACTGCTGCGTATCGACAGCGACAGGCGCAAGGACCCGGTCGAGCGCGCGCGGCTGCTGAATGCCGCCGATGTCGCGTTCCTGTGCTTGCCGGACGCGGCCTCCCGCGAAGCCGCGGCGATGGTCGAGAATCCGGACACCTGCCTGATCGACGCCAGCACCGCTTTCCGTACCGATCCCGACTGGGTCTACGGGTTGCCGGAGCTGGATGACGGCCAACGCGATCGGATTCGCGCCAGCAAGCGCATCGCCAACGTCGGCTGTCACGCCAGCGCGTTCATCCTGCTGGTTCGACCGCTGGTGGATGCCGGGCTGCTGCCGGCGGACTATCCGCTCTCAGCGTTCTCGCTGACCGGCTACAGCGGTGGCGGGAAGGCCATGATCGCCGAGTACCAGGCCGCTCTCGACGAAAAGCGCAACGGCGACGACCGCCTGAGCGCGCCGCGCCCCTACGCCATGGCACTCGGCCACAAGCACCTGCCGGAGATGCAACAGCATGGCCGGCTGGTGCAGCCGCCGGTGTTCTCACCGATCGTCGGCCCGTTCTTGAAAGGTCTGATGGTCAGCGTGCCGCTGCAGCTTTCTCATCTTGGCGCGGGAACCCGGGCGGAAGATCTGCTTGATGCCTACCGCACGCACTACGCCGATGAACCTTTCGTCCGAGTGTGGCCGTTCGAAGCCCTCGACAATCTGGACAACGGATTCTTCGACGTGCAGGGCGCCAACGAGACCAATCGCGTCGATCTGTTCGTGTTCGGCAACGAAGAGCGCGTCTGCCTGGTGTCGCGGCTCGACAATCTCGGCAAGGGCGCCGCCGGGTCCGCTGTACAGAACATGAACGTGCACCTCGGCGTGGACGAAATGACGGGCCTCAGCATCTGACGCGAACCTCGCCGGGCCTGGATTTCATCGATCCAGGCCTAGCGAGTTCAGGGGTCGTATGCTGCCGAGAGTCAGTCTGTGAGCGCCGATCGATCAGCGGCGATACGTTTCCAGAAACGCATAGATCGCCGCAATATCCTGCTCGCCATGCCCTGCATTGACAGCATCGAACCAGAGATTGCGGATATGGGAGAGCGACGGCAGCGCCTTGTCGTCGCCCGCCTCCAGTGCCAGCCCGAGATCTTTCAGCCCCCACTGCATCGCCATCTGCGGATCGAATTCGCCGCTGGCGATCATGTCCATCTTGAGCTTCATGTAGGGCGTGGCCAGCGGGCCACCCTCGAGCACCTGCCAGAGATCGTCGGTGGTGAAGCCGAGCGTATCGGCAAGCTGTGCGGTCTCGGCGATGCCCTGCATCATCGAGATCAACCAGGCGTTGATGACGACCTTCATCCGCGCGCCCTGCCCGGCCTGTCCCAGCCACTGGGTCTTGTTGCCCAGCACCTCGAAGACCGGCTCGACCACGGTGCCCGCGCGATCACGATCGCCGCTGGCCAGAATGGCGATCTTACCCTGCTGCGCCGGCGCCTTGGTGCCGGAAACCGGCGCGTCGATGAACACGACGTCACTGCGCGCGTCACCGACTTCAGCGATCAGCCGGTCGGTTTCGGCCACGCCCAGCGTGCCCATCTGGATCAATATCGCGCCTTCCGTCATCGCGGCCAGCGCGCCGTCGTCGCTCAACAGCACATCCCGCGTCACCGTGAGGTCGGGGAGCATCGTGATTACGGCCTGGGCCTGAGCCACCGCATCGGCGGGAGACTCGGCAAGGCGCGCGCCATTCTCGACGAGGCCGCTGGCCTTGCCGGGAGAGCGGTTCCAAACCGCTACATCAAAGCCGGCTTGCAGGAGATTGGCGGCGAAGGCATGGCCCATGGCACCCAGGCCCAGCACGGCAATGGAACGAGAATCGGACATCGGAGTGTTCCTCGAGAAAAGTGTAGGCTGCTAATCACACAGGAAACTATAGACGAAAGTCACATCCTTCAAGCTCAAGGCCCGATTTCAACGCGATGCCCTTCCGCTATCGTTCCCTTGCCTTGGCGCCTTTTTAATGATGACCGCGCCATAGCGACAACAGCGCCCCGCCGACGGGATCGTCGTCGGGCAACGCGACCGCAGCCACCCGGCGGCGGGCGGCATCGAGTTGGCCGGGCTCTCCGCGCTCTACCTCCCACGACTGCCCCGGCGGATAGGCGCCGACCATGGTGAAGTCATCGCTGGCCTCGAGACAGGCATGACCGACGCCCGCCGGCAGCACCAGCACGTCGCCTGCAGCGATATCGTGCTCGCGGCCGTTGGGGCCGCCCAGGCGAATATGCGCTCGGCCACGGAAGACGCCCAGCGCCTCGTGCGCGGTGGAATGGAAATGATCGAAATCGTAGAGCCCATAGCGCCACTGTGGCGGCCATTGGTGACGAGCGAACAGCGCCTCGAAACCGGCGGCCGGATCCGACTCGGAGGCGTCGAGAACCTGACGGTAGATCAACACCGGCAGCGACGAGTTGGGAAAGCCGCTGGCCTCATCGGCGTCGAACGTGTGCGTTTCGGGTTGCGGCGTCGCCATGGTGTTCTCCCTGAGTCTGGATCATCGATTCGACAAACAGCTTAGGAGACGCTCGCCGGCTCGTCATTCGGGCTAATCATTCGGACTCGCCATTCGGGCTCGCCGACAGCGGCATCCGGTAGACCGCGAAAAGACTCAAACCGGCGAACAGCAGCATCGGCCACAGCGCGAGGTTCGGGTTCGAGTATGCCTCCGCGAGCCAGCCGCCCACCATCGGCATGACAAAGGCCAGGGAGTAGCCGACGAAGGACATGCCGGCGGTCAGCGAGGCCACCGCCTCCCCGCGTTCCAGACACGGCGGCAACGCCATGATCAGCGTGAGTTCCAGAGTAATGCCGAAACCGGAAATCACCAGCGCGATCAGCGCCGGCCAGCCCTCCATCCCCAGAAAACCGACCAGCCCCAGCACCCCGAGCGCGGCGAACATCCCCAGCGGCCGACGGCGGGTGATCCAGCGGCGCCCCCGCCACAACATGACCAGCGACGCCGCCAGGGGGCTGGCGTTGTAGAACAGCAGCGCCAGCGTCAGCAGGCCAGCCTCCCCGCGAGCGTCGAGGACGGTGCTAAGATAGGCGTTGGTGGCCATGAAGATCCCGATCGACGCCGCCAGCGGCACGCCCATCAGCCATACCCGTGACGAGCGCAACGACATCGAACGGGAAGGCACCGTCTCGGATGCGGCCGCGACCTTGCGATGTCGCGAGCTCTGGCGAAGACGCATCGCCAGCAACGCGACGATCACCAGCGCCGGCAACGACCACAACAGCAGCGCCCACTGCCAGCTATCGCCTGCCAACGCCAGCACGACGGGGCGAGTGCCTCCCGCGCCGATCAATTCGCCCACCGTCATGCCGTTGAGATAGATCGCGCTGCCCAGCCCCAGATGGCTCGGCGTCCAATCCCGCAGCAACGCGGGCACCGTGACCTGCATCACCGCCAGCCCCAGACCCATGACGACCGACGCCGTGAACAGAACGGGGGCGGAGAGCGTCAGCCCCCGTGCCGCGGAGCCCAGGGCCACGATCGCCAGCGCCAGCGTCAATGCCTGCAGCATGCCGATACGCCGGGCGAATCGGACCGCCAGCATCATGCTCAACGCCAGCACCACGTAAGGCACCGTCGTCAGCGCCCCGACCGCCGCACTGCCCAGCGACAGCGACTCGGCGATCTCCCCGGCCAGCGGTGGTGCGATCAGGATCGGTAAGCGCATGTACAGACCGACCAGCCACAGCAGCGTCAGCGCGCCCCAGGGCAGGGCCGAATCGACGATCGATGCAGGAAGAAGAGATCGCATACGCGAACGCAGAGCCATGCGGCCACCTGATGAGCGAGCGCCCGCAAAAGCCGGGCGCGATGAAGGAGCCTTGAAAAATAACAGAACCAGAGCCGCCAATCTGCGGCACCTTACCCAAGGTACTATTGCTCGGTAGCGATCCGTCGACCGATAGTGCTTATCAGCCGAACTCAACGAACTCAAAAAAACTCGACGGAAGGAGGCGCGTGATGACGCCAAGCGTTGCATTGATCGCTCCGGGTGCCATGGGTGCCGCTATCGCTCGACGCCTGACGGATCACGGCGTCGAGGTCCTGACCTCCTTGACGGGACGCAGTGAGCGCAGCGTCGAACGTGCCCATCAGGCGGGAATGCGTGATGCCACCCTGTCCGAACTAATGCGGGCCGATCTGCTGCTTTCCGTGGTGCCGCCAGCTGAAGCCGAAGCGCTGGCCCTGCAACTGGCGCCGCTGCTGGCGGGTAGTGAAAGGCCACCGACTTACTGCGACTTGAATGCCATCAGTACCGTGACGCTGGCCCGCGTGGAACGTGTCGTTCGTGATAGCGGTGCGACATTCGTTGATGGCGGCATCATCGGCCCACCTCCTTCCGAGACCCAAATGCCCCGCATCTACGTCGCCGGTGAACGCGCCTCTGCCTTGGCGAGGCTGAACGATCACGGTCTGGACGTTCGCGTGCTGGAGGGAGAGATCGGCAGCGCTTCCGCGCTGAAGATGTGCTTTGCCGGCATCAACAAAGGCATGACGGCGCTGACCACGATCATGCTGCTGGCCGCCGGCCGCAGCGGTGCCGGAGAAGCACTGCGCGGCGAGTTGGAACGGAGCCTACCGGAAGTGATCACGCGTATCGACCGCGGCGTCCCGGCCATGCTGCCCAAGGCCTGGCGCTGGCATCCGGAAATGCGTGAAATTGCGGATTTCCTCGACGCGGCCGCACCCGGCGGCACCGATGCCGCCGGACGCAGCGTTTTCGAAGGATTCGCCGCGCTTTATGAACGGCTCGGCGACGAAGAAGCGGACGGCGAAATCCGGCGCGTACTAGCCGAATTGATCGATGATCGGAGGACCTAGCCCCAAGAGGCTGAACCGACTACATGCCGTGCTTGATGCCGCGATTGATCAGCACCCAATTGGCCGGGTAGGACGTGGCGAAGCCTATCAGCATCGCGACCTGCATCATGAACCAGAACGGTGCCGTGAACGCGTTCATCTCCCCCATCCAACCGTACAGCGCGATCAGCATCCAGACGTACATGCCGATCTGAAAGGCAATCAGCGACAAGGTATCGGCCTTGATCGCATCTTTCAGCGCGTCGCCGGGGCTCGAATCGCTCATCGCGCGGATCGGCAAATACTGGAACAGCACGCCGAACAGATAGGCGCCGATGAACGCGAGCACGAAATGCCCCAGCACCGCGGAGCCCAGCAGGGCGAAGCCGGTGGCCGTGGCGATCGGGGCCGTCACCACGTCACCAAGCGTGCAGCCGCCGCCGCAGTGGGTGGCGGAGACGAAGACGCTCTGCCACTTGGGTTTGTCACCGCCGTGATGTTCATGGCCGCCGTGCTGTTCGTGGGCTTGATGTGCCTGCTCCCATTTAGTCGGCGCTCGGCCCATTCGGCGATAGGCCCACCATCCGAACACCGGCATGTAGAGCCCGGTAATCGGCCAGGTCAGATTCATGATCGCCATGGGCTGGGGGCGTTTCAAAACATCGACGGCAATGATCAGTGCCGTCGCGATACCCAGCAGCAGAAAGATCCATGACCAGAAAATCAGCATTATTGCCCTCCTTGGCGATGTCTCGGCTATCTGTCTCCGCGATATGTCCGCGATCGAGTGGTCGCGTTCTTTCGAAGATCGCTTCAGGTATAGAAACGTTCGGCGACTTCAACAAGCGAGGTCCCGGACCCAGGTTCGCGCCTTCGTATGGCGCATTCCATTACCGTTCTAATAATGAACAGCTGCTTTATAAGCCGCCTCGCTTAATGCATTATCTTGTCCAGCCAGCGCGCTGACACGATCAACGTCGGGGCAACGGCCCATTCTCTGGACACTTCATCACAGGATTCTCCGAACATGTCCGAAACGCACAGACCCAATTACCGCAGCGCGCTGACCGTCGTCACGACGATCTTTTTCATGTGGGGTTTCATCACCTGTCTCAATGACATTCTGATTCCCCACCTGAAAGCGGTCTTCTCGCTGAACTACACCCAGACCATGCTGATCCAGTTCACCTTCTTCGGCGCGTATTTCATCATGTCGCTGCCGATGGGCAAGGTGCTCGCCAGGATCGGTTATAAGAACGCCATCAGCCTGGGACTGTTGATCGCCGCCGTAGGCGCGGTAATGTTCTATCCGGCGGCGCGGGCGCCCTCGTATCCGCTGTTTCTGACCGCGCTGTTCGTGCTGGCCAGCGGCGTCACCATGCTGCAGGTCGCGGCCAACCCCTATGTCAGTCTGCTGGGGGCCGAGGGCTCCGCTTCGAGCCGGCTCAATCTGGCCCAGGCGTTCAATTCGCTGGGCACCACGCTGGCCCCGTACTTCGGGGGCATGCTGATCCTTGGCGCCGCGGTGCTGGGGGCCAGTGAGCTCGCCGACATGTCCAGCGCCGACCGAATGGCCTACAAGGTTCAGCAGGCCCAGAGCGTGCAGCTACCCTACCTGCTGCTGGCCGGTGTACTCGCTGTTCTGGCGGTGGTGATCTATCTGTGGAAGCTGCCCAATTTCAAGGATCAGGCCCGCGACGATAGCCCCACCGAGAACGTCACTGCCGCTCAGGCCTTGCGTCACCCGCATGTGCTGTTCGGCGTCATCGGCATCTTTGCCTACGTGGGTGCGGAAGTTTCCATCGGCAGCTTCCTGATCAATTACATCTCGCTGCCGGACATCGGCAACATGAGCGAAAGCAGCGCCGCCAGCTACGTTGCCTATTACTGGGGCGGCGCCATGATCGGTCGCTTCATCGGCTCGGCGCTGATGCAGAAGATTCGCCCCAGCCTGATGCTGGGCGTGTTCGCCATCGTTGCGGCACTGCTGACCGCCGCTACCATGCTGACCTCCGGTCATATCGCCATGTGGAGCATCGTCGCCATCGGCCTGTTCAATTCGATCATGTTCCCGACCATCTTCACGCTGGGTATCGCCAAGCTCGGCCCGCTGACCAGCAAGGCGTCGAGCCTGCTGATCATGGCGATCGTCGGCGGCGCCATCCTGCCGGTGGCTCAGGGCGCGATCGCCGATACCGTTGGCATTCATCACGCCTTCGTGCTGCCGCTGATCTGCTATCTGTTCATCGCCTTCTACGGCTTCCGCGGCTCGCGGGTCATCAATCCGCACCCCGCCGCTCAAGGTGAAGCCAACGCTTATTCGTGAACGCCCACCCGTCAACGACAAACGCCCCTCCATTGAGGGGCGTTTGTCGTTGGGAACGTCGTTGCCTACGCTCCGGTCATCTGTTTCCGACGGCGTTCACTTGCCCGGATAGTCGGTCGCTTCACCGACCGCTCGCCACTCGCGAATCTCCGCCAGCCGCTCCTCGAGATTCTCGATCACCTTGTCGACACCCCAAGCCCCCAGCACCAGATGACGCGGCGGCTGCGGCTGCGCGACCAGATCCATCATCGCTTGAGCGGCACGCACCGGATCGCCCGGCTGCTTGCCACTGTTGCTGCTGGTTCCTGCCATGCGCGCCTTGGCCGTCTCGGCGTAGTCGTCGATCTTGCTTGGCGTCTGCTGCAGCGAGCGTCCGGCCCAATCGGTGCGAAACGGCCCCGGTTCGACACAGGTGACGCGAATACCCAGCGGCCCGACCTCGGCCTTGAGCGAATCCGACCAGCCTTCCACCGCGTGCTTGCTGGCAGCGTAGTAACCGGAACCTGGAAACCCGATGAAGCCGGCCACCGAGCTGATGCTGATGACGTGTCCGGCACGGCGTTCGCGCATGCCGGGCAGCACCGCTCGCGTCACCGCGAACAGACCGAAGACGTTGGCGTCGAACTGCGCTCGAATCGCGCTCTCTTCGCCCTCCTCGCAGGAAGCCTGATAGCCGTACCCGGCATTGTTGACCAGCACATCGATCCGGCCGAACTTGTCGTTCGCCGCCGCGACGACCTCATCGATCTGCGCCGCATCGGTGACATCCAGCGCCAGCGCGAGAACGCGATCTTCGGCGCCTTCGACCAGATCCGCCACACGCTCGCGGGAACGCGCCGTCGCGATGACTTTCCCGCCCTGCTCGATGATCAACTTGGCCAGTTCGCGGCCGAAACCGGTGGAACATCCCGTGATCAACCACACGGGAGAATCGGGCATGGACATGCAATACCTCCTTTCGAATATCGAGAACACGAGCTTTCGAGAACACGACGCCACGGGAAATAGATCATGACCGTATGGCAGCGCCGTCGGTGAACGTGAGTCTCTAGCGTAGACGATCCCCACGGCAACCGATGCCGCCGCCAAGGCCCGATTCGGCGTCCGACGAGTGCCACCGCTTCGTTCTTCGCGCGAGAGCCGGTTATCGTGCGACCTTAGTCGCAAGCACCTTGAAAGTCATACAACCAAGTCGGGATAATCGCTTAGCGAGCAAAAAATAGACGCGTTATCGATTCGCCTGCTTCCTTCATCGCCCGATCTTTGCAAGCTGCATTTTTGCCTCCTGCACCGTTCAAGGATACCCATTGCCTTTCACCCATCGGATCGCCGGCGCCATCGATACTTCGGATGATGACGCATGACCCAGGTCGAGCAGCTTTTCGAGCGCTACGGTCCACGCTATCGGCTGTGGGTGACGTTGACCGTGATGCTGGGCCTGGTGGCGCTGGGCATGTCGATCACCATCGTCAACGTGGCCATCCCCTACATCAAGGGCGCCTTCGGCATGAGCGACTCGCAGGTCCAGTGGCTGTCTACCGGCTTTCTGGCCTCGACCACCGTATCGCTGCTGGTCGCGCCGTGGCTGGTGGCCGCCGTCGGTCAGCGAGCCACCTTCGTCGGGCTACTGTTGACGTTCATCGCAGCCTCGATCCTCGGCGGCCTGGGCCAGGGCATGGCGGCGCTGGTGGCGGCGAGGATCGTCCAGGGCGGCATGACCGGGTTGATTCGCCCGGTCGCCATGCAGGCGCTGTTCGCCGTCTATCCGCCTGAGGGGCGGGGCATGGCGACCGCCATGTACGGCATGTGCCTGGGCCTGCCGCTGACGTTGGCGACCGTCGTCGGTGGCTGGCTGGTCGAACATTTCACCTGGCGCTACGTGTTCTTCGTCACGCTGCCCATCTGCGCTGCCGCGATCGTGATGGGTCTGTTCTTCCTGCCCACCCGCGAACAGAAGGGTCCGCGCCCACCCTTCGACTGGGCCGGTGTGGTGCTGCTGTTCGTGGCCGTGTTTTCGCTGCTCGCGGCGCTTTCCAACGGCCAGCGCTGGGGCTGGTACGATCCTCGCGTTCCCGAGCTGATACTGGTGTCGGTGCTCTGCGGGGCCACGTTCATCGCCTGGCAGAATCGCGCCAGGCACCCCCTGCTCGAGCTGGCGATCTTCCGCAACCGCCTGTTCGTCGTCGGCACGCTGGCGATGTGCCTGTTCGGCGGCACCTTCTACGGCATCATGTACCTGCTGCCACAATTCGTGCAGGGGGTGCTGCACTACAGCCCGATCACGGCCGGCCAGATATTCCTGCCCTCCACCGCCGTACTGGGCATTCTGGTACCGCTGGTGGGTTGGTTGAGCGATCGTTATCCGCCGCACTGGATCACGCTGCCCGGCCTCGCCTGCACGCTGTTCTCGGTATGGCTGATGGCGCAGATGGACTGGAATACCTCGTTCGTCTATCTCGCCATGGCGATGGGTGTTCTCTCCATCGGCATGGCCTCGTTCCCGCCGCCTACGTTATCCAACGCCATTGCCGGCCTACCCGCCCACCTCACCGGTCATGGTTCGGGCGCGATCAACTTTGCGCTGCAGCTGGGAGGCGCGTTGGGCACGGCGGGGCTGGTCATCCTGCTCGATCGTCAGACCGCCTATCACGGCCAGCTCCTGAATGCCGGCGTCAACGCGGGTAACGCCATCGCCCGTCAGCAGCTGGGCCAGTTGACCGAGATGGTGGGCCGACTCGGCGTACCGGAAACCCACCAACCGGCCATGGCCGGCTATCTGATGGGCCGCATCGAGGCGATCTGGGCCTCGATATACGCCTATCAGGACGGCTTCTGGATCCTGATCGGGAGCCTGTTTCTGGTGGTGATCCCGTCGATACTGCTCAGCCGCTGGCGAGGCATGTCCCGCGCCTGATATTGCTGACCGCCTTTCGTTCATCCGACTCTTGAAGGACCCGTTCACGCCATGACCGCCGATTCCCCTCGACCCGCCAAGCGTCGCCTGCCCCGCAGCGTGAAACTGCTGATACTCGCCATCGTCGTGGTGCTGTGTCTGATCTGGATCGGGCTGGCGATCGCGCACCGTCTATCCCATGTCAGCGCCCAGGACGCCCGCGTCATGACCGACCAGGTCACCGTCAGCAGTCGTCTCGACGGTCGGGTCACCGATTTCACGCTCACCGAGGGCGATACGCTCGAGCAAGGCGACGCTGTCGCCACGCTCTACAGCAAGCCCGACGAGCGCAGGCTGGCCTCGCTCGAAGCCGATGTCGCCGCCCAGCGCGCCAAGCTCGACTACGAGAAGGCCCGCCTAGCGATGGCCGGGAAGCAGCTGAAGGGGGGAATGAATCTGACGCATCGCCAATTCGAGGCCAGCCAGGCCGCCGAGAAAGCTGCCCAGGCGCGGCTCACCGAAGCCCAGCGCGAGTTCAAGCGCACCGATACGCTGTACAAGAAGAAGTCGATCTCCGAGCAACGCCGTGATCAGGATTACTACGCCTACCAGGCCGCTCTCGCCGAACATGCCCAGGCGCAGCAGGAAGTGGAAGTCAGCCAGGCGCTGGCCGACAACGCTCAGGTGGGCTTCATCAATGGTTCGCAGATGCCGCTGCCCAACCCCGACGTGCTGCACCAGCAGGTGAAGATCGCCGAGCGCGATCTCGATTCGGCCGAGGCCAAGCGCGACGAGGAACGTCTGCGCCTCGACGATCTCCACGTCACCAGCCCGGTCGACGGCGTGGTCGACAAGACACTGATCGACCAGGGCGAATACGTCAGCGCCGGACAGCCGATCCTGATGATGCACGATCCCGCGAAGCTGTGGGTGGAAGCCAACATCAAGGAGACCGATGTCGGCGCGCTGCGCACCGGTCAGTCCGTCGCCATCACCGTCGACGCCTTTCCCGACCAGACCTTCAGCGGTCATGTCGCCGTCATCGGCCGCGCCGCGACCAGCCAGTTCGCACTGTTACCGGATCCCAATCCTTCCGGCAACTTCACCAAGATCACCCAGCGAATCCCGGTACGCATCCGCTTCGACGACGGCCCCACCGAGCTGATCGGCCCCGGTATGATGGTCGGGGTGGATATCGATATCAGTGGTGCCGACCCGCACCAGAGGGACACTCAGGCAGGCTCCCCTTCCGGAAGCTGACAGGACGTTGGACATCGCTACTCGCTGCGAACCGCTCGACAGTGCCGCTGCGCCGACTCCTCGATGACGTGCTTGGCATCGATCAGGATCTCGCGCCCCCAGAACGCGGAGTAGGCGCTGTCGAAGTCGAGCGGTTCGAGGCGTCTGGCGATGCTCTCGACCGTTCCCGCATCGAGCGGAATATTGTTGGGGTAGGACCACATGAACGACGCCATCCGATCCGGCGTCACCAGTAGCGTGTCACCGGTCAGCAGGACCCGATGCTCGGACCAGTGAAGCACGCTGGCACCGGGAAAATGACCGCCTAGACGGTAAACATCGACGCCGGGCAGTATCTCGCGTGACTCCCCTTCCCAGAACTCGATTCCAGGATCCGCCACGGTGACCCAGTCACGGTCCGCGGCGTGGACGTAGATCGGGCAGTCGAACGCCTGCGCCCAATCCGCCATGGTGGAAAAGAAATGCGGATGCGACAGCACGATGGCATCGAGCCCGCCGAGCCCTTCGATGATCTCGATGGTCGCCTCGTCGAGCAGCGTCAGGCAGTCCCACAGCACGTTGCCGGCTGGCGTTCGTACCAGGAAGGCACGCTGGCCGATGGCGAAGCTTGGCGTGGTGCCTATCGCCATCAGCCCCGGCGCCATGTGGCGGAAGGTGTTGGTGTGACGGGTCGCCAGTTGGGTTGGCGTCGTCCAGCGCTGGCCCTCGACCGGCACGAACTGGCGCTCGTCCTCGCAGATTTCACAGTGTTCCGGCGGTGTCTCGCTCGGCGGATATTGCACGCCACAGGTGGCGCAGATAAAACCGTGGTTACGCATCCCGACCTCCCATTGGAACCGACTCAGATCATCGCTCTTTTCATTCTTCATCAACGTCGCTTGTTATCAACGTAGTTGATTATCGAACTAGCTTGAGGTCCTGCGCTTGCCAGCGATCATAACGCTTTGCTGACGGATCATCAGCCATCCCGCGATCAGGATAGTCGCCATGCCCACCAGCGTTGGACCATCGGGAACCTCGCCGAATAACCAGAACCCCCAACCGGTCGCGAATAGCAGATAGGCGTAATCGAACGCTCCCACCAGCGACGAGGGCGCAAGCTGATAGGCTCGGGCAACCGCAGTATTGACGCTCACCATGAGCAACGCGTAAAGCAGGACCAGCAGACACGGCACCGTAGCGAGTCGCTGCCAGCCACGGGTGAGAAACCCGGATGATGTCTCAGACACGAGGACAGTCACGATGACACTGCCGACCACGCCCGCCAGCAGGAAAGCGACATTGAGCCCGAGGGCCAACAGCCACGGAGACACGTCGCGACAGCGCGTTCGCGTCACAACCATCGCCCCGGCATAGCAGAGCGCCGCCAGTAACGGAAGCAACATGGCTGGCGAGAACAGCGCCCCACCGGGACGCAGCACGGTCAACACGCCAGCGAAGCCGAGCCACAGTGCGGCCCAGCGTCGCCCCGTCAACGGCTCGCCCGTGAGCGCGGCCAGCATCGCGATAAACAGCGGCGTGGTGTAGATTCCGACGGCGGCAATGCTCAGTGGAATCCAGGGCAGCGCGGCATAAAACGCAATCCACATTGCCAGCAGCAGCAGGCTCCGCAACGCGATCCAGCGCCGGCTATCGAGGCGCCGAGGAAGATTGCCGTTCTGACGCCGCCAGCCTATCAGCAGTATCGGCAACGAGATCGAGGGCGCGATTACCAATAGTTGCCAAAGTGAGAGGCTGTCGCTGAGATACTTGACTAGCGCGTCTGCCAGGGCGAGGAGAAAAACCGCGCCGACGATCAGCAGAATGCCGCGGCGAGGGTTATCTTCAAACGTGGAAGGTGCTTTCATGGCGGTTCCTGTCGGTGGCAACCGCCAGAGCGTGCCCCACCGACCGCCGCCGTCACCAGCGATGGTTGCGTCACTATCCATGAGCCAGGGTTATGTTTCCGCTGAACCGTTCACTGCCGCCCCTCGCTACCCTGCTCCCGTTCGAAGCCGCCGCCCGCTGGGAGAGCTTCACTCGCGCCGCCGAAGAGCTCGGCCTGACTCAGGCGGCCATCAGCCGCCAAGTGCGATCGCTGGAAAAGGACCTTGGCGCGACCCTATTCGAGCGCAGAAACCGCGGCGTCTTCCTGACGCCGGCCGGACGCGAACTGGCCAACGTCATCACCGATGGATTGTCCCGGATCGCACAGCAGGCCGACGATCTCCGCGGCGGCGAGCGCGCGCCCCGAGTGATTCTATTCTGCCAACTCTGCGAAGCGTTCTACTGGCTGATGCCCCGGTTGGCGACGTTCAATCAGCGCCACCCCGACATCGATCTGAAGCTGGTGACATCGACCCGACCGATGACCGAGCAACGCGACCCGTTCGATATCGCCCTGCAGACGCATGGCAGACCTAGTGGCAACCACACGCTGGCATTTATCGCCGCGGATACGATCTATCCCGTCTGCAGTCCCGATCATTCGGCCGCGCGGAACGCGCCAATTCCGCTGGAAGCGTTGGCGGGCGAGGAGCTGCTTCATCATCGCGCAGAACCGCCCGACTGGATGGAGTGGAGCGGCTGGTTCACGGCCATGGATCAGGAAGTCTCGTCACCGCTGCCGGGGAAAGTGTTCGACAGCTATCCGCTGATGTTGCAGGCGACACTGGCCGGGCACGGTATCGCACTGGGATGGCGACGCACGACAGAGCGTTTGATCGACGCTGGAGAACTGGTAAGGCCGGTCGAGGAATTTCTCGTTCAACCCGAGGCGATCGCCGTCTATACCCACCGAGAAGCGATGGATCGCTACGCGTGTCGGGCGCTGCTCGACTGGCTGGCAGAAACACTGAACGACACACTGAACGATACACCCAGCTAGCGACGACTCCACCCGCCCGTCATGGCGACCTCTGATTAACGAGCACTAGACGACCGGTCTATTCAAGGCTAGAGTGGACGCATGAACAGCTCACTAGCCACCCGCGACGTCAAGACGCAGATCCTGGATATCGCTCAGTCCACCATGGGGAGCCGAGGGTTTTCCGCGGTCGGGCTGAATGAAATTCTCAAGGCGGCCCAGGTACCCAAAGGCTCTTTCTACCACTACTTCGAGTCGAAAGAGGCGTTTGGTGTCGCACTGCTGGAACGTTACTTCAGCCGCTATCTGGCCGAACTTGATGAGTTGCTCGCCACTCGCGACGAGAGTTCCGCCGTCTCAAGGCTGATGCGTTACTGGCAACGCTGGGTGGATACCCAGACCGGGCACGACCTGCAAAGCCGTTGTCTGGTGGTCAAGCTGGGTGCCGAGGTCAGCGATCTTTCCGATTCGATGCGCCAGGTACTGGAAAACGGCACGGATCGAATCATCGAACGCCTGACCCGCGAGCTGACCCGCGCCCGGCAGAATGGAGAAATCACCGCCGATGACGATGACGGAGAGCTGGCCGCCTCGCTGTATCAGATGTGGCTAGGGGCCAGCATGTTGGCTAAGGTGACCCAGGACGATAGACCGTTGCAGTCGGCATTGAGCACGACACGACGCTTGCTCGGCCGTCACTGAATCGAGAGTGAATCCAGGGCCGATGATTTGGCCCTTTTATTTACCTTGGGACTAGACGACTGGTCTAATCGAATCAGATTCATTGAAGTGAAAGGAGTACATCATGACGCAGAATCATACGATCAACCGACAGTGGGTACTGGCCTCGCGCCCCCACGGCGAGCCGCGTCAGGATAACTTCCGCCTGGAAGAGACCGAGATTCCCGCCGCCACGGAAGGCACGGTCTTGCTGCGCACGGTCTATCTCTCGCTCGACCCCTACATGCGGGGCCGCATGAGCGACGCACCCTCTTATGCCCCGCCCGCGAAGATCGATCAGGTCATGGTGGGCGGCACCGTCAGCCGCGTCGTCGAATCTCGACATGCCGATTTCCAGCCAGGCGATTGGGTGCTGGGCTACAGCGGCTGGCAGGACTACGCCCTGTCGGACGGCACGGCCCTGACCAACCTGGGACAGCAGCCCGAGAATCCTTCCTACGCTCTTGGCGTCATGGGCATGCCGGGCTTTACCGCCTACATGGGGCTGACGGATATCGGCAAACCCAAGGCGGGTGAGACCCTGGTGGTCGCTGCCGCTACCGGCCCTGTCGGTGCGACGGTTGGGCAGATCGGCAAGATCAAGGGCATGCGGGTCGTCGGTATTGCCGGCGGTGACGAAAAGTGCCGCTATGTGGTCGAGACACTGGGCTTCGATGCCTGTATCGACCACCGAGCCGACGACTTCGAAGCCCAGCTCGAGGCCGCCTGCGATGCCGGCATCGACGTCTACTACGAAAACGTGGGTGGCAAGGTCTTCGATGCGGTCCTGCCGCTGCTGAATACCAGCGCTCGGATACCGGTCTGCGGGGTGGTCGCTCAGTACAACGCGACGGATCTACCGGAGGGGCCGGACCGCCTGCCACTGCTGCTGGATACCATTCTCAAAAAGCGTCTCACCGTGCGCGGCTTCATCATCTTCGATGACTACGGTCACCGCTTCGACGAGTTCTTCAACGAGATGTCGGGCTGGGTCGAGGAAGGTCGCATTCACTATCGCGAAGAGATCAAGGAAGGCCTGGAAAATGCCCCCAAGGCGTTCAGCGGTCTGCTGAAGGGTGAGAACTTCGGCAAACTCGTCATCCAGGTCGGCGAGCGCTGATCCCATGTCGCTCGATCTCGTCCCCCTCGATCTCGTCCTCCTCGACTTCGAAGCACCGGATCCCGCGGTCATCGATTGCGTAACCACCACAAAGGCATTCATCCCATGAAAGTATTAATGGTACTGACATCACACGATCAACTTGGCGACACCGGTGAGAAAACCGGCTTCTGGCTCGAAGAGCTGGCAGCGCCTTATGTCGTCTTCCAGGACGCCGGCGCCGATATCACGCTGGCCTCGCCCAAGGGGGGGCAGCCCCCGCTGGACCCTAAAAGCGACGACCCGACGGCGGATACCGAAGAGGTCAAACGTTTCCGCGCTGACGCGGAGGCCATCAAGGCACTGGCCAGCACCCACGTGCTGGCAGATATCGATAGCAACGATTTCGACGCAGTCTTCTACCCTGGCGGCCACGGCCCGCTGTGGGACCTGGCCGAAGACAAGGCATCCATTGCGCTGATCGAACGTACCCTGCGGGCCGGCCGTCCCGCGGCGCTCGTTTGCCATGCGCCTGGCGTACTGCGTCACGTGAAGGACGCTGACGGCGCGCCGATCGTGAAGGGTAAAAAGGTCACCGGCTTTTCCAACAGCGAGGAAGAGGCTGTCGGCTTGACAGACGTGGTGCCGTTTCTGGTCGAGGACGTGCTCAAGTCACAGGGTGGCGACTACAGCAAAGGCGCTGACTGGTCCTCTTACGTTCTGACCGACGACCTGCTGATTACCGGCCAGAACCCGGGCTCCTCCGCCGAAACCGCGAAGGCCCTGCTGAAACGACTCAACGAAAAGGGGTAGTTCAATGAGCACTTACGTGATCTTCATCAAGGACGCCACCCTCGATAGCGAGGAGATGGCGATCTACGCCGACAAGGCCAGCAAGGCAAGGGGGGAGGTCCCTCCCAAGCCCCTGGCATTCTATGGCGATATCACCACGCTAGAGGGCCCCGAAGCCGAGGGTGCCGTGGTGCTGGAGTTTCCCGACCGCCAGGCCGCGCTGGCGTGGTATGAAAGCCCGGCCTATCAGGAGGCCAAGCAGCATCGGCTCAAAGGCGCCGACTATCGTGTCATGATGGTGGAAGGGGTTTAACGGCTAGCGGTTGCCGGTAGAAATTCCAGTGTAAAGGGGGCGGCAAGTGATAATGCCGCCCCTTTATTGTGCAGCCTCTCCGGTATGGACCGACAACCTCCGGCCGTCATCGATGCCACCGCCAGCTCGGCAGAAAAAAACCGCCGGATCGTCTACTTCCAGAAGTTGCTCTTCATCAGATCGACGACGTCGCTCATGCGGCCGTTGAGCACGGCCTTGCCCGAATAGAGCGCGGTGGACGTCACCTGCCCCGGTTCGATCTTAGGCGGCATCACCAGCTCCATGCGGTTGACCTTGACGTCGAGAATCGCCGGGCCGGGATGGGCCAGCCACTCGGCGATGGCGTGCTTGAGTTCATGTTCCTGCTCGACCCGCCGCCCCCACAGGCCGATCGACTGCGCCAGCAGCCCGAAATCCGGGTTGTCGAGATCGGTGTAGCTGTCCAGCAGACCGTCGACCTTCTGCTCCAGCTCGACGAAACCCAGCGAGCTATTGTTGAAGACGACGATCTTGAGCGGAATCTTCTCCTGCTTCAGGGTCAGCAGGTCGCCCATCAGCATGGTCATGCCACCGTCGCCGCACATCGCGATGACCTGACGCTCGGGGAATGCCTTCTGAATGCCGATCGCCTGCGGATAGGCGTTGGCCATAGTGCCGTGGACGAGGCTCGACAGCGTCCGACGCTTTCCGTTGGCGCGGATGTGACGCAGCATCCAGACCATCGGGCTGCCGCCATCGGCGGTAAAGAAGGCGTCGTCGTGGGCGGCTTCGTCCAGCGCCAGCGTCAGTTCCTGCGGATGGATCAGGCCGTCGTCGTCGGACTCGTGAGCGTCGCGCTCCAGCGCCTTGTGGTAGCTCTTGCGGCAGCGCTCCAGCCAGGACGTGTCGCTCTGCTCGTCGACGATCTGGGCCAGCGCGGCACAGGTATCGCGCACGCTGCCGAGCAGTCCGATGTCGACCGGGTGACGTTTGCCGATCTGCTGCGGATCGATATCGACCTGAATGATCGTCGCCTTCTCGGGATAGAACTGCGTCCAGGCGAAGTTGCAGCCGAGCAGCAGCAAGGTGTCGCATTCGGCCACGGCGTGGTAACCCCCGGCCAGGCCGAAAACGCCGGTCATGCCGACCTCGAAGGGATTGTCCGGTTCGATGAAATCCTTGGCCCGCGAGGTCCACGCCACCGGCGCGTTGAGCTTGGCCGCCAGCACCATCACCTCGTTACGCGCGTGCTCGCAACCGGAGCCGGCGAAAATCGAGATCTTGCCCCCGGCGTTGAGCGCCTTGATCGCCGGCACCAGCTCCTCGGCGCTCGGCCGGGTGATCGGGTTGAATCGATGGGCGCGATACGGCAGATCCTGGCTCGGCTTCTGGGTGAACAGATCGCCGTGCACGATCAGCACAGCAACACCGTTCTCGGCCAGTGCCGCCTGGGCCGCCAGAGCCGTCATCCGGCGCACCTGATCGGGATTGATGACCCTTTCGCAGAAGACGCTGCACTGCTCGTAGATCGGCTTGGGATCGACATCCTGCGGAAAGCCGACGCCGGTATCGGCGGTACCCACCTGAGAGGCGATCAGCACCACCGGGGAGCCGCTACGATGGGCTTCGAACAGGCTGTTGACGAAATGTAGCGTACCCGGGCCGCAGGTACCGGCACACAGCGCCAGTTCCCGAGTCATGTAGGCTTCGCCACCGGCGGCGAAACCGCCGACCTCTTCGTGGCGCACATGCACCCACTCGAGATCGCTGCGCCGGATCGCGTCGGTGAAGTGATTGATGGTATCGCCGACCACGCCATAGCAGCGCTTGGCGCCCGCCTCGGCAAGGGTTTCGACGATGATTTCAGCGACATTCTGATGACTCATGAGGCGACTCCTGTCACGGCCAGACACTGCCGAAGCGTTGCTGCACTATTCTCGGCGACTTCGACCTCGTCGGCCCGATGAACTGGGCGATGAATGAGATAAAAAAGAGTGAAACAGTGGGCACTGACGAAACGAGGCACTACACGACAGGTGCAGCGCCTCGTTCAAGCGTAGTCGGCAATCGGTGAATCGCCTTGACTCAGGCCATTTCCGCCGGGTCCGGCACCCGCGGAAAACGCGGCGGATGCGCCTGCATATAGGCATGGCAGGCGCGGAGCACGCGAACGTCGTCATGCTTGCCGCCGGCGAGCTGGAAACCGACCGGTAGCCCGCGGTCGGTGAACCCGCAGGGAACGGAAGCCGCCGGCTGCTGGCTGAGGTTGAACGGATAGGAAAACGGCGCCCACTCTTCCCAGTCGCGCATACCGCTGCCCGGCGGCACCTCATGGCCGGCCTCGAATGGCTCGATCGGCACCGTCGGTGTCATTAACAGATGATACTTCTGGTTGAAGCGTTCCAGGCATTCGGTGAAATTGGCTCTCCGGCCCAGCGTCTGGAACAGATCGAGCGCACTCCACTGCTCGGCGGTGCGCGCGTTGGCGACCAGCCCGGGATCGAGCTGCTGGCGCTGTTTTTCACTGCACTTCGACCAGAAATCCAGTGATGCGGTGAACCAGAGCTTCTGGAAGATATCGATCGGTGACTCGAATCCCGGGTGAATTTCCTCGACCTCGGCGCCCAGCTGCTCCAGGTTGCGTGCCGCCTCGCGCACTCGGGCGGCGACCTGCTCGTCGACCTCGGCATAGCCCAGTGTCGGCGAGTAGGCGATACGCAGCCCGCGCAGATCCTGATCGAGATCGGCGCCCCAATCCGCCGGCTGACCCCGCGTGGCATAAGGATCGCGATAATCGTAGCGGCCGATCACGTTGAGCATGCGCACGGCGTCTTCGACGCTGCGCGTCAGCGGGCCGATATGGGATAGCGACGGCTCGGTGGCCGGTGGCCATTGCGGGGTCCAGCCGTAAGTCGGCTTGAACCCGAAGACGCCGGTAAAGGCCGCCGGAATGCGGATCGAGCCACCGGAATCGCCACCCTGGTGCAGCACGCCCATGTTGAGCGCGGCAGCGGCAGCCGCGCCGCCGGAAGATCCTCCCGGTGTCAGCCGCGTATCCCAAGGGTTGTAGGTGGCGCCGAATACCCGGTTGTCGGTCACTGCCTTCCAGCCGAACTCCGGGGTATTGGTCTTGCCGAGAATCACCGCGCCCGCTTCCCGCAGCATCCGGGCTGGCGGGCAGTCCTCTTCACACACGGCGTCCGACGAAGTCAGCGAACCGCCACGCGCCGGCATGCCGGCCACTTCGGCCAGATCCTTCATCGACACCGGGATACCGTCGATGGCGCTCAGCGGCTTGCCCTGCCCCCAGCGCCGCGCCGACGCCTTGGCAGCCTTCTCCGCCCCCTCGCGATCCACGTAAACATACGCATTCACGGCGCCGTTGAAGCGATCGATACGGTCGAGCGAGGCCCGTGTTGCCTCCAGCGGCGATGCTTCGCCGGATCGATACATTCGCTCGAGGCTTACGGCGTCCATATTGCCAAGATCAGTACCTGAATCGGGTTTGCTCACAATCCCTCCACGTCCTGTGGGTGTGGTGCGGTCATACGAATTTCGTCGCGACCAAGCCTAGTCGGCAATCCAGCGGCGGCGCAATGTCGATATCGGACGAGATCGGGTTCGCTGGCCCGCGTCAGAAGTCGTGTTCGGCGGCGCTCGGTGCCGACGAATTGGCATTCATGCGCTGCAGATGCAGCCGTCGCGCCAGGCGGATGACCGGTCGAATCAGCATCTCGACACTACCGATCACGAACAGCCAGGTTCCCGCGTACGCCAGGGAGTCGTAGAAGAAAAAGATGCTGCCGATGACGAACCAGACGCCGACAAGGATATCGTTGGCGATGCTCACGATTTCGTAGCGTTGTCGAATGACCAGCTCGTCGTGGCCAAAATGCAGCGTCAGCGACTCGTTGCCGTCAGAGGTTTGAGTACGTTGGCGGGAACTATGGCTCATGATCACGAGACTCCGTTCGAACTGAAAGACATGTCGCCCCAGTCTGGTTCAGCACGTTGGAAGGCGCAAAAGGAGATCCGACTCGGACTCGCCGAGCCATATTCACTGGCTCCGTGACAAATTGTCTTCCATGATGGAATCGAACGAGACGACCTGCTTTTGGCAATCCACGTAACGAGGTGAGAGTCCGTGCCCAATTCGACGCCAGCGCAACATGAGCGCACGCCCGCCGCCGACAACACCACGATGTTCATCTTCGGCGCCGGCGGTGACCTGGTGAAGCGGCTGCTGATCCCGTCACTCTACAATCTGGATCGGGACCAGTTGATCGACCCTGAAATGCAAATCGTCGGCATCGATCTCGCCGAGTATGATGACGACGCATTTCGCGCTCATCTCAAGCAGTTCATCGCCGAAAAGGCGGCAGACAGTCATTCGGAAGGACGCATCAAATCGCTGGATGAATCGCGCTGGGCCGAGTTCGAGCAGCGGATCCATTATCTAAAGGGCGACTTTACCGATGAAGCCGTTTATCGCCAGATCGAGGATGCCATTGCCGCCTCCGGCAACGACAATGCGATCTTCTATTGTGCAACGTCGTCGCGGTTTTTCAGCAACATCGCCAAGCAACTCGGCCAGGCCGGACTACTGACCGAACAAGGCGAAAATTATCGACGGTTGATCGTCGAAAAACCGTTCGGACACGATCTCGAATCGGCACGGGCATTGAATGCCGATCTGCTCGAGGTGATGCGAGAAGATCAGATCTACCGAATCGATCATTTCCTGGGCAAGGAGACAGTCCAGAATATCCTCGTCGCCCGCTTTGCCAATGTGCTGTTCGAGCCGTTCTGGAATAACCATTACATCGATCATATCCAGATCACCGCGGCGGAAACGGTTGGCGTCGAGGAACGTGCGGCTTTCTACGACAAAGCCGGCGCCATGCGCGACATGGTGCCCAATCACCTGTTCCAGCTGCTCGCCATGGTCGCCATCGAACCGCCGGCCGCCTTCGGGGCCGATGCTCTGCGCAGCGAGAAGTCCAAGGTGCTGGGTGCCATTCGCCCCTGGACGCCCGAGGAGGCCGCCCACAACTCCGCTCGCGGGCGTTACGAAGCCGGGCAACTCGACGATCAGCCGGTACCGGGCTACCTCGACGAAGATGGCGTCGATGCGGACAGTCAGACCGAAACCTTCGTCGCGATGAAGGTGATGGTGGATAACTGGCGCTGGGTCGGCGTGCCGTTTTATCTGCGTACCGGCAAACGCATGAGCGCGCGGGATACCGAGATCGCGATCTGTTTCAAACCGGCCCCCTACGCCCAGTTCCGCAATACCGACGTGGAGCGGATGGCCTCCAACTGGCTGATCATCCAGATCCAGCCCAACGAGGGAATGTGGTTCGACTTCCAGGCCAAAAGGCCCGGCCCCGAACTCGAGATGGATACCGTCAAGATGGGCTTCGCCTACAAGGACTTCTTCGACCTGCCTGCCGCTACCGGCTACGAAACACTGATCTACGACTGCCTGACCGGCGATCAGATGCTGTTCCAGCGTGCCGATACCATCGAAAACGGCTGGCGCGCGGTAGAGCCTTTCCAGCAAGCCTGGTCCGGCGAGTCCACGACCGGAGAGAACGATATCGAAGGCTACGCCGCCGGGTCCGACGGTCCCGATGGCGCCCACGAGCTAATCCAGCGCGACGGCCGGCTATGGCACCAAGTTGGCTCTCCGACTGGCCCCGGCGTCGCGCCGGTGCCGAGTGGCCGGTGAAACACCGGGAGAACTCGACGGTGGCAGTAACCGATGATCCGGGCTGACATGGATGCTTTCGATGGTACGGAACGGGAAGGTTTGCATGCCTAGCGCCAGCAAGACCTGGATCGCCGTCGCCGCGATGTTTGCCTTGAACGGAGGCCTGTTCGGCACCTGGGCGTCACGCATTCCCACCGTGGTCGAGCGTCATGCTCTCGATGGCGGCCAATTGGGGCTACTTCTGTTGACCCTGGCCGCTGGCGCCATCGCCTCGTTTCCGCTCGCCGGACGGGCCTCGGATACCTTCGGCGCGGCGCGCGCGACGCTCATCATCGCACTGGCTTACACGATCGCGCTGATCCTGATCGCGTGCGCGCCCAACGTCTGGCTGATCGGCGCGGCGCTGTGTCTGTTCGGTGCCGGCCACGGAGGCATGGACGTCACCATGAACAGCTGGGCCGGCGAGGCCGAAAGGCATATCGCCAAACCGGTCATGTCCACGTTTCACGCCATGTGGAGCCTGGGTGCCGGCGCCGGTGCGATGGGCGGGTACCTGGCGACATCGTTCGAGCTCGGTCTGCTGGCGCACTTCGCGCTGGTCGGCATCGTGTTCTGGGTGCTGACGACCTGGCTCGCCGCGATTGGCTGGCCATCGGACACTCGCAAGCCAGTCAAGGGGGCCAAGCGCTTTCCGCTGCCTCACGGTGCGCTTTTCTGGATCGGTCTCGTCGCAATGTGCGCCGCGCTCGGCGAGGGCGCCATCGCCGACTGGAGCGCGCTGTTTCTGGTCAGCGTCACTTCGGCGACCCAGGCTCAGGGGGCGCTGGGTTACGCGGTGTTTTCAGCGGCCATGGTTGTCATGCGCCTGTTGGGGACGAGCGTGATCATGCGGCTGGGGGAAGTCAATGTCGCCCGGCTCGCCGGCTGTTCGGCGGTCGCGGGCGTTCTGCTGGCCGTCATCCCCGCCAGCTTCGTGGCGACACTGGCGGGCTTCGTGCTGCTCGGGCTGGGCTACGCGCTGATCATGCCGCTGGCTTTCTCGCGCGCAGCCAACGACCCGGACACCCCGCCTGGCGTAGCAATTGCCAGCGTTGCCACGCTCGGCTATGGCGGCATTCTGATCGGCCCGCCGCTGATCGGCTTCACCGCGCACTTCATCACGCTGCACTACGCCTTCGCTTTGCTCGGCGTTCTGGCACTGGTGATCGTCGCCAAGGCCTCGGCGCTGGGGCGCCCCGAATCACACGTCGCCCCGGCCGCCGAGAGATCTCGCCAGTAGCTTCTCGACCAGTGGCTGGCCATTGATCTCGAAGTCCTGATCCAGACACTGATCGTGAAAGCCGTAGGCTTCGTAGAATCGAATAGCCGGCAGATTGTTGGAGAGAACCCAAAGACCGACGTCACGAAAGCACTGTGCTTCAAGAACGCAGAAAGCTTCGCGCAGCAAACGTGAGCCTAGCCCACAGCGCTGGAACGAAGGTGCGATATAGAGCCCGTGAATTTCGGCCCAATCTTGAGTCGCCAATCTTACGTCGGGGCGAGTCGCAGGTGGATGTCGAAACGCCCCGAGGCAAGTCCAACCCACCACAGCTCTTTGCTGCACCGCCACCAGCACTTCCGCCCCCAGTTCTAGCTCCCGCCGCCAGGTTTCCAGTCGGCTGTCGAAATCTCTTCTGGCCAGCGTGTCGTCGTCGATTAGGTCACGGTAATTGTAGCGCCAGGCATCGACATGAATTCCCGCGATCGCTTCTGCATCGTCCAGCGTTGCCAGGCGGACGGTCAAAGGGTCCACGGCATTCACTCCATCAGCCGCGCCAACGCAAGACCGGCAATCGCGGTGTCCTGCACGCCGGTACCGGTGAGATCGCAGACGGTGATCTGGGAAGCCGCGCTACGCAGGCTTTTGCCGCTGGCGATCACGCGGCCCAGCTCGTTGACGGTGAACGGCGGTTGGTGGCCGGCGTAGGCCTTGAGCTCACCGTTGTTCTCGCTCTGGGCGCGGGTATCGGCGACGTAGTGATCGGCTCGCTCCATCACCGAGGTATCCAGCTCGCGCTTGTCCGGGCTATCCGAGCCCATGGCGGTGACATGAACGCCTTCACGTAGATGCTCACCACTCAGCAGCGGCTCCCGCGACGGCGTGGTGGTAACGATGATGTCCGCCTCGCGGCAGGCCTCGCCGATATCGGTATGTACCGCCACGGTCAGCCCGTATTTTTCCTGCATCCGCGCCGCGTAGGCCTCGGCCTTGGCGACATCCCGCGCCCAGACATCGAGGGTGTCGATGTCGCGCACCAGCATGAGCGCGGCGACCTGCAGCTCCGCCTGCAGCCCGGCGCCGAGTACGGTGACGCGTTGACTGTCGGCACGTGAAAGATGCTTGGCGGCAATGGCGCCGGCCAGTGCGGTGCGAATATCGGTGAGGTAGCCTTCATCGAACAGCACCGCCTCGACCAGCCCGGTCTTGGCCGAGAACACGATCATCAGGCCGTTGAGACTCGGCAGTCCCAGTTTCGGGTTGTCGAAGAAGCCAGGGCTGACCTTGATCGCGAAGCGAGAATTGCCCTTGATATGCGCGGTCTTGACGTCGACCTCACCGTTGGCCTCCTCGATCGCCATCGACAGGATCGGCGGCTGCACCACGTTGCCCTCGCCCAGCGCGCGAAAGCCCGCCTCGACGGCTTCGAGAGCGGCGTGATCGAGACTGACGACGTCCTGAATCTGCTGGCGGTTATAGAGTTCCATCGGGATGACTCCTGAGTCCATTCGGTTGAATTCGTAACATCATTCGAGCGCTCAGCGCTCTGGATAGTCGATCAGGGTTTTCGCCCGCATCAGGGTTTCGGCGTCGACGCCATTGCCCGAGACGATCAGCGCCACCTTCTCGCCCCGAACGTCGATGCCGTGCTCCTCGATGGCGGCGAGCCCGACCGCGGCGGCGCCCTCCACCAGCATCTTTTCATGCTCGAAGAAGTGCAGCATGGCGCGGGCAATGGCCGCTTCCGAGACCTGGTGGTGGTCGTCCATCACCTCGCGAACCAGCTCGAACGTGCAGCGGTTGTCGAGCCCGATCCCGCCACCCAGCGAGTCCGCCAGCGACGCTTCTTCCTCCACCTCGACCGGCTTGCCAGCGGCAAGGCTCTCGATCATTGCTGCGCCCTTCTGCATGCTGACGCCGGTCACGTGAACCTTCGGGTTGATGCCTTTTACCGCGCGCCCGATGCCGCCAAGCAGCCCGCCACCAGAAAGCCCGATCAGCACCCGGTCGAGCTCAGGGATATCTTCCATCAGTTCGAGCCCGATGGTGCCCTGGCCTGCCGCGATCAATGGATCGTCGAAGGGCTCGATCAGCGCCATCCCCTCCTCGGTGACCAGACGCCGCGCCTCGACGAAGGCATCGTCCTGGGAGCGTCCGATGATCCGGGCTTCGGCACCCAGCGCCTCGATGGCCGCGACCTTGTTGGCCGGTACCAGTTCGGAGACGCAGATGATGGCGCGGGCGCCGAGCCGCTTCGACGCCCAGGCCACCGCGCGGCCATGATTGCCGGTGGAGGCCGTGGTCACGCCGCGCTCCAGCTGTTCCGGCGACAGCGACGCGATCTTGTTGAGCGCGCCTCTCAGCTTGAAGGCACCGCTCGGCTGCAGGGTTTCCAGCTTGAGATAGATCTCGGCATCGAAGCGCGTCGAGAGGCTCTGGGAAAGTATCAGCGGCGTCCGCGCCGCCTGGCCGGCGATGCGGCTTCGCGCCAGATAGATGTCGTGAAGCTTCACGGGGTCTGACATCGTTGAGCGATTCCCGATTGAGAAAATGGAAACGGCAGGGTGGACGTTTCCACCCTGCCGCAGTCTCGTGGTGCCATCAACACTCAGGCGTTCAGCTTGCCTTCGCGCGTCAGCTCATCGGTGATCTTGTCGACGGCTCGCTTGGCGCGGGCGATCACTTCATCCACCTGGCCACGATCGATCACCAGCGGCGGCGCGAAGCCGAGAATATCGCCATTGGGCATGGCACGGGCGATCAGGTTCTCTTCCATCGCCGCGGCCGCGACCCGGGCACCGACCTTGAGCGACGGATCGAAGGGTGCGTACGCGCCCTTGGTCGGCGCAAATTCCAGTGCCGCCATCAGCCCCTCGCCGCGTACGTCACCGACCAGCGGGTGCTCGCCGAAGGTTTTCTTGAGCTGGGCATTGAAGTAGGCACCAGTCTCGGCGGCGTTACCCACCAGGTTTTCGCGCTCGATGATATCGAGATTGGCCATGGCGGCGGCGGCGCCCAACGGGTGGCCGGAGTAGGTCCAGCCGTGGCCGATCGGGCCGTATTCGCCGGTGCCATCTTCCAGCGCCTTCCACACCCGTTCGCCGACGATCACGCCGGAAAGCGGCTGATAGGCGCTGGTCAGCCCTTTGGCGATGGTCACCAGATCCGGCTTGATGCCGTAATGCTGGAAGCCGAAATCGCTGCCCAGACGGCCGAAGCCGCTGACGACTTCGTCGGCGATCAGCAGGATATCGTGGCGCTTCAGCACGGCCTGGATCGCATCCCAGTAGCCTGCCGGGGGCGGGATGATGCCGCCCGTGCCCAGCACCGGCTCGCCGATGAAGGCGCCGATGGTTTCCGGACCTTCGCGCTGGATCATCGCTTCGAGCTGTTCGGCGCAGTAGGCGGAGAATTCGCGTTCGCTCATCTCGCCGCGTGGACGTCCGTTACTGTCTACACCGCCCCGGGGCCGGCGGTAATAATATGGTGCCTCGGTATGCAGCACGCCCTCGATGGGCAGGTCGAAATGCTGATGGAACGCGGGCAACCCGGTGAGCGAGCCGGCGGCGATGCTGGAGCCGTGGTAACCGCGCTGACGCGAGATGATCTTTTTCTTCTGCGGCCGGCCGGTGACGTTGTGGTAATAGCGCACCAGCTTGATTTGAGTCTCGTTGGCGTCGCTGCCGGAAAGCCCGTAGTAGACCTTGTTCAAGCCGTTGCCGGCGAGCTTGGCAATGCGCTCGGAAAGCGCGATCAATGGCTCGTTGGAGTGGCCGACATAGGTGTGGTAGTACGCAAGCTCCTTGGCCTGGGCGTAGATCGCCTCGGCGATTTCGGTGCGGCCATAACCGATGTTGACGCAGTAGAGCCCAGCAAAGGCGTCGATCATCTCGCGGCCGTCGCGATCGACGATGGAGATCCCCTTGCCACCGGTAATCACGCGTCCCGGCGCATCGCCCCGGGCGTAATCGCGCAGATGGGTGGACGCATGAAAAACGTGACGGCGATCGTTGTCGATCAGGGTACGAGTATCGGTCATACGATTTCCTTACCGGAAGAGGATTGCTGCCGTGCTCGCACTATCGAGCGTTGTCGGAAACGGCAGCAATCCGGGCGGGCGCAGCGATCGGAACGATCCTTGTGTCATACCCGCGTTGAAATTCCTGAAACTTATGAATTGCTCGCCGACGGCATATTGCCCAGACAGTAGTACTTGGTATCGAGATACTCATCGAGCCCCGCAGCGCCACCTTCACGACCCAGCCCCGACTGCTTGACCCCACCGAACGGGATCGGCGCGCCGGTCATCTTGACGCTGTTGACGCTGACCATGCCGTACTCGAGTCCGCGCATCAGCTTCCAGATCCGGCGCACGTCGTAGGTGTAGAGATAGGCAGCCAGACCGTATTCGGTGTCGTTGGCCAGCCGGAGAACCTCTTCGTCATCGTCGAACGCGCAGACACCGGCGACCGGCGAGAAGGTCTCCTCGCGGAACACGCGCATCTCCGGGGTGATGTCAGCCAGCAATGTAGGCATGAAGAAGTTCTCGCCGGGCGCCGGGCGCTCTCCACCCAGCTGGCGCGCGCCCTTCTGGATGCCGTCCTCGACGATACCCCGAGCGGAATCGACCGCACGCTTGTGAATCAGCGGGCCGATATCGCTTCCCTCCAGGCCGTTGCCGACCTTCAGCGCCTGCATGTGCACCACGAAGCGTTCGACGAAGGCATCGTAGATCTTGCGGTGAACGAAGATGCGGTTGGCGGCGAGACAATCCTGCCCGGCGGTCTGGAACTTGGCGGCGACCGCTTCTTTCGCCGCGGCATCCGGGTCCATGTCGTCGCAGACGATGAACGGCGCGTTACCGCCCAGCTCCAACGACATGCGCTTGACGCTGGACGAGCTCTGACGCATCAACAGCTTGCCGACACGGGTCGAGCCGGTAAACGAGATGTTGCGGATGCGGTTGTCGTTGCATAGCACTTCGGAGACGGTCGCCGGATCGCCGGTGACGACGTTGAACACGCCCGCCGGGATCCCGGCCCGCTCGGCCAGTTCGGCCAGTGCCAGCGCGGAATATGGCGTCTCGTTGGCCGGCTTGACGATCACCGTGCAACCGGCCGCCAGCGCCGCCCCCGCCTTGCGCGTGATCATCGCCAGCGGGAAGTTCCACGGCGTGAACATCGCCGAGACGCCGACCGGTTCCTTGATCGTGCCCAGCGCCGCGTTGGGAATATGGCTGGGAATGGTCACGCCGTAGGCGCGCTTGGCCTCTTCGGCGAACCACTGAATGAAGCTGGCGCCGTAATCGACCTCGCCCCGGGAATCGTCGAGCGGCTTGCCCTGCTCGTAGGTCATCAGCAGCGCCAGGTCTTCCTTGTGCTCGTGCAGCAGGCGATACCAGGCGTGCAGCTTCTCGGCGCGCTCATGGACGTTGATCGCTCGCCATGCGGCGAAAGCATTCTCTGCCGCGGTCACCGTGTCAGTAATCTGGGCCGCTTCCAGCAGCGCGCAATGACCCAGAGTCTCTCCTGTGGCGGGATCGACGACCGCTTCTTCGCGACCCTCGCTACCGTGGGTCCATTTGCCATCGATATAGGCGTACTGGCGGAAGAGTCTGGGATCGTTGAGTTTCATATCGCCTCCTGCAGGGGTGTCGGCGCGGTGGGGCAGAACGGGTTGCCTATCCTGCGAATGCGACCATGGTATCGATTCGGCAGCAGGAAACTTTTCGTCTCGACCGCTTTGCGGCACGCTTTCTTCCGAAAGCCCGGTCAGGAGTTGCGGTTTTTTTGGCGGGATAAGCTTCACTGCTCGAGTCATCGCTTTGCTTGACCGTCAATTAGCCACCGGTGAGCTTGGTTGAGCGACTGATAGAAAGCCAAGCCATTCAAAAAGCGTTACTTCATCGTCATCGCCGGTGACTTGATCCAACAGACGTTCACCACTCAATGCTGAATTGCTCGCCATCAAGGAAAATTTTATGACACCGCGTTTCAAGCAGATAGATCACATACACGTTCATGTTCTCGACAGAGCGACCGCCGAAAAGTGGTACGCCGACACGCTCGGCTTAAAGCGAGTTACCGAATTCGAGCAGTGGGCCACTGCGGATGGCCCATTGATGATTGCAGACGATGAGCGAGCTGTTTGTCTCTCGCTTTTCGAGCGCCCGGCCAGCGACAGGCACGCCACGATCGCATTCGACGTCGATGCTGCGGAATTTATTGCTTGGAAAGAGCATCTCGAAAAATGCTTGAAACAGCCGCCAACACTCGAAGACCACGAATTATCGTGGTCTCTCTACTTCAAGGACCCGGATGACAACCCTTTCGAGATCACTTCATATGACTGCGAAAAGCTCAAACACCATCTAACGAGCTAGTCCGATATTGAAGGCAGTACCGGCGGCCCTTCGCGCTTGACCGTCTTGGTGACGATGTAGGTGAAGTAGCGCTCGATACCCAGATCGGATACGAGCCAGGCATCGATCAGGCGCTGATAGGCGTCGATGCTGTCGGCAGCGATCTTGACCAGGTAGTCGACGCCGCCGCCGACCGCGACGCACTCGGCGACGGCGTCGGTCTCCCGGACCATGCGCTCGAAACGGGCAAAGCTTTCGGCATTGTGCTGCTTGAGCTCGATCTGCACCCACACCGGCGTGCGCTTGACGATGGCGTCGGGATTGATGCGGGCGCTATAGCCTTCGATGACCCCGGCTTTCTCCAGCCGCTTGACCCGCTCCCAGCACGGGCTGACGGAGAGACTGATTGCCTCCGCCAGCCGCGACTTGGTAATGCGGCCGTCGTGACTGAGAATCTCGAGGATCTTGAGGTCGTAGCGATCGAGCTTCATCGGTTCTGATCACGCTCGAGCGACTCGACCACTTCCGCGACCACGGCGATGGTATCGCCCATTCCGACCTTGGCCGGGAACCGCCGCGCGATCAGCACGCCGTCGCGCTGGGCGCGGTATTCGACCGGTTCGGCCCCGGTGCGACTCATGTCGTAGACCCGCGCCAGCACGTCGCCCTGCTGAACCATTTCTCCCAGGGACACCGTCAGTTCCAGCAGGCCGGAATGCTCGCTCTGCACGTAACAACTGGCATCCGGCATATCGACGTAGATCATGGGTTCGGTCGGCTTCTCGATCTCGCCAGCCATCAACCCATAGTGAATCAAGAAATTGCGCACGCCGCGCTCGGTCAGCGCCAGACTCTGCGGCGTCGAGGTGCCGCCGCCGCCGAGTTCGGTGGTGACGAAGGTCTTGCCCTGGGATTCCACCGCGGTGTCGTAAAGCTTGGTGGCATCGAGTTCGAACATCATCATCGCGTAGGGCGCGCCGAAGGCGACGGCGCCGGCGAGACTCGCGCGCTCCTGGGCGAGATCGTCGAGCCGATGCGCTGCGGCGAACGGCACGATGTCCAGCGTGCGACCGCCGGAGTGCAGATCCAGCGCCACGTCGCACATCGGTACCAGCACCCGAGTGAAATAGTCGGCGATCTGACTCGTCACGCTGCCATTGGGGTCGCCGGGAAAGCTGCGATTAAGGTTGCCGCCATCCAGCGGCGACGTTCGCTTGCCCGCTTCTGCCGCCGGCGTGTTCATCATCGGCACGATGATTACGCGACCGCGCACGTCTTCTGCCTTGAGCGTACTGGCGAGCTTGAGCAGCGAGGTGATGCCTTCGTACTCGTCGCCATGGTTACCGCCGGTCAGCAGCGCCGTGGGGCCTTCGCCGTTGGCGACCACGGTGATCGGGATCATCACCGCGCCCCAGGCGGAGGTGTCGATGGAGATCGGCAGCTTGAGAAAACCGTGCTGAACGCCCTGGGCATCGAAGTCGACGGTGGCGCTGATCGGGCTGGGACGCAGGGTTACGGACATGCGAACTCTCCTCAATGAAACGGATGACGCGCCGCAGCGGATCGCTAACAGGCGCGTCATTGAAAGGTAGCAAAATAGCCGGGCGGGGCGGATCCCGGGCGGGCATCAGGCCCGCTATCCGGCCTCGTTCCACCAACGACCGGCGACTCTTGTTTAATGCACATATTTGACGAACAGCTGCCGCGGCTTATCTAACCAACAGCTGATCCGGTTTATTTGACCAACAGCTGATCCGGCTTACTTGACGAACAGCTGGCGCGGAAAATTGCACAGCGGCTCGGCGCCATTCTCGGTGATCAGGATGCTTTCGGTGATCTCGAGGCCCCAGTCGTCCATCCACATGCCGGGCATGAAGTGAAAAGTCATGCCGGGCTCGAGGATCGTCTCGTCGGAAGGACGCAGGCTCATGGTGCGCTCACCCCAGTCCGGCGGATAGCTGATCCCGATCGGATAGCCGCAGCGCGCGCCGCCGCGATCGAAGCCGTACTTGTCCATCGCCGCGCCCAGCGCCAGCGCGATATCGGCACAGCGATTGCCGGGCTTGGCCACCGCCAGCCCGTTGTCGATCCCTTCAAGCAGGGCCGATTCGCCGCGGATGAAATCCTGCGGCGGCTTGCCCAGAAAGACGGTGCGCGATAGCGGCGCGTGATAGCGCTTGTAGCAGCCGGCGATCTCGAAAAACGTGCCTTCGCCCTGGCGAAACGGGGTGTCGTCCCAGGTCAGGTGCGGGGCGGCGGCGTCGCTGCCGGTCGGCAGCAGCGGCACAATCGCCGGATAGTCGCCGCCATGGACCGTGCCATGCTCATCGGTCCAGCCTTCGGTGCCCACGCGGTAGATCTCGGACACCAGCTTGCTCTTGGCCAGGCCCGGTTCGATCATCTCGATGATCCGCGTGTGCATGCACTCGACGATTCTCGCCGCCGTGCGCATGTAGGCGATCTCCTGCGGCGACTTGATCGCCCGGCACCAGTTGACCAGCGCCGTGGCATCGATCAGCTGCGCGTGTGGCAACTCCTTGAGCAGGCTGACGTAAGCCTTGCCCGAGAAGTAGTAGTTGTCCATCTCCAGCCCGACATTGCCGGTATGCCAGCCATACTCCGGAAGCACCGACTGGGCCAGATACTCCATCGGATGCATGTCCGGATTCTGAACATAGTAGTCGGGGTAGTAGCGCACGCGCTCGGCGTCCATCCAGCAGGTACGCCAGGCACCGTTGGCGTCCTGGCGCCGCCCGTACCAGACCGGCTCGCCTTCCAGGCCCACCAGCACGCACTGATGCACATAGAACGACCAACCGTCATAACCCGTCAGCCAACCCATGTTGGAGGGGTCGCTGACGACGAGAACATCGATTCCGCGATTCGCCATGGAAACGCGCACTTTGTGCAAACGGCTGGCGTACTCTTCACGCGAGAAAGGCAAGGAAACCTGAAACATGGCGCCACTCGACTAACGGGACTGAATGATCGAGACATCGGCCATCGAGGGGCTCGGGTCGAATGTCCTGCCGCTTGCCGACCGGGTGAGAAATTGTCATGATTTAAACCGTAATATTCATGACAATTATCGGTCAATGCATCGAGGACGATAGTAGCATCGTCGCTCAGCGTGCCGTCAAAGGCTTTATTGCATCATGACAATCGACCTGACTCCCTTCCTTGGCGGCCACGGCCCCAAATACCTTTCCATCGCCCGCGCCCTCGCCGAGGCGGTTCGCCACGGCGTGCTGACTCCGGGCATGCGCCTGCCGACGCATCGGGAGCTGGCAGAGACCCTGGGGGTCAGCGTGCAGACGGTATCTCGAGCCTACGAACAGGCCGAGAAGAGCGGTCTCGTTCAGGCGCGTGTCGGCAGTGGCACCTGGATTCGCGATGCCGAAGGTGACTCCGAAAACGAGTATCTGCGAGCGCCGGCGGCGGTCACCGATGCCGCTCCCATCGATCTGTCGATCGCCCATCCGGTGTGCCCGCCATCGCATCACCGGCGCTTTCGGCAGGCGCTGGCGGAACTCGCGGAAACGGCCCACGCCGACGTCATCGGCGCCTGCCGGCCGATCGCCGGTCTTCAGCACCAGCGCGAACGCGCCAACGCCTGGCTGAAGGAGCGTCTCGGCGTGCCGGGCGAGACCGACGATCGGCTGCTCTGCAACGGCGCCGCCCATGGGCTAATGCTGGCGATCGCCACGGTCGTGCAGCATGGCGATATCGTGCTGACGGAAACGCTGACCGACCACGGCCTGATCGCGCTGGCCCGCACGCTCGGTTTCCAGCTCCATGGCGTGGCGATCGACGAACAGGGCGTCATTCCGGAAGCGCTGGAGGCCGCCATCGTCAAATACCGCCCGCGCGCGGTCTGCCTGACGCCGACCCAGCTCAACCCTACCGGCGCGACCATGGAGAACGCCCGGCGCGATGTCGTGGCCGATATCCTGCTGCGTCACGACGTGTGGCTGATCGAGGACGACGTCCATGCGCTGCTGGAGCCCGAGGGATTGACCCCGTTGACCGCCCGCCTGCCCCAGCAGAGTTTCCACGTCACCAGCCTGACCAAGGCGACCGTCCCCGGGCTGCGCGCCGGCTATCTCAGCGTGCCCCGTGGGCAGATGCATCACACGTTGCCGAGACTGCGCGCCACCAGTTGGATGGCGACGCCGCTGGTCTTCGAAATTGCGGATTACTGGCTGGCCAGCGGCATGGTCGACACCCTGGCGCACGAGCAGCGCCAACTGCTGGCGGAGCGCCAGGCACTGGCCGCCCGCAAGCTGGCGGGCCATGCCATCGAATCGCGCCCCAGCAGCCTGCATATCTGGCTGGCGCTTCCCGAACCGTGGCGGGCGGAAGAGCT